>DATJYZ010000181.1:0-18749 GCA_035499355.1 Burkholderiaceae bacterium | reverse complement strand
TGACGTAGGCGATGCGTGACGGCGCGCGCCATGCGGCGCCGGGCTGCGCCAGCTCTGCCGCGGCCTTGGCCAGCGCGAACGCGCCTTCGCGCGGCGGATCGATCAGCCAGCGCTGCGCCGGCGGCAGCGCGCCGAGGTCCGCGGCCGTCAGCTCGAACAGGTTGCGTTCGACGAACGAGGCGCGCTCGGCAAGCCCGTTGGCAACCGCGTTGTCGCGCGCGCGTTGCACCAGCTTGGCGCTGCCTTCGATGCCGAGCACCGAAGTCGCGCGCCGCGCCAGTGCGAGCGTGAAGTTGCCCAGACCGCAGAACCAGTCGATGACGCGATCGTCGGGCGCCGGATCGAGGTAGCGCACCGCTTGCGAGACCAGCACGCGGTTGATGCCGAGGTTCACCTGGGTGAAGTCGGTGGGGCGAAACGGCATCGTCAGCCCGAACTCCGGGAGCCGGTAGGTCAACACCTCGCCATCCGGATCGAGCGGCAGCGCGCTGTCGGGGCCGGCCGGCTGCAGCCACCACTGCACGCCGTGCTCTCGCGCAAAGCCGCGCAACCGCCCGCGGTCGGCATCCGCGAGGGGATCGAGGTGGCGCAGCACCAGCGCGCAGACGTCGTCACCCATGGCCAGCTCGATCTGCGGCAGGCGATCGCGTGCGGCCATGGCGCCAATCAGTTCGCGCAGCGCCGGCAGCAGCGCGCTCACTGCAGGCGGCAGCACGGCACACTGGGTCATGTCCGCCACGTAGCGCGACTTGCGCTCGTGAAACCCCACCAGCACCGTCGCCTTCTTCGCCACGTACCGCACCGAAAGGCGCGCCCGCTGGCGATAGCCCCACGGCGGCCCCTGCAACGGCCGCAACACGCGTTGCGGCACCACCTTGGCCAGATGCAGGAGGTCGTCCTCCAGCACGCGCTGCTTGGCCGCCACCTGGGCCGCCGGCTGAAGGTGCTGCATCTTGCAGCCACCGCAGGCCTGCGCGTGCAGCCCGAAGTGCGGGCAGGGCGGCGCCACGCGCTGCGAACTCTCGCGTTGCAGCGCGCTCAGCGCCCCCTGCTCCCACTGCTTCTTGCGCCGCGACACCGACACCTGCACGCGCTCACCGGGCAGCGCGCCCTCGATGAACACCACCTTGCCGTCGGCGCGATGCGCGACGCCCTGCCCGTCGAGGTCGAGCGATTCCACTTGCAGCCACTCTTCGCCTTCGTGCATGCGGCGATTATCGGCAGCGCACCACGCGCAGGTAGGCGTCCCCGGCAGGGGACCGGCTGCCGAAGGTAGCCAGTGGAACGGGCTGCGGGTTGGCGCGCGAAACCGGATCCGGGTTTCCCGGTCCGGCTTGGTAGCCTTTTGGGGGGGCGGCCGCCAGGCGGCCGGGGTTCACCAGTTCAGGGTGTCACGTAGTCGGAGATGACCTTCCACTTGCCGTCGACGATCTGCGACAGCCGCGACGCGTCGCTGCCCAGATGTTTCTTCGGACCGTAGGTGGCCTCGGCGCTGCCGAACATGTCCTGCGGAATCACCATCGTGTCCATCGCCTTGATGAAGGTGTCGGTGGTGAGGTTGGGGCCGGCCTTGGCGGCGGCGCGGGCGAACGCGTCGACGATGATGTAGCCGTAGGCCGAAAACACGGCCGGGTCCTCGTTGAACTTGGTCTTGTACTTGTTGGCCCAGAAGCGGATCGGCTGCGACGCTTCGTCGAGGTAGGGCTGTTGCGTACCCATGGCGGCGTACAGGCCGTTCATCGCCGGCCCGCCGAGCTTGTGGATCAGCTCGGTGTAGCACGCGCTCGAGCCGAGGAACGTCGGGTTGAAGCCGGTCTTGCGCGCCTCGGCGATGGTGCCGATCGTCTCGCGGATGATGGTGCCCATCACCACCAGGTCGCAGTTGGCGGCCTTCATGCGCGCCACCTGCGAGGAGAAATCGGTCGCGCCGCGCTTGTAGCTGGTCTTCTCGGCCATCTCCATGTTGATCTTCTTGAGGCCCGCCTCGGCGCCGCGCACCACCTCGAGGCCGAACTCGTCGTCCTGGTAGATGGCGCACACCTTCTTCGCGCCCTTGTCCTTGACCATCTTGGGCAGCATCACCAGCATCTGGTCGTAGTACGGCACCGCGAACGAGTACTTCAGGCGGTGCAGCGGCTCGTACATCTCGCGCGCCGCGGTCACCGGCATGAAGTTGATGACGTTCTTCTCGAACTGCACCGGCATCGCCGCCAGGTTGGGCGCCGTCCCGATGTGCGCCAGCATCATGAAGATCTTGTCCTGGTTGACGAGCTTCTGCGCTGCCAGTACCGCGCGCTTGGGATCGTAGGCGGCGTCCTCGACGATCAGCCTGACCTTGCGGCCGTTGATGCCGCCCTGCTCGTTGATCTCGTCGACCCGCAGCATCATGCCGTAGCGCACCTGCTTGCCGAAGCCCGCGATCGGGCCCGACAGGTCCTGGATCGAGCCGATCACGATCTCGTCCTTGGTCACGCCCTGCTGCTGGGCGGATGCCGTACTGGCAGCCAACGCGGTGACGGCGAAGGCGGCGGCAAGGAATTTCATGGGTGTCTCCTGGCAGTTGTCATTGATACATGGCGTCGATCTGCGGCGCGTACTTGGCGTGCACCAGCTTGCGCTTGAGCTTCATCGTCGGCGTCAGCTCCTCGTCCTCGGCCGTCAGCTGCGTCTCGAGCAGGTGGAAGCGCTTGATCTGCTCGACGCGCGCGAACTTCTTGTTGACCTTGTCGATCTCGCCTTCGATCAGCGCGCGGATCTCGGGGGCCCGCGTCAGGCTGGCATAGTTGGAGAACGGCACGTCGCGCTCCTGCGCGAAGCGCTCGACGTTCTCCTGATCGATCATCACCAGCGCCGTCAGGTACGGCCGCTTGTCGCCGATCACCACCGCGTCGGTCACGTAGGGGCTGAACTTGAGCTCGTTCTCCCACTCGCTGGGCGTGATGTTCTTGCCGCCCGCCGTGATGATGATGTCCTTCATGCGGTCGGTGATGCGGAAGTAGCCTTCCGCGTCGACGGTGCCGACGTCGCCGGTGTGCAGCCAGCCATCGGGATCGATCGTCTCGGCGGTCTTCTCCGGCTGATTCAGATAGCCGGCGAACACGTTCCGGCCGCGCACCTGGATCTCGCCGCTTGCAGGGTCGATGCGCGCCTGCACGCCATCGGCCGGCGTGCCGATGGTGCCGATGCGCATCGCATGCGGCCGATTGATGATGCCCAGGCCGGTGGTCTCGGTCATGCCCCAGCCCTCGAGCATCGGCACGCCCAGCGCGAGGTACCAGCGGATCAGGTCCGGCGCGATCGGCGCCGCGCCGGTGAGCAGGTAGCGTGCGCGATGGATGCCCACCAGCCTGCGCACGTTGTCGAGCGCGAGCCAGCGCGCCAGCATGAACTGCGCCTTCAGCCAGGCCGGCACCGGCCGGCGCTCGAGCACGCGGTCGGCGACGTTGCCGCCGACGCCGATCGCCCAGGCATAGGCCCACTGCTGCAGCCGGCCAGCCTCCTTGATCGCGATCGTCACCGCCGAATAGAACTTCTCCCACACCCGCGGCACGGCGAAGAAGATGGTCGGCGCGATCTCGCGCACGTTCTCGGGCACGGTGTCGGGGTTTTCGACGAAGTTCAGGATCGAGCCTGCATAGATCGACGAGAACTCGCCGATCATGCGCTCGGCGATGTGGCACAGCGGCAGAAAGCACATGCGTTCGTCGCCCTCCACCTGCGGCAGCACCAGCGCGGCATGGCGCACGGTCCAGGCCAGCGCGCCGTGCAGGTGCATCGCCCCCTTGGGCTTGCCGGTGGTACCCGAGGTGTAGACCAGGATCGCCAGGTCGTCGGGCTGCAGCGCAGCGACGCGTTGCTCGACCAACCCCGGGCATTGCGCCAGATGCTCGCGCCCCTGGGCGCGCAGCGCGTCGAGGCTCGTCACCAGCGGATGCTCGAAGTCCGCCAGCCCCTCCATGTCGAACACCACGATCTTGCGCAGCAGCGGCAGCCGCTCGCTCGCCTGCAGCGCCTTGTCGAGCTGTTCGTCGTCCTCGACGAACAGCACCACCGTGCGCGAGTCTTCGCACAGGTACTGCACCTGGGCCGCCGAATCGGTGGGGTAGATGCCGTTGGAGACGGCGCCGCACGACAGCACCGAGAGGTCGCACAGCACCCACTCGACCACCGTGTTGGACAGGATCGACGCCGTCTGGCCGCGCTCGAGGCCCAGCGCCATCAGGCCGTGCGCGACCTCACGCACTGCGTCGGCGGCGTCGTTCCAGCTCCAGCAGCTCCACAGGCCGAGGTCTTTCTGGCGCAGCCAGGTGCGGTCGCCGCGCGCCGCCACCGCGTGCCAGAACATCGCCGGCAGCGTGTCGCCGGGCACGGTACGGTCGGGACCCGGCTGCAGGCGGTCGATGTTCCAGAGGTTCGGCATGGTGTTCGGTGCGCCGCATGCTAGCGCCCGGCCCCGCATGCAAAACCCCTGGGAAACGCTGACCTCGCGGGCGCACCCCGCCAGTTTGCCGGGCTAGGGTGCCGGCCACGCCGCGAGGTACTCGCGCCAATGCGGCTCGCCATCGGCCGCCAGCGTGTCGCGCACCATCGCCACCTCCTGCGCGTGCTCGGCGCTCGTGAGGCCACCGCGCATCAGCTGGTAGCGGCAGTACAGCAGATAGGTGTTCATCACGTCGGTCTCGCAATAGCGGCGGATGTCGTCGACGCGGCCTTCGAGCCACGCCGCATGCACGGCCGAGCCGTCCATGCCCAGCTTGCCCGGAAGCCCGCACAGCTTGGCCATCGCATCCAGCGGTGCGTTGGCGCGCGGCTGGTACAGCGCCAGCAGGTCCATCAGGTCGAGGTGGCGGTGGTGGTAGCGCGAGATGTAGTTGTTGTACCTGAACTCACGGTCGTCTTCGCCCAGGTCCCAGTACTTGCCGGCCACCACGTGGTGCATCAGGCCGCGGTAGTGCAGCACCGGCAGATCGAAGCCGCCGCCGTTCCAGCTCACCAGCTGCGGCACGCGCTTGTCGATGGTGGAGAAGAACTGCTGCACGATCCGGCCCTCTTCCGAAGTACCGCTGCGCCCCGACCGGTCGACGAAAGAGTGCACGCGCAGGCCATCGGCGCCGCGGTAGACGCACGAGATGGTGACCACGCGCTGCAGGTGGTGGGGCAGGAAGTCGCTGCGGTTCTCGGCAGCGCGCTGCGCCAGCTCCTGCGCCAGCACCTGCTCGTCGCTCACCGAGGGGTCGCTGCCGCGCAGCACGCGCAATCCGGCCGCGTCGGGAATGGTCTCGATGTCGAACGTGAGGACAGGCCAGCCCGGCATCATGAAAAGTCCGCTGGTTCAGCGCACGCGCGGAGCCGCGTTGCACCCGATGATGCGACGCCGGCTCAACGCGGTGGCAAGAGCCGCGCAGGATCGATCGGCCGGCCCTGGCGCCGGATCTCGAAGTGCAGCTGCACACGGTCGGCGTCGCTCGATCCCATCTCGGCGATCTTCTGGCCGCGCCGCACCACCTGGTCTTCCTTCACCAGCAGCGTCTGGTTGTGCGCGTACGCGGTGAGGTAGGTGTTGTTGTGCTTGACGATCACCAGGTTGCCGTAGCCGCGCAGGCCCGAGCCGGCGTAGACCACGCGGCCGTCGGCGGCGGCAAGCACCGGATCGCCGGCCTTGCCGCTGATGGTCAGGCCCTTGCTCTTGGCCTCGTCGAAGTTGCCGATCACCGGGCCGGCAGCGGGCCAGGCCCAGTTCACCTCGTCGTCGGGGTCCCGCGTGGCCGGCGGGCTGGCCGCAGGTGCGGGTGTCGCCGCCGCCACCGCGGCAGGCGCGGCGACCGAAGGGGCGCTGGGCAAAGGCGGTACCGTGGTGGTGCCGGCGGCCGACGCCGCCGGTGCCGGCTTGGCATCGAGCGGGCGCGCCTCGACGCGCGCGTTGTTAACACCGCGTGCGGCCGTCGCCGCTGGATCGGTGCCGGGCGGCACGACGCGGATCACCTGCCCCACTTCGAGCGAATTGGGGTTCTCAATGTTGTTCCAGCGCGCG
This sequence comes from Burkholderiaceae bacterium, assembly GCA_035499355.1. Taxonomy (GTDB): domain Bacteria; phylum Pseudomonadota; class Gammaproteobacteria; order Burkholderiales; family Burkholderiaceae_C; genus JAEUPI01. The sequence goes on along the minus strand of DATJYZ010000181.1, from coordinate 12,718 downwards.
ATATCGCGCGCGTTCTGCCCCGTCTCGAGGCCGACTCGGATCAGCGTGTCGCCGGGCTTGATCGTGTAGTAGCCGGGCTTGCCCGCATTCTCTGCACCCGGCTTGGGCAAGGCACCGTCGGGGAGCGTCGCCGCACCGCCCGGCGTTGCCGGAGCAGTCACGGCGCCTGTGGCCGGCACGGCCGGCGGCGTCGGTACCGCGGCGGCGGCCGGTCGCCCCGCCGGCGAGCGCTCTTCCACCGGCGCCGGCGGGCGCGATGTGGAGCAGCCCGCAGCCAGGCACACCACGGCCCATGCGAGACCTTTGCGCAGCACCTCGCGGACCTGCGCATCGCGCACCGCCGCACGAGTCACGCCGCGAGGCTGCGCACAGCGCGCACGAAGGCTTGCCATCAAGTCGTGTGCCCTTCGAAGGTCAGTCGACGCCGGATTTTAGAGGGACAAAGTGAACCGGTTCGAGATCGACACGCCGGTAGCCGTCGAGTTCCCGGTCGACCACCGCCAACACCTGCGCCGCGCCACTGCGCACCGGTGCGATCAGCCGGCCGCCGAGGGCCAGCTGCTGCAGCCACGCCGGCGCCGGCTCGTCACCGACCGCGGCCGCGACGATGCTGTGGTACGGCGCATTCGGCGCGTGGCCGCGCAGGCCGTCGCCGTGCACCAGGCGCACGCGATCGAGCCGCAATGGCATCAGCTGCGCCCGCGCCTTGTCGAACAGGTCGCGCACGCGCTCGATCGACACCACCGAATCGGCGAGTTGGGCCAGGAGCGCGCATTGGTAGCCACAGCCGGTGCCGACCTCGAGCACCTTGCCGAGCCCGCCGCGCGCGCGCGCCGCCGGGCCGGCCAGCAGCAGCGAGATCATGCGCGCCACCACCGATGGCTTGGAGATCGTCTGGCCATGGCCGATCGGCAGGCTGGTGTCCTCGTAGGCCTGCGCTGCCAGTGCGCTGTCGATGAAGTTGTGCCGCGGCACGCTCTGCAGCGCGCGCAGCAGGCCATCATGGCGGATGCCCTGCGCGTGCAGACGCTGCACCATGCGCTGGCGCACCTGGGCCGAATCGAGCCCGACACCGCTCGGCGTGGCACGGGCGCGTGCGTCGAGCGCAGCCTCGCGCAATGGACGTTGCGGCTGCAAGGTGTGGCGCCCACGATCGGCGGCGCCCGACAGGCTCGCCAGCGGCAGCGGAAACGGCGCAGCGCGCCGGCGTTCGCTCACCACACCCTCCGCCAGCGGTGCTGGCTCGCGCGACACGGCCGCGCGCGCTTCGGTTGGTCGCGCACGCTCACGCGTCGCCCACCCGCGCCTGCCATGTCGTCAGTGCCGCATGGTCGGTCAGGTCCACCTGCAGCGGCGTGATCGACACCTGGCCCCGGCTCACGGCATGGAAGTCGGTGCCTTCGCCCGCCTCGCGCGCACTGCCGGCCGGACCGATCCAGTAGATGGTCTCGCCGCGCGGGTTGACCTGTCGGATCACCGGCTCGCTGGCGTGCCGCCGGCCCAGACGGGTGACCACCCGTGGCAGCGTCGGCGCATCCGCGCGATTGGGAATGTTGACGTTGAGCAGCCACGGCCCGGTGCGCTCGCGCAGCGTCGCCATTGCGCGCTCGATCACCGCACGCGCGGTGCGCGCCGCGGCATCGAGATGTTGCCAGCCCTTGTCGACCTGCGAGAACGCGATCGCCGGGACGCCGAACAGGTAGCCTTCCATCGCCGCGGCCACCGTGCCCGAGTACAACGTGTCGTCGCCCATGTTGGCGCCGTTGTTGATGCCCGACACCACGAGGTCGGGGTGCCGCTCGAGCAAGCCGGTCAGCGCGACGTGCACGCAATCCGACGGCGTGCCGTTGACGACCCGAAAGCCGCGTTGCGCCGCGCCATCGGCGACGAACACGTTGAGCGGCCGGTTCAACGTCAGCGCGTTGGAGGTGCCGCTGGCGTTGCTCTCGGGCGCGACGACGTCGATCTCGCCGAGACCCTGACAGGCCTGCACCAGCGCGGCGAGTCCGGGGGCGAGGTAGCCATCGTCGTTGGCGATCAGGATGCGCATGGGACGGGGCATTGTAGGCAGCCTGCGCGAGTGCCGACCCGTTGTGCCAGCGTGCGTATCATGCTGGCCCACGTCGATCGAAGACTGCACGACGGAGACCCCCATGCATGCCTGGCTTTGCGAACAACCCACCGGTGTCGACGCGGTCCGTTGGCAGGAGGTGCCTACGCCTGAGCCGGGCCCGAAGCAGGTGCGCGTGGCGATCAAGGCCGCGAGCCTGAACTTCCCCGACATCCTGATCGTGCAGAACAAGTACCAGTTCAAGCCCGATCCGCCATTCGTGCCGGGTTCGGAGTACGCCGGCGTGGTCGACGCCGTCGGCCCGGAGGTCAAGGGTCTGCAGGTGGGCATGCGCGTGGGGGTGGTCGGCAGCATCGGCGGCTTTGGCACCCATGCGGTGGTCGAGGCGGCACGTGTGCAGCCGCTGCCGCCGGGCTTCTCCTTCGAGGACGCCGCCGCCTTCGTGCTCACCTACGGCACGTCGTACCACGCGCTGATCGATCGCGCCGCGCTACAACGCGGCGAGACCGTCTTCGTGCTCGGCGCCGCCGGGGGCGTCGGCACCGCGGCGCTGCAGATCGCCAAGGCCGCCGGTGCACGCGTGATCGCCGGCGTGTCGAGCCAGGCCAAGTGCGAGTTGTGCCTCAAGCTCGGTGCCGACGCCGCCATCAACTACGGCAGCGAGAACCTGCGCGAGGCGCTCAAGCAGCACACCGATGGCAAGGGCCCGGACGTCATCTACGACCCGGTGGGCGGCGACCTTGCCGAGCCCAGCTTCCGCTCCATCGCCTGGCGCGGCCGCTACCTGGTGATCGGCTTCGCGCAGGGCGGCATCCCGGCGCTGCCGCTGAACCTCACGCTGCTCAAGGGCGCCTCGGTGGTCGGCGTGTTCTGGGGCGACTTCGTGCGCCGCGAGCCGGCCGTCAGCGGTCAGCAGATGCAGGCGTTGGCGCAGTGGTATGCGCAAGGCAAGGTCAAGCCGGTGATCGACCAGGTGCTGCCGATGTCGAAACTGCACGACGCCTACGCCCGCATGGCCTCGCGGCAGGCGCTGGGCAAGATCGTCCTGGTCAACGGGTAAGCATGGGTTAGCGTCCCTTTGCGGGGTGACGTCGCGGCCGCGCGGCCGTCCTCACGCGTGCCCTTCTGCGCTACGATCCGCTGCACGCGAGAGTTGCCATGGCGGTCAAGGTTCTCATCGTCGAAGACAATCCGGTGGCACGCAGCTTCCTGTGCCGCGTGGTGCGCGAGAGCTTCAGCGACACGCTGACGATCACCGAGGCCGGCGATCTCGAAAGCGCGCGCCGCCAGATCAATCTGACCGGCGGTGCGCAGGGACTGCACGGCGTCGACCCGTTCCGCCTCGTGCTGGTGGACCTGGAGCTGCCCGACGGCAACGGCATGGAGCTGCTGGCCGAGCTGTCGCAGTACCCCGCCACCAAGATCGTCACCACGCTGTACTCCGACGACGACCACCTGTTCCCGGCGCTGCAGCGCGGCGCCGACGGCTACCTGCTGAAGGAAGACCGCTTCGAGGTGCTGGTCGAGGAGCTGCAGAAGATCGTGCGCGGCCAGCCGCCGCTGTCGCCGGCGATCGCGCGGCGGCTGCTCAATCACTTTCGCGACAGCCAGCGCGGCGAGTTGCCCGACTCCGGCTTCAGCCGCCCGGCCGAGCTGGTGACCAGCCGCCCGGTGCCGATCGAGAAGACCCCCGACCACGAGCGCCTGACGCCGCGCGAAAACGAGGTGCTCACCTACCTCAGCAAGGGCTTCACGATCAAGGAGATCGCCAACCTGATGGGCATCAAGTGGTTCACCGTCAACGACCACATCAAGTCCATCTACAAGAAGCTCAACGTGTCCAGCCGTGCCGAGGCGGCGGTGCTGGCAACGAAGCAAGGTCTGGTCTGATGTGGCGGCGGCGCGCGATGCGGGCCTGACGCCAGCGCTGGCGGCCGACAGCGCCGCCGCGCACGACGCACCGAGCAGCGGTTTCGCCAATACCGGCTCGTCGGTGCTGCCGCAGACCTTCGACGCCGACGAGCGCGGCATCGTGGCTGCGCGCTGGCTCGGTTGGCGCCGGCGCGCGCTGGTGGTGCTGGCGCTGCTTGGCTGCGTCGGCCTGTTCACGCTGCTGCGCACGCTGTCGGGCTCGCCGCACATCGACGCCGGCTGGCGTACCAACGCCACCGGTCAGATGGTGCTCGACAGCGCCGGCGACGCCAACCTGAGGGCCCACATCGGCGAGACCTTCGTCGGCGTGGTGCTGGCCGACGGCCGCCTCCTGCCACCCGAGGTGTTGCTGGCGCGCCGCTCGCCCCGCTGGGTGGTCGACGACACGCTGCGCGAGCAGCAGCTGGCGCATGGCGCAGCATATGCCAGCGCATTGCGCGACGGCAGCGTCATGCTCAAGTTCGCCGAGTCGGCGGCGCCGGTCGAGGTGCGCACCGCGGTGCGCGGCTATGCCGGCCTGGGCTCGGTGTTCTGGCTGATGACGGCGCTGGCGCTGGTGTTCTACCTCACCGGGGCCGTGGTGGTGTTGGTGCAGCCCGACGAGCGCAACCTGCTGTTCGGGCTGACCGCCGCGGCGCAGACGACGCACCTCCTGCTGATCGGCCTCGACACCTTGCCCGGCTTCGAGTTCCCGGCCCAGCTCGCGCCGCTGGACCTGTGGTTGCGCGTGTCGTGCGACGTCGTCACCGGCGCGGCGAGCGTGCATGCGCTCAGCGTCTACCCGCGACGGTTGCCCTACCAGGGGCTGATCGCCGTCACCTCATGGGCGGTAGGCATCGGCTTCATCGCGACCGTAGCGTTCAACCCGGTGCCCCGGCTGTGGTGGTGGACGCAAGGGCTGCAGCTCAGCTACTTCGCCGCCGGCTGGCTGCTGCTGGTGTGGTCGTACCGTCTGACCCCGCACCCGATGGCCATCGTGATGCGGCGCCTGAGCCTGGCGGTGCTGGCGATCCTGCTGCTGCTGACGCTGACGGTGGCGCTGTCGCAAGGCAACGCCGACGTGCAGCGCTTCGCCGCCGGCCCGGGCTCGCTGATCTGGTACGTGTTCCAGGCTTCGGCGCTGATGCTGGTGCCGTTCCTCTCGCGCTCGCAGCAGGTGATGCGCGAGTTCACGCTGCTGGCCGGCATCAGCGCGGTGGCGACGTCGCTCGACCTGCTGTTCGTCGCCGTGATGCCGATGAGCCAGTTCACGTCGCACACACTGGCGCTGTTCCTGGCGCTCGGCTTGTACGCCGGCGCGCGGCAGTGGATGCTGAACCTGCTGATGGGCAGCAACATGCTGACCACCGAGCGCATGTTCGAGGGTCTGTACCGCACGGCCCGCGAGATCGAGACCTCCGCCGGCGATCACACCGAGCACTTCGCGCGGCTGCTCGGCGAGCTGTTCGAGCCGCTGGAGCTCGGCCATACCACGCGTTCGTCGTCGTCGACCCGCGTGGTGGGCGACGGCTCGACCATGCTGGTGCCGCTGCCGCGGCTGCCCGGCGTGGCCGACGAGCTGCAGCCGCGCGGCTCGCTGGTGCTGCGCTTCGCGCGCCGCGGCCGCCGCATGTTCACGCGCGAAGACGCGCGGCTGACCGACCGCGTGCTCGAGCAGATGGTGCGCGCGGTGGCGTTCGACCGCGCGGTCGAGCAAGGGCGCAACGAGGAGCGCGCGCGCATCGCGCAGGACCTGCACGACGACATCGGCGCGCGCCTGCTGACGCTGATGTACAAGGCACAGAGCCCCGAGATGGAGGACTACCTGCGCCACACGCTGCAGGATCTCAAGACGCTGACACGCGGCCTGGCGGCGTCGTCGCACCTGCTGTCACACGCCGGTGCCGAGTGGAAGGCCGACATCACGCAGCGGCTCGACGCCGCGCACTGCGAGCTCGACTGGTCGTTCGACTTCGATCGCGACATCAATCTGAGCGTCGTGCAGTGGTCGGCGCTGACACGCATGCTGCGCGAGCTGATCAACAACGTGATCGTGCATGCGCGCGCGTCGCGGGTGTCGGTGTCGGCGCACTACCAGCGCGGCCGTTTCGTGCTGCTGGTCAGTGACGACGGCGCCGGCCGCCGGCCCGACACCTGGGCGCACGGGCTTGGGCTCGGCGGCATCCGAAAGCGGGTCAAGCTGCTCGGCGGCGAGGTGCACTGGCGCGAGAACGGCACGCGCGGCATCAGCTGCGAGATCCGGGTGCCCGAACTTGGCGATCGCGCCTGAGCGCACGACGCTCGAGCGCCGAATCCCGCGGCGCATGGTGCACCGTGCAGTCCTGTGCGCCGGCGTGTCGGACGTGTCCTACAACGCGGACCGCGTTTGCCCGATCCCGCGCCACGCCTCGCCGTTGCACACTGATACGCGGCCCGACCGCACCCTCGTCGAGGGCAGCGTCGTGGCGTGGCGGGCGACCGGAGCATGGGCTCGTTGAAGGCATTCATCGTCGAAGACAGTGCGGTCATCCGCGACAGCCTGGTCGCTGCCCTCGAGGAGATGGTGTCGCTGAAGGTCGTTGGCACGGCCGAGGACGAAGCCGGCGCGCTGGCCTGGCTGGCCGACCCAAAGCACGAATGCGACATCGCGATCGTCGACATCTTCCTGCGCCACGGCACGGGCCTGAACGTGCTGCGCGCGCTGCAGCACGGTGGCCGCGCTGCCGAGCGGGTGGTGTTGACCAACTACGCCACCGACGAGATCCGGCGCCGCGCGCTCGCGCTTGGCGCCAGCCGGGTGTTCGACAAGTCCGGCGAGATCGACGCGCTGGTCGAGCATTGCATCGCTCTGGCCGACGCGGCGGCGTCGCGCCCGGTGCCCGGCGCCTGACGCCAACCCGGCGCGATTCATTGGATCAGGCCATTCTTCAACGCGTAGTACGTGAGGTCGCTGTTGGTGTGCAGCTTCAGCTTCTCGAGCACGCGGGTGCGATAGGTGCTGACCGTCTTGACGCTCAGCGTCATCGCCGCGGCCATGTCGCCGACGGTCTCGCCGCGCGCCAGCCGCAGGAACACCTGCAGCTCGCGCTCCGACAGCGACTCGTGCGGCGGCCGGTCGCCGCCGCCGCTCACCTGATCGGCCAGCAGTTCGGCCACCGCCGGGGTGATGTAGCGGCGCCCGCGCGCCACGGTGCGGATCGCGGTGGCGATCTCCTCGGGGTCGCATTCCTTGTTGAGGTAGCCGCTGGCACCCTGGCGCAGCAACGTGGTGGCGTAGTGCGCCTCGGGATAGCCGCTCAGGATCAGCACCGGCAGCTCCGGGAACCGGGCCTTGATCGCGGCCAGCGCGTCGACCCCGCTCTGATCGGGCATCGCGAGGTCCATCACGAGCACGTCGACCTCGCCCGCGCGCGCCAGCTGCAGCGCGCCCGCGCCGTCGCCGGCCTCACCGGTCACCCGCAGGTCGACCTGGTCGCCGATGAACTGCTTCAATCCGCTGCGGACGATCGCGTGATCATCCACGATGCCGACTCTGATCATGCAGGTCCCTGGCGTGCCGGCTCGGCACCCGCGGCAGTGTACGAGCAGCCGCGATGGCCCTGAGCTTCACCGATTCGCTGGACGGCCTGGTGCGGCGGCGCTGGACCGTGCCGCTCGTGATGGCGGTGGCGTTGGGGTTCCTGCTGATCAACGAGCTCGGCTTTCACCGTGCGGCGGCCGGCATCGCGAGCGCCGACGACATCCTGCAGCGGCGCACCGAGGTGAGGCGGCTGCAGCTGCTGCTGCAATCAGCCGAGGCCGGACAGCGTGGCTACCTGCTGACGGGCCAGCGCGAGTACCGCGAGCCGTTCGAACAGGCGCAGGTGCAGCTGGAGGCACAGATCGCTCGCATCAGGACGATGTTCGCCGACGACCCCGCGAGCGCGAACCAGGTGGGCGAGATCGAAGACCTGGCGCGCCGCAAGATGTCCGAACTGCGCACCACCGTCGGCCTGTTCGACGCCGGCAGCGTGCTGGGCGCGCTCGAGGTGGTGAAGACGGGCATCGGGCGCGACCACATGCGGGCGCTCGATCAGCGCATCGACGACATGGTGGCGCAGGAGGACATCAAGCTCGCCTACGCGCGGCGCGACCTGGTCAACACGCTGTTGGTCAGCCGCGTCGGCATCGCCGTGCTGGTGCTCAGCGGTCTGCTGCTGCTGGCCTGGGCGGTGCGCCAGGCGCGCTCGCTCGACGCCGCCCGCGAGGAGCAGCGCGCGCAGCTGCGCCACGAGCGCGATCGTCTGGAGCAGGAGGTCGAGCGCCGCACGCGCGATCTCACCGAGCTCGCGCGGCACCTGCAGTCGGTGCGCGAGGACGAGCGCGGCCGCCTCGCACGCGAGTTGCACGACGAGCTCGGTGGCCTGCTGACGGCAGCCAAGCTTGAGCTCGCGCGCGTCAAGTCGCGACTCAAGGGCGCGCCGCCGGAGACGCTCGAGCGCATCGCGCAGCTGGCCGGCTCGCTCGACGCCGGCATCGCGCTGAAGCGCCGCATCATCGAAGACCTGCAGCCGTCGTCGCTGACCAACCTGGGCCTCACCGCCGCGCTCGAGGTGCTGTGCGGTGAGTTCGCCCGACGCGTCGAGGTGGCGCTGGAGACGTCGTTCGACGAGGTCGACCTCGCCGATGACGTGCGCCTGACGGCGTATCGGGTGGTGCAAGAGGCATTGACCAACGTTGCCAAGTACGCGCAGGCGCGTCGCGTCGACGTGCGCATCGCCGATGCCGCGCCGCTGGCCGAGATCCGCGTCAGCGACGACGGCGTCGGCTTCGACAGCGCGCGTGTACCGCAGCGGTCGCGCGGCCTGGCCGGCCTGCGCTTTCGCGTGGTATCGCACGGCGGTCGGTTCGATCTGGTGTCGCAGCCCGGTGCGGGAACGACGATCACCGTGCAGCTGCCGCAGCGTGTCGCTGCCGCGACGGCTTCGGCACCCGACGCCTGAGCGGCGGCCATCGCCTCTCCTGTCGGCGTTGTCCGACACGACGACGCGACACCCTCCGATCGCGCCGGTCGCGGGCGCTGCCTATCGTGATCTCAGCCGCCGCTTCGAGGCGGCCCTAGAAGGAGAGCACATGCACAACCTCATCGAAACCCGTCCGTCCCGAATGCGACCATGGGCCGCCGCCGCGGCCGTGCTGGTGGCGCTGCTGTCGGCCGTCGCGCTGGTGGCCTGCAACAGGCCGGAGTCGCAGACCGCCGGCGAGCGGATCGACGCCGCGACGGCGAGCGCGCAGAAGAAGGCCACCGAGCTCAAGGACGACGTCAAGTCCGCCGCTGGCCAGGTGGCCGGCAAGGCCGAGCAGATGACGACCGACGCCGCCAACGCGGTGAAGGATGCCGCCATCACCACCGCAGTGAACGCCAAGATCGCGCAAGACCCGAAGCTGAGCGTCATGCGCATCGACGTCGACACGGTCAACGGCCGCGTCGTGTTGCGTGGCAACGCAACCGACCCCGGTGCCAGCGAGCGCGCACGGCAACTCGCGGCCAGCGTCGAAGGCGTGACCAGCGTCGACAACCAGCTGGTGATCGGCAGCAAGGGCTGACGCCCGCCGATCCATCACACGCGGACTCCCCAATAACCTTCGAGAAGGCAAGTCACACCATGCAAACCCGTCACATCCTCGCCGCCGCCGTGACCGCGGTGGCCCTGCTCGCCACCGCCGGCTGCGCCGTGCAGCGCAAGCAGGAATCCGTCGGCGCCTACGTCGACGACGCGACCATCACCACGCAGGTGAAGGCCAAGCTTGCGGCCGACAAGACCGTCAGCGCAATGGCGATCAGCGTCGAAACGCTGAAGGGCACGGTGCAACTCTCGGGCTTCGCGAAGTCGCAGGACGAGAGGCTGGCCGCCGAACGCATCGCGCGCGGCGTGTCGGGCGTCAACGATGTCAAGAACGACATCGTGGTGCGCGGTTGACGTCGACCGCCCGTAGTTGAAAGCCACACGGCCCGCATTGCGGGCCGTGTGCATGCTGGTGCGGTCGAGGACCGCTCAGGACCGGTTCTTCGCCAGCCGGTCGACATCGAGGCCGTCGAGCGGGAGCTCGATCAGCACCGAATCCTGCGTCAGCATCGGTACCGAGAAGCGCAGCAGGCGCGTCCCCTCGACCTGGCTCATCGGGATGTCCACGAAGCAGGTGTTCCCCTGCATGGCGTGGACGCTGCGCACGTCGCCGTCCTTCTTGCCGTCGGCCCGCACGTAGACATACCGCGGACGTCGATTCTCGCAGTCAGGCGCGCCGTCGACGGTCAGCGCCACCCGCACGGCCCCTGTTGGCCCGTTGGCCTGCCAACTGATGACGCACCCCGAGCGCTGCGCGTTGCACCAGATGGGCGCCGGCCTGTCGAAGCTGAGGGGGTCGGCCATCTGAACCCACTGCTGCGCCTGAGCGGCGCCGGCGAGCAGCGCGAGAAGGGGTATGGCCAGCGCGCGGAACATGGTCGTTCAGACCACGGTGGGGTGGCTGATGGGACTCGAACCCACGACAACCAGAATCACAATCTGGGACTCTACCAACTGAGCTACAGCCACCGTTGCACGGCAAATTATACGAGCCGCACCCGACGGCGCCGGCCTGCGGGGAGCCGCTGGATCAGCGCGTGGCGTCCGTGGACGCGGCGCTGGCCAACGCGTTGCTGCGGGTCTCGGCCTTGAAGCGCTGCTTCAGCGCCTCCAGGTAGGCGCGCGTCTCGGCCGATGACCAGGCCTGGCCGTACTGGGCTCGCGCAGGCGCGTCGTCGAGCGACTCGCGCGGCAGCACCGCATCGATGCGCGCGACGAGGTAGCCCTCCTCGCCGAGGTCGACCCCCAGCGGCACCGGCAGCTTGCCGGCGTCAGCGCGCAGCACGGCGTCGACCACCGCGGCGGGCATGTCCTGCCGTTGCTGGCGCGACAGGGTCGTCTTGCCCGGCAGCTCGGTCGCGGGGTTGGCCTTGAGCTGCGCCAGCCGGGCCTCGCCGTCATGGCGCGCCAATTCGCCCGCACGGGCGGCGACCACGCGCGCCCGCACGCGGTCGCGCACGTCGGCCAACGGCATCGCGCGTGCCGGCAGATATTGCGTCACGTGCGCCGCGGCCAGCTGGTTGGGGCCGACCTCGATGGCGTCGGTGTTGTTCTTCTTGTTGCGCACATTGTCGTTGCCGAACACCGCGTCGAGCAGCTTGGCCGACGCCAGCGCGCCGGTGGTGCCAGGCGCCGGGCGCCGCAGCACGGTGGCGGTGCGCTTCTCGAGCTTGAGCTTGTCGATCACCGGCTGCAGGCTGTCGGCCTGCTCGTAGACGGTGTTGGTGAACTGCTCGGCGGCCTCGGCCCACTTCTTGGCCGCCTGCTGCCGGCTGACCTCGTCGACGATCGACGCGCGCACCGCGTCGAACGGCTTGACCTCGCCGCCGCGCACACCGTCGAGCTTGACGATGTGGTAGCCGAACTCGCTCTCCACCAGCGGACCGATCTCACCGGGCTTGAGCGCGAACACCGCGTCTTCCAGCGCCTTGGACACCATGCCGCCACGCGACGACCAGTCGAGGTCGCCGCCTTGCGGCGCCGAGCCGGTGTCGGCCGAGTTCTTCTTGGCCAGTTCGGCGAACGCATTCGGCGTCTTGCGCACCTCGGCGAGCAACTCTTCCGCACGCGCCTTGGCCTTGGCCTTCACGTCGGCCGACGCGTCCTTGTCGGCCGCGATCAAGATGTGCCGCGCGTGCCGCTCCTCGGCCACCGTGTAACGCGCCTTGTTCTGTTCGTAGTAGTCGTGCAGGTCCTTGTCCGACAGCGTGATGCCCTTCTTCAGCGCCTCGAGGTCGAGCACCACGTAGTCGATCGTCGCCTGCTCGGGCGCCGTGAACTCCGACTCGTGCGCCTTGTAGTACGCCTCGATGTCGGCGTCGCTCGGCGCTACCTTGGCGGCATAGGCCTTGGCATCGAAGCGCTCGTAGGCGATGGTGCGGCGCTGGAACAAGGCGTCGAGCGCGCTGTTGGCCATCGCGGTGGGCACGATGCCCGATTGCGACACGCCCCGCAGCACCTGCTGCATCCCGAGCTCCTGGCGCAGCTGCTCGACGAACATCTCGCTGGACATGCCCTGCGCCTGCAGGACCATCTGGTTGACGGTGCCGTCGGGGTTGCGGAAGGCCGCGAACTGCGGGTCTTCGAGGAAGATGCGCCGCAGCCGCTCGTCGCCGACGGTCAACCGCTCCGCGTACGCTGCCGCCAGCAGCACCCGCTCGTTGACCAGCGCTTCCAGCGTCTCGCGTCGCGTCGCCGCGTTGTCGAACAGCTTGACATCGACGTTGGGGAACTGCTGGCGCAGCCGCTCCACCTGGCGCTGGTGCGCCTGGTCGAATTCGGCGCGCGTGATGGCGCGGCCGTCGACCTTGGCCACCGTGGCGGCGCCGCCGTCCATGAAGCGCGAGTACCCCTGGATGCCGAAGAAGGCGAACGACGGAAAGATCAGCAGCACCAGCACGAACTGCAGGAGCTTGGTGTGCGAGCGGACGAATTCGAGCATGGTGTGGTCGTGCGGCGGACCGCGCCGCGATCGTCGCCGCACCGCGCGGCGAGCCCAGGAGGGTGCCGGCACACCGCGCCACGGCAGCTGCGACCGGCGCCGCGGATTCTAGGGCTTGTTGACCGTGCCGCCCGTCTTCACGGGTGGTGGGTGCTGACGGGTTCGAACCGCCGACCTACGCCTTGTAAG
>DATJYZ010000180.1:0-11490 GCA_035499355.1 Burkholderiaceae bacterium | reverse complement strand
GGCGGGCAGCGGCGCATCGTGCGCAGCACGTCGGCCAGATGCTGCCGGTCGCGCACGCTCATCAGCAGCCTGAGCTCGGTGGTCTCGGACGCGCGGTCCTCGCCCATGTCGATGTGCGTGATGTCGGCCTGCGACGCGCTGACCGCGCTCGCCACTTGCGCCAGCACGCCTTTGCCGTTGCGCACCAGCACGGTCACGGCGGTTTCGAACGCGCGTGTCGGCTCCTCCGCCCACTCGACGCGCATCCAGCGCTCCGGATCCTTGTCGGCCTGCCTGCGTGCGACGTGGCATTCCGCGGTGTGCACCAGCAGCGCCTCGCCGCGGCCGAGGTAGCCCACGATCGTGTCCCCGGGAATCGGCCGGCAGCAGGTGGCCAGCTGCAGCGAAGCGCCTTCGCTGCCGTCGACCACCACCAGCGAGTGGCCGTGCATGCCGTCTTCGCTGGCGTAGCGCCCCAGCGTCAGCGTGACGGCATCGGGGCGGGTGCCCTGTTCCACCATGAACTTCGACAGCTGCTTGGCCACGATGGTCGCGATCTTCCTGCCGATCGCGATGTCGGTCAGCAGCTCGCCGCGCGTGCGATTGCCGCTCCAACGCAACAGCTGCTGCCACAACGCATGGTTGGCCTCGTCGGCGGCCGGCAGCTGCAGCCCTTCGGCGCGCATCGCCTGGGTGAGCAGGCGTTCGCCCATCGCATGCGACTCCTCCAGCTCCATCGTCTTCAGGTGGTGCCGGATCTTGGAGCGCGCGCGCCCGGTGCGCACGAAGTTCAGCCAGTTCGGGTTGGGCCTTGCGCCCGGCGCGGTGACGACCTCGACCACGTCACCGGAGCGCAGCTCGGTGCGCAGCGCCACCGGCTCGTTGTTGACCCGCGCCGCTACCGTGTGGTCGCCGACGTCGGAGTGGATCGCGTAGGCGAAGTCGACCGGCGTGGCACCGCGCGGCAGCGACAGGATCTTGCTCTTCGGCGTGAACACGTACACCGAGTCGGGCACGAGGTCGATCTTGACGTGCTCGAGGAACTCGGCGGCGTCGCGCGTCTCGTCCTGGATGTCGAGCAGCGACTGCAGCCACATCGAGCCCATACGCTGCGCCTCGTCGGAGTCCTTGTCCTTGGTCTTGTACAGCCAGTGCGCCGCAATGCCCGATTCGGCCACTGCGTGCATCGGCCCGGTTCGGATCTGGAACTCGACCGCGGTGCCGAGCGGGCTCACCAGCGTGGTGTGCAGCGACTGGTAGCCGTTGAGCTTGGGGATGGCGATGTAGTCCTTGAAGCGACCGGGCACCGGCTTGTAGAGCTGATGCAGCACGCCGAGCGCGAGGTAGCACTCGTTGAGCGTGCCCACGACGATGCGAAAACCGAAGATGTCGCTGACCTGCGCGAAGCCGGTGTGCTTCTCGCGCATCTTGCGGTAGATCGAGTAGCAGGTCTTCTCGCGGCCACCGACCTGCACCTTGATCTTGGCTGCGGCGAACGCGCGGACGACCTCCTGCTCGACGCGCTCGACGATGTCGCGGCGGTGGCCGCGCGCGCGCTCCAGCGCCTTCGCCAGCGCCGCGTGCCGCCAAGGGTTCAGGCAGGCGAACGACAGCTCCTGCAGCTCGCGAAAGGTCTGGTTGAGGCCGAGGCGATGCGCGATCGGCGCGTAGATATCGAGCGTCTCGCGAGCCATGCGCTGGCGGCGATCCTCCGCGATCGCCAGCACCGTGCGCATGTTGTGCAGCCGGTCGGCCAGCTTGATCAGGATGACGCGCACGTCGCGCGCCATCGCCAGCAGCATCTTGCGAAACGACTCGGCCTGGCCTTCCTCGCGGGTGGAGAACTGCAGCTTGTCCAGCTTGGTGAGGCCGTCGACCAGGTCGGCCGTCGGTGCGCCGAAGCGCTCGATCAGCTCCGACTTGGTGATGCCGCAATCTTCCATCGCGTCGTGCATCAGCGCGGCCATCACCGCTTGCGCGTCGAGCCGCCAGTCGGCCACCAGGCCTGCCACCGCGATCGGATGCGTGATGTAAGGCTCGCCGCTGGCGCGGAACTGCCCGAGGTGCGCCTCGTCGGCGAACTTGTAGGCCTCGCGGATCAGCTTCAGTTCGGGCTTGCCGAGGTAGGCCAGCTTGTCGAGCAGCGCGGCGAACGAGGCAGCCTGTTGCTTGGGCGCGGCCGGCGCCGCCGTGGTCACGCGCTGGAGCCCCTGCAGCGCGGACGGCAGCAGTTCGGCGGCGAACGAGCGAATGCCCATGGCTTGACTTTAGCGCGGAAGGGCTTGTTGCGCGCCCCTCGGGGGCACCCTTGCGCCCGCGTCGGGCTGCCAATGAAAAAGGGCGCCGCGGCGCCCTTGATCGATGCTGCGCGACCTCACGGCCGCGGCGGCCGCTCAGATCGGCACGCGACGCAACATCTCGACGCCGACTTCGCCGGCCGCGATTTCGCGCAGCGCAGTGACGCCGGGCTTGTTCTTGCTTTCGATCTTCGGCGCATGGCCCTGGCTGAGCATGCGGGCCCGATACGTTGCCGCCAGCACGAGCTGGAAGCGGTTGGGCACCTTGTGCAGGCAGTCTTCGACGGTGATGCGGGCCATGGGCTGACGATTCCTCGGTTTCGCGCTCCGTCTAGAGCAGATCGAGCGCCTTGAACACTTGCGACTTGTTGCGCCGCTGCGCGGCGAACTTCAGGCGCTGCGAATGAACGACCGTCTTGAGGTCGAAGAGCGCCGTTTCGAACAACGCGTTGATTATAACGAAGTCGAAGTCCCTGGCCCGCGCCACCTCGGCGCGAGCGTTGGCCATGCGGGTGTCGATCACCGACGGCGCATCCTCACCCCGGCGCAGCAGGCGCTGGCGCAACTCGTCCCAGCTGGGGGGCAGGATGAAGATCAGCACCGCGTGCACGAACAGCCTCTTGATCTGCAGCGCGCCCTGCCAGTCGATCTCGAGCACGACGTCCTCGCCGGCGGCCAGGCGTGACTCGATGGCCTTGCGTGACGTGCCGTACAGATAGCCGTGCACCTCGGCCCACTCGAAGAACTCGCCGCGTTCGATCATCGAGCGAAAGCGCGGTTCGTCGACGAACCAGTACTCGCGGCCATCCTGCTCCTGGCCGCGCGGCACGCGTGTGGTGTGCGAGATCGACAGCGCCAGGTGCGAGTCGAGCTCGAGCAGCGCATTGACCAGACTCGACTTGCCGGCTCCGCTGGGCGCTGCGACCACGAACAGGTTGCCCGGCGTCTCGATCCGGGCCTCCTCGGTGGGCGTCGGGGCGTGGGTCACGCCGGCAAGTGTAGGCCTCGCTCATGGCCTTGCCCGGCGCTGCGCCTCGAGGTGTCGTGACAAGACCCGCAAAACGCGATGGGGCGTCGCGGTTCGCTCACTCGATGTTCCTGCACCTGCAGCGCGATATGCGCCCCAGGTCATTGATCCGCTTGGACTCTTCGCCCTTTGACCGCCGGTACCCCACACGGAACCCAACGACCACGGGCCAGAGGCGAGGACTGGGGACCCTCGCAGCGAGCAGAAAAGTCTAGTAGCTGCACAACGTCAGCGGCTTCCGTCGCGAATCGCATTTGTCGCGCCCGATCACTCCCAGGATGCGGCAGGATCCAGATACCGAACCAGCTCCATCGCGTCGTGCAGTACCCGGCCGACGATGAGGAGGTCGGACTCGACACGGTAGATCACGAAGTGCCTCGGGCGTCGAACTGCGCCGAGGTCCGTTCGCGCGCGGTCACGGCTCGACCGCAGGTGCCACGACCGGACGCTGGCGCCCAGCTCTGGCCGGGCGATGCTGCCGGTCCGGTCAGGCTGCTCGGCGATGTCACGTAGCGCGGCGGCGATCAGTGCCTCGTAACGCAGCCGCGCCGATTCGCCGAACTGGTCCTCCGACCAAGCGAGGATCTCGACGATGTCGGCCTGCGCCGCCGCAGACAGGCGCAAGCGGAGCATCAGACCTTCGTCTTGGCTCGCTGCGCGGCGCGCTGCCCAAGCTGCGCGATGAAGTCATCCAGCTGGGCGCCTTCGACGTCGGCGTAGCGGCCGGCAGCGACATCGGCCCAGCCCTGGCGGGCCGCTTGCTTAAGGGCCTTGAGCTTGGTGCTCTCCAGACGTTCGCGTTCTTCGATCAGGCGCAGGCCCTCGCGCAGCACCTCGCTGGCGTTCTGGTAGCGGCCCGACTGGACGAGCGACTCCACGAACTCGTGTTGATGGTCGCTCAGGACGACGTTGCGAGTGGCCATGGTGTTGGCTCCGGGGAGGCGAGGCAAGCAGCACTGCATGCCTGATGGCATATTATGCCAATGATCGGCGTGATCCCCCTGGAGGAGCGAGCGGCCGGGTAACCCTCACGCCGCAATCGCGATGCATGGGCGCATGACGTTCGCCACGAGGCGGCGCGCGGGAAACACAGACTCGCTGCCGCAGGAGAACCCCCTCACTTCGCACAGCCAGGCGATCACCGGCTCGGCGAGCGGGATCCCGATGCCGGCTCGGGTCTTGGTGCCGCTCGGATGCAGTCGCCAGACGCCCGCGTCGAGATCGACATCCGACCAGCGGGCGGTAGTTCCATCTTGCGCACGCACAGCGCCAGCAGCAGCCAGACGGCAAGCTCGTTGATGCGGCCGAAGCTCGGCGTGTCGCGCATCGCGGCGCCAAGCGCCTTCAGCTCGTCAAGCGTCAGCCAGCGCTCGCGCGGTCGTTCGGTGCCGCCGGCGTCTTCCGGGTCGAAGTTCGCGGCCGGATTGTGCTCGACCCAGCGGCGTTTGACGGCAAAGTGGAACATGCGGAACAGGTGGCGCAGCACGTCGTTGGCGACGGTGGGCGCGCCGGCGGCGACGATGCGCGTCAGCACAAGGTCGATGTGCTGTTCGCGCACGTCGCTCAAGGGCACGCTGCCGATCCTCGGCTAGACATGCCGCCGCAGTGGACGGCGCATGAACTCAGGTACTTGTAGCGCGGCTCAATGTTCCGCTGCATCCATTGCTCGCCGAGTTGCTGCACATTGCGTGCTCCTTAGCGCACGCAGACGGTCCTCCTGACTTGAGCGCGGCGACGTCCGTGCCCTGCCGGAGCAGCACGCGGTCTTTTGCGGGCAAGTTCGCGTGCGTCCTTCAGCGAGAGATCGGGATAGCGCGCGAGCACCTTCTCGCGCTGTCGTCCGCAGTGGCGGTAGCGCAGGATCCACGATGCCTTGCCGCGCCGTGCCGCGGCCGTGCTCGCGACGAACATGAGTGCGTCGCCCACGCTGCGGTCCACGGCGCCGGAATCCAACCAGGCCCTGAGCGTCTTGTCGGTCACTGTCTTCAACCCATTCACGGTGCGATCTCCAGCGATGGGTGTTGGGTTCGTTGCGCAGAAAAGTTGCTCAACGGCAGGATTCGCCCTCGAACCCCACAAGATACCCAACACAACCCCACGCGCTGCGACGGAACCGCCCGAAATCGCCGGGAACGAGACGAGACGGAAAGCCCTAGCGGATCAATGGGTTGGATGTCTTTGCCGGACATCCTGGAGCCGCTCGAAAAACTACTCCAGGTTTTGCACCTGCTCGCGCAACTGCTCGACCAGCACCTTCATGTCGACCGCGATGCTGGTCAACTCCAGGGTGGCCGATTTCGAACCCAGCGTGTTGGCTTCGCGGTGGAGCTCCTGGATCAGGAAGTCGAGGCGCTTGCCGACCTCGCCGCCGGCGTCGAGCAGACGCTCGATCTCGTCGAGGTGCGCATTCAGACGCGCCAGCTCCTCGGCGACGTCGATGCGCAGCGCAAACGCCGCGGCCTCGCTGAGCGCGCGCTCCCGGGGCGACTCGATGTCGCTGGCACCGGCGACCACCAGCGCTTCGTTGAAGCGTTCGAGGAAGCGCTGCTGCTGGCGTTGCACCAGCGCCGGCACCAGTGGCGCAGCCTTCGCGGCCAATGCGCGCAGCTGGCGCACCCGATCGAGCAGCACCGCCACCAGCCGCCCGCCTTCCCGTGCACGGGCCGCGCGCAGCGCATCCGCACAATCGCGCACCGCTTGCAGCGTGGAGGCCTGCAGATCTTCGTCGGCGCCGGCCGGACGGGCCCATTGCAGGACCTCGGCCACGCTCAGCGCGCGTGCGCCCGGAAGCCAAGTTTGCACGGTCGCCTCGAGGCGAGCCAGGCGACTCAACTGTTCGGGCGCCGGTGTCGGTGGACCCGACTCGACGTCGCGATGTGTGACCACCCGCAACTCGATCTTGCCGCGGCGCACGGCCGAGGCCACGGTCTCTCGCAACACGGGCTCGAGGCCGCGCAATTCATCGGGCAGGCGCAGCGAGAGGTCGAAGAAGCGACCGTTGACGGAACGCAACTCCACCGTGACGCCGGCGCGTGAACTCGTGCTGTCTTGTGCGTGCGCAGTCGGTGTCGCTTTGGCGCTCGCGAAACCGGTCATGCTGTAGACTGCCATCGCCCTTCGCGCCGCCAAAATTCGATTATGTCAAAGCCGAAACCAGCCCCGTTGCCGGCCGGCACTGTGGTTGGTGGCTACCAGGTCGTGAAGAAGTTGGCGGCCGGCGGTTTCGGCGTCGTCTATCTCGCCGAAGACGAGAGCCGACACCTGGTGGCGATCAAGGAATACCTGCCGGCATCGCTGGCCGAGCGCTCGCCCGGCGAACTGACGCCGCGCGTGAAGCCCGAAAAGCAGCCGCTGTATCGACTGGGCCTCAAGAGCTTCTTCGAAGAAGGCCGCTCGCTCGCGCAGATCAGCCATCCGAGCGTGGTCTCGGTGCTGAACTTCTTCCGTGAGAACGAAACCGTCTACATGGTGATGAACTACCTGCAGGGCGACACGCTGCAGGACTTCATCGTCACCGCGCGCGACCTCAAGCGCGACAAGGTGTTCCGCGAGTCGACGATCCGCTCGCTGTTCGACGAGATCCTGCGCGGCTTGCGCATCGTGCACCAGCACAAGATGCTGCACCTCGACATCAAGCCGGCCAACATCTTCATCACCAACGACAACAAGGCGGTGATGCTCGACTTCGGTGCCGCGCGCGAAGTGCTGAGCAAAGAGGGCAACTTCATCCGCCCGATGTACACGCCGGGCTTCGCGGCGCCGGAGATGTACCGGCGCGACGGCACGCTGGGCCCGTGGACCGACATCTACGCGATCGGTGCCTGCATCTACGCCTGCATGCAGGGCTATCCGCCGAACGACGCGCCGCAGCGCATCGACAAGGACCGCCTCGCGCTCAGCCTCTCGCGCCTGCGCAACGTGTACTCCGACAATTTGATCGAAGTGACCGAGTGGTGCATGTCGCTCGATCCGCTGTCGCGCCCGCAGAGCGTGTTCGCCCTGCAGAAGGAACTGGCGCGCGAGACCGAGCGGCGCTACACCAAGCTCAGCTTCGGCGAGCGGCTGAAGCTGCAGCTCGAGAATCTGAAGACCGGCGCAAAGCCCTAACCCCAGAACCGACACGAGCGCATGCGCTTCTCCGTCTACCAGGTCAGCCGCAAGGGCGGCCGCGAGAAGAACGAAGACCGCATGGGCTACTGCTACACGCGCGACGCTGGGCTGTTCGCACTGGCCGATGGCATGGGTGGCCACCCCGAGGGCGAAGTCGCATCGCAGATCGCGCTGCAGACGCTGGCTGCGCTGTTCCAGCGCGACGCCAAGCCGACGCTGGCCGAGCCGCTGCGCTTCCTTCATGAAGCGATCATTGCCGGACATCACCAGTTGCTGCGCTATGCCACCGAGAAGGCGCTGATCGATACGCCGCGTACCACCGTGGTGGCCTGCCTGATGCAGGGCAACGCGGCCTACTGGGCGCACTGCGGCGACTCGCGGCTGTACTTCGTGCGCGGCGACAAGTTGATCGCGCGCACGCGCGACCATTCGTATTCCGAGCTGCAGGAGACCCTGTCGCAGGTGGTGCCGGTGGGCGAGCGCTTCAACCGCAACGTGCTGTTCACCTGCCTCGGCTCGCCGGGCAAGCCGGTGGTCGACACCGCGGGTCCGCTGCTGCTGCAGCCGCACGATCGCGTGCTGTTGTGCTCCGATGGCCTGTGGGGCAGCGTCAGCGACGCGATGATCACCGAGCATCTGGCGGCACGGCCGATTTCCGATGCCGTGCCCGAACTGGTCGAGCTGGCGCTGCGCACCGGTGGCGCCAAGAGCGACAACGTCACCGTGCTCACCGCCGAGTGGGAAGCCGCCGAGGACGGCGAGGGCGCGGCCGAGGTGCAGACGCAGGCGCTCGGCGAAGAGGTGTTCGCGTCGACGATCCAGGCCAGCCTGATCGGCGAACAACCCGTCGACGAGCTCGACGAGGCCGAGATCGAGCGTTCGATCAAAGAGATCAACGACGCCATCAAGCGCTCGTCGCAGAAGAAGTCCTAGCGCGCGCCCTGACGGGCCGGGCCCGGTGACGGCCTGCGTCCGTGGGTTCGATCACAATCTCGCCATGAGCCATCAACGCATGCAAGGGCGCGCGGCCGACGCGCTGCGCCCGGTGCAGATCGAGCGCGGCTACACGCGCCACGCCGAGGGTTCGGTGCTGGTCTGTTTCGGCGACACCAAGGTGCTGTGCACCGCGTCGGTCGACGAAAAGGTGCCGCCGCACAAGCGTGGCAGCGGCGAAGGCTGGGTCACCGCCGAGTACGGCATGCTGCCGCGCGCCACCCACACCCGCGGCGATCGCGAAGCCGCGCGCGGCAAGCAAAGCGGCCGCACCCAGGAGATCCAGCGCCTGATCGGCCGCGCGATGCGGTGCGTATTCGACCTCGCCGCGCTGGGCGAGCGCACGATCGTGCTCGACTGCGACGTGCTGCAGGCCGACGGTGGCACCCGCACCGCGGCGATCACCGGCGCCTACGTGGCGGCGCACGATGCGGTGAGCTGGCTGCTCGCCAAGGGCAGGATCGAGGCCTCACCGCTGCGCGACCAGGTGGCCGCGGTGTCGGTGGGCATCGTGCAAGGCGTGCCGCTGCTCGACCTGGAATATGTCGAGGACTCGGCGTGCGACACCGACATGAACGTGGTGATGACCGGCTCCGGCGGTTTCGTCGAGGTGCAGGGCACCGCCGAAGGCAAGAGCTTCTCGCGCGGCGAGATGGAGCACCTCTTGGCGCTGGCCGACAAGGGCATCCGCGAGTTGCTGGCCGCACAGCGATCGGCGCTCGCCCGTCCGACATGAAGCTCGTGCTGGCGTCCAACAACGCCAAGAAGCTGGTCGAGTTGCAGGCCCTGTTCAGCGGCCTGTCGCTGCAACTGGTGCCGCAGCCGGCCCTGCAGATCACCGAGGCCGACGAGCCGCACGACACCTTCGTCGAGAACGCACTGGCCAAGGCGCGCCACGCGGCCACGCACGCACGGGGTCCGGCGATCGCCGACGACTCCGGCCTGTGCGTCGACGCGCTCGGCGGCGACCCGGGCGTCGCCTCGGCGCACTACGCGCCCCTTGCGCCGAAGGTCGGCGACGAGCGCGAGCAGCGCCGCGTGTGCCAGGACGCCGCCAACACCGCGCTGCTGCTGGAGCGCATGCGCGGCGTTGCCGATCGCCGCGCGCGCTTCGTCAGCACGCTGGTGGCGCTGCGCCACGCGCACGACCCCGAGCCGCTGATCGCGTTCGGTCGCTGGGAGCTCGATCTGTTGCGCGAGCCGCGCGGCAGTGGCGGCTTCGGCTACGACCCGGTGGTGGGGGTACCCACACATGGTTGCAGCGTGGCCGAGCTCGATGCCGATGTGAAGAACGAAATCAGCCACCGCGCGCTGGCGGCGCGGCAGATGCGCTCGCTGATGCGGGAGGTGTGGCGAATTGGTTGAGGCTTCGCGGCCGCCCGGCGCGGCCGGCGCGCGAGCGGCGACGGTCGAGCACCACCTGCGCCCCGGTACGCTGCAACTCTCTGCGCTGCCGCCGCTGGCGCTGTACGTGCATTTGCCGTGGTGCCTCGCCAAGTGTCCGTACTGCGACTTCAATTCCCATGCGCTCGACCCGGCGGTGCTGCCGGAGCGGCGCTATCTCGACGCGTTGCGCGCCGACCTCGAGGCTGCGCTGCCGCTGGTGTGGGGGCGGCCGATCGTCAGCGTGTTCATCGGCGGCGGCACGCCGAGCCTGTTCTCGCCCGGCGGCATCGACACGTTGCTGTCGCACGTGCGCGCCGTGCTGCCGCTGGAGCCGGCCTGCGAGGTGACGCTCGAGGCCAACCCGGGTACGTTCGAGCGCGAGCGCTTCCGCGCCTTCGCCCAGGCCGGCGTGAACCGGCTGTCGATCGGCGTGCAGAGCTTCGATGACGCGCTGCTGCAGCGCATCGGCCGCGTGCACGACAGCGCCCAGGCGCGCGCAGCGGCACAGGAGGCGCACGAGTCGTTCGAACGCTTCAACCTCGACTTGATGTACGCGTTGCCGGGGCAGACGCTGCAGCAACTGCGCAGCGATCTCGACACGGCGCTCGCGTTCTCCCCCCCGCACCTGTCGGTGTACCACCTGACGATCGAACCGAACACCCGCTTCGCGCTCGATCCGCCGCCGCGTCCCGACGACGATCTCGCCAGCGACATGCTGGACGCCATCGTCGCTCGCAGCGCCGAAGCCGGGCTCGCGCGCTACGAGGTGTCCGCCTTCGCGCGGCCGGGCCGCGAGTGCGTGCACAACCTCAACTACTGGCAGTTCGGCGACTACCTCGGCATCGGTGCCGGTGCGCACAGCAAGCTCAGCTTTCCGCATCGCGTGGTGCGCCAGCAGCGCTGGCGCGAACCGATGAGCTACATGGCGCAGGCGCTGGGCGGCGCGGCAGTGAGCAACGAACACGAAGTGGCGCGCGACGCGCTGGCGTTCGAATTCATGCTCAACGCCTTGCGCCTGCGCGACGGCTTCGCGATCAGCTTGTTCGGCGAGCGCACCGGGTTGCCACTGTCGAGTGTCGGGCCGGCACTGCAGCAGGCGGAGGCCCGTGGCCTCATCGAGCGCGACGCTTCGCAGGTGTGGCCGAGCGCGCGCGGGTTCGACTTCCTGTCCGACCTGCAGCAGCTCTTTCTGTCGGCGCGTTGAGTGCCGAGCGCGGCGTCGCCGCGTCCTGGCTCCCGAGCGGCGACGCGTCGCTGGCCGACCAGGCGCGCGACGAGGCCTCGATCTGCGCGTGCAGCCAGCGCCGCAGCGACGCCAGCGGCCGCCAGTCGTGCAGCGCCGACGGGTAGACCAGCCAGTAGGCGTCGACCGTGGCGTCGCGCAGCGCGATGCTGGACAGGCGGAACAGCCGGCGCTCACGCAGCGCATCGGCGGCCAGCACCTCGCGCGACAGCGCGATGCCGATGTTCTGCTCGGCCGCCTGCAGCATCAGCCCGGCGTCGTTGAACACCGCCACCGGATTGACGCGCACCTTGAGCCCGGACAGCGCAAACCACTGTTCCCACGCGGCGGCGCTGCCCAGCAGGGGCTCGTGCGCCAGCGCGGCGACGTCACGGCCATGCAGGCGCTGGGCCGCTGACGGAGAACCAACCGGCACCTTCGGCGAGTCGATCAGCAATTCCGCGTGCAGGCCGCGC
>DATJYZ010000179.1:0-51077 GCA_035499355.1 Burkholderiaceae bacterium | reverse complement strand
GCCGATCTCGATCTCGCTCGGGCTGACCGTGCTCAGCTTCATGTACACGATGTCGGACGTGCCGCTCGACTCGGTGGCGATGAAGCTGTTCACCGGCATCGAGAGCTTCGAGATCATGGCGATCCCGTTCTTCATCCTGGCCGGCAACTTCCTGACGCACGGCGGGGTCGCGCGGCGGATGATCAACTTCGCGACCACGATGGTCGGCCACTGGCACGGCGGCCTGGGGCTGGCCGCGGTGGTCGCCTGCGCCCTCTTCGCCGCCGTTTCGGGGTCGTCGCCGGCGACGGTCGTCGCCATCGGGTCGGTCTTGTTGCCGGCGATGGTCGCGCAGGGGTTCCCGCCGCGCTTCGGCGCCGGCGTGGTGACGACGTCGGGCGCGCTCGGCATCCTGATCCCGCCGTCGATCACGATGGTGCTGTACTCGGTGTCGACCAACACCTCGGTCGGCAAGCTCTTCATCGCCGGCATCGTGCCCGGACTGATGCTGGCGACCATGCTCGGCATCACCACGGCCTACCGGGCCTGGCGGCTCGGGTATCCGCGCATGCCGCGCGCAGCCCTGCAGCAGCGCGTCAGCGCAGGGCGCGAGTCGATCTGGGGGCTGATGCTGATCGTGATCGTGATCGGCGGCATCTACACCGGTGTCTTCACGCCCACCGAAGCCGCCGCGGTCAGCGCGGTCTACGCCTTTGTCATCGCGGTCTTCGTCTACAAGGACCTGGGGCTGCGCGACGTGCCGCGGGTGCTGCTGTCGTCGGCCAACATGAGCGCGATGCTGCTGTACATCATCACCAACGCGGTGTTGTTCAGCTTCCTGATGACGAGCGAGCAGATCCCGCAGGCGATGGCCTCGTGGATGGCGTCGCAGGGCCTGGGCTGGGTCGGCTTCCTGCTGCTCGTCAACGTGGCGCTGCTGCTGGCCGGCAACGTGATGGAGCCGAGCTCGATCGTGCTGATCATGGCGCCGATCCTGTTTCCGGTGGCCACCTCGCTCGGTGTCGATCCGATCCACTTCGGGATCCTGATGACGGTCAACATGGAGGTCGGCATGTGCCACCCGCCGGTCGGCCTGAACCTGTACGTGGCCTCGGGCATCGCCAAGATGGGCATCACCGAGCTGACGGTCGCGGTCTGGCCCTGGCTGCTGACCATGCTGGTGTTCCTGATGTTCGTGACCTACGTGCCGCAGATCTCGCTGGTTCTGCCTAGACTGCTCGGCATGTAGCCGCCGCCCGCGCCGGCGACCGCAGTGCGTCGACGCCTGCGGGCCGCGGCAACCGATCGGAGCAGCCATGGCCTGGAACCCCGACCAGTACCTGAAATTCGCGGCGCCGCGCCTGCGGCCGGCGGTCGACCTGTTGGCGCGCGTGCCGCTGACGGCCCCCGGCTCGATCTTCGACTTGGGCTGCGGGGCCGGCAACGTCACCCGGCTGCTGGCCGAACGATGGCCGCACGCCGCAGTGACCGGTGTGGACGACTCCGCATCGATGCTGGCCAAGGCCGCGCAGGAAAACCCGCGCATCGCGTGGGTGCAGCAGAGCGTGGCCGCGTGGCGCGCGCCGCAGCGCACCGACCTGATCTACTCCAACGCCGCGTTGCACTGGCTGCCCGATCACGCGAGTCTGTTTCCCACGCTGCTGCAACAGCTCGCACCCGGTGGTGTGCTGGCCGTGCAGATGCCGCGCAACTTCGACGCGCCGTCGCATCGGCTGATCGACGAGACGGTGCGAGCGGGGCCTTGGCATGCACGCCTGGCGGCCATGATCGGCGCTTCACCGGTGGCCGAGCCAGCCTTCTACTACGACCTGCTGGCGCCGCGCGTCGCGCAGCTGGACATCTGGGAGACCGAGTATCTGCAGGTGCTCGAAGGCGCCGACCCGGTCAAGGAGTGGACCAAGGGCACCTGGCTCAAGCAGTTTCTCGACGCATTGCCGCCGGCCGAGCGCCCGCCGTTCGAAGCCGACTACGCGGCGCGCCTGCGCGTCGCCTATCCGCCTCGCAGCGATGGTCGCACGCTGTTTCCGTTCCGGCGCCTGTTCATGGTGGCGACTGCGCGCTGAAGCCGATGGCGGCCGAGCTCCCGCTGGCGCCCTACCGCGTGCTCGACCTGACGCGGGTGCGCGCCGGGCCGACGGCGGTGCGACAGCTCGCCGATTGGGGCGCCGACGTGATCCGCATCGAGGAGCCGGTGCGCGCCGGGCACGCCCCCGAGGCGCAGCAGCAGCGGCTGACTCCCGACTTCCAGAACCTGCAGCGCAACAAGCGCAGCCTGACCTTGGATCTGAAGTCGCCGCGCGGGCGTGAGGTGCTGTCGCGCCTGGTGCAGCGTGCCGACGTGCTGGTCGAGAACTATCGGCCCGACGTGAAGCACCGGCTGGGCATCGACCACGCGACGCTCGCGGCGATCAACCCGCGGCTCGTCTACGCGAGCATTTCCGGCTTCGGACAGGATGGGCCGTACGCCCGGCGCCCCGGCTTCGACCAGATCGTGCAGGGCCTGGCGGGCCTGATGTCGATCACCGGTCTGCCCGGACAGGGGCCCGTTCGCGCGGGCATTGCCGTGGCCGACAGCAGCGCGGGGCTCTATGCCGCATTCGGCATCGTGATGGCCTTGCTCGAGCGCGAGCGCACCGGCGTCGGGCAATGGGTGCAGACGTCGCTGCTCGAGGCCCTGTTGGCGTTGATGGACTTCCAATCGGCGCGCTGGCTCGTTGCGCACGAGGTGCCCGAGCAGGCCGGCAACGACCATCCGACGACCATCCCCACCGGTGTGTTCGACACCGCCGACGGCCAGGTCAACATCTGCGTCGTCGGCCCGGTGATGTGGGAGCGCTTCTGCCACACGCTGGACCGGCCCGAGTGGCTGCACGACCCGCGCTTCAGCAGCAACCGCAGCCGCTCGACGCACCGCGCCGAGCTCAACGCGGCGATCGGCGCCATCGTCGCGACCCAGCCGAGCACCCACTGGATCGAGCGCCTCAACGTGCAAGGCGTCGCCTGCGGGCCGATCAACCGTGTCGACCAGGCCTTTGCCGACCCGCAGGTGCAGCACCTCGGGCTCGCCTGGCCCACCGTGCATCCTCGTCTCGGTGCGATCGCGCTGGTGGGGCAACCGCTGCGCAGCGACCGTCACCGCGCCACGCTGCGCGCGGCGGCGCCCACCGCGGGCGAGCACGCGGACGCCATCCTCGCCGACGCGGGCTACAGTGCCGAGGACATCGAACGCCTGAGGAACGACCATGTCATCTGAGTCGCGCATCGATCGCCATCTGCAAGGCAGCATCGGGACGCTGGTCATCGACAACCAGGCCAAACAGAACGCGCTCAGCTTCGACATGTGGGAGAGCCTGCCCGGTCATGTGGCCGCGCTCGATGACGACCCCGCCGTCAAGGTGATCGTGCTGCGCGGCGCCGGCGAGAAGGCGTTCGCCTCGGGCTCCGACATCTCGCAGTTCGGCGAGCGTCGCAACACGCCCGAGGGCGTGGCGTTGTACAACACCACCGTCGATCGCGCCGTCGCCAGCGTGGCCGCCGCGCGCAAACCCACCGTGGCGTGGGTGCAGGGTTACTGCTTCGGCGGCGGGTTG
Source organism: Burkholderiaceae bacterium (assembly GCA_035499355.1). Lineage (GTDB taxonomy): Bacteria > Pseudomonadota > Gammaproteobacteria > Burkholderiales > Burkholderiaceae_C > JAEUPI01. The sequence continues at coordinate 47,487 of DATJYZ010000179.1, read as the reverse complement.
GCGCTGGCGCTGCATTGCGACGTGCGGGCCGCCGCCGACAACGCGAGCTTCTGCATCCCCGCCGGCAAGGTGGGCCTGGGCTACAACCCGGCGTGGCTGCATCGCCTGACCTGGGTGATCGGCCCGGCGTTGGCCAAGGAGATGCTCTACACGGCACGCCGCTACGACGCCGGCGCCGCATGGCGCATGGGCCTGGTCAACCAGCTGGCGACCCCCGAAGGGGTCGATGCGCTGCTGGCCGAGATCGTCGCGCTGGCACCGCTGACCGCGCAGGCCGCAAAGGCGGCGATCGACGCGACCATTGCGCAAGGGCCCTACGACCCGGCGCCCGCGCAGGCGGCGGTCATGCGCTGCTTCGAGAGCAAGGACTACGTCGAAGGCCGCAACGCATTCGCCGAGAAACGGCCGCCGCGCTTCACCGGCCAGTGACGGGCAGGGCGCGCCTCAAGGGCGCCAGCTCAACCCCGCCGTGGTGCCACCGGCCACGGCACCGCGCCGCGGCCGGTACTCGCAGCCGATCCAGCCGTCCCAGCCGCACGACGCTGACACCTCGTCGATCACGCCGAACAGGTAGGCGTAGTTGACCTCGCCGATGTCGGGCTCGTGGCGCTCGGGCACGCCGGCGATCTGCAGGTGGCCGACGCGGCCGGTGGGCAGGTACTGGCGGATCTTCATCGCCACGTCGCCCTCGACGATCTGGCAGTGGTAGAGGTCCATCTGCACCTTCAGGTTCGGCGCGCCGATCTCCTGCACGATGCGGTGCGCCTCGTCCTGCCGGTTGAGCACGAAGCCCGGGATGTCGCGCGTGTTGATCGGCTCGATCAGGCAGTCGACGCGCGCATCCGCGGCGCGCGCGGCCGCCCACGCGAGGTTGGCCTGGTAGGTGGCCAGCAGCTTCGCGCGCTCCACGCCCGCGGGCGCCAGGCCCGCCATCACGTGCACGCGCGGGCACTTCAGGGCCTGCGCGTACTGCAGCGCGGTGTCGATCGCACGGCGGAACTCGTCTTCGCGGCCGGGCAGCGCGGCCAGGCCCTTCTCGCCGCGGTCCCAGTCGCCCGGCGGGGCGTTGAACAGCACTTGCTGCAGGCCGTGGTCCTGCAGCCGCGCCGCCAGCTGCCGCGCCTCGTGTGCATAGGGGAACAGGTACTCGACCGCCCTGAAGCCGTCGGCAGCGGCGGCGGCGAAACGGTCGAGGAAGTCGTGCTCCGGGTAGAGCATGCTCAGGTTGGCGGCAAAGCGGGGCATGGTCGTCTCGATTCGTCTCGTGGCGTCGGCCGCACCTACCAGTGCGCGCCGAACTGCGTGCGCAGCTCGTCGATCTGCGCCTCGGTCAAGGGCATGGGCTTCGTCATCAACCACAGCCGCGCGGTCTCTTCGAGCTCTTCGAGCACCGCGCTCGCTTCGGCGGGTGTGCGGTGCCACACCACGGGGCCGAGGCGCTCGAGCACCACCGCGCGGATCGGCACACCGCGTGCACGCGCCGACGCGATGCGCCGCGTCACCTCGGCGGCGACCGCCGGATCGCCCGGTCGGCGGTAGGCGATCAGCGGCACGTGGCCGACCTTCATCACGAAATACGGCGTGATCGGCGGCACCAGGTCGCCCGGCTGCCAGGCGCCTGCCAGCGTGATCGCCACCGTGTGCGTGGCGTGCGTGTGGAGCACGCAGCGCGCGTCGGGCTCGGCAGCGTAGATCGCGCGGTGCAGCGCCAGCGTCTTCGATGCGCGATCGCCGTCCGTCTGCTCGCCGTGCGCGTTCACCTGGGCGAGCCGTGCCGCGTCGAGCGTGCCGAGGCAGGCGTCGGTCGGCGTGATCAGATAGCCGTCGCCGCTGCGCACGCTGATGTTGCCGGCGCTGGCGTGGACATAGCCGCGCGCGTACAGCGACGCGCCGACGCGGCAGACCTCGGCGCGCAGCGCTTGGTCGTCGGTCATGCGCCGGCTCCGTCGCCGAACGCCTTGGTGAAGAAGTCGGCGCTGCCGAAGTTGCCCGATTTCAGCGCGAGATGCAGCCATTCGCCGTGCGCGATCGGCGAGCGCGCCGCGGTCCACGGCACGCCGGGGTCGATCTGCGCGCCGATCGCGAGCTGCGAGATGCGCAGCGCCTGCACCACCGCACCCGAGGTCTCGCCGCCGGCCACCACCAGGCGGCGCACGCCGCGTTCGACGAGCGCCACCGCGATGCGCGCCAGCGCGCGCTCGACGAGCTCGCCGGCGTGTGCGGTGCCGAGCTCGGCTTGCACGCGCTGCACGGCGGCCGGTTCGGCGGTCGCATAGACGAGCAGCGGGCCATCGCCCGGCTGCCGCGAGCACCACGCGAGCGACTGCGACACCACGTCGTCGCCGCGCGCGAGCTGCAACGGGTCGAGCTGCAGGGCCGGCAGGCCGCGTTCGCGGAACTGCCGCACCTGCGCGTTGGTGGCCGCCGAGCAGCTGCCCGAGACCACCGCGCTGCGACCCCGCACCGCCGGCAGCGATTGCACGTCGGCACCGGCCCTCAGTGCGCCGCGAGCGAGCCCGTTCTGCGGCAGGCCCATCGCGATGCCCGAACCCGCGGTGACGAGCTCGAAGTCGGCCAGCGCGAGGCCGATGCGCATCAGGTCGGCGTCGGAGATGGCATCGACGATGGCGATGCCGATGCCCTGGCCACGCAGCGCGTCGAAGCGCGCGCGGACCGCCTCGGGGCCCTGCGCCACCGCCTCGTGCGCGACCAGGCCGACCTTGCGCGTGGTTTGCGCCTGCAGCACGCGCACCAGGTTGGCATCGGTCATCGGCGTCAGCGGGTGGTTGCGCATGCCGCTGTCGCTGAGCAGCACGTCACCGACGAACAGGTGGCCCTTGAACACCGTGCGCTGGTTGGTCGGGAACGCCGGGCACGCGATCGTGAAGCCCTGGCCCGGCCCGTGCAGCGCATCGAGCAGTGCGTCGGTGACCGGACCGATGTTGCCCTCGTTGGTGCTGTCGAAGGTCGAGCAGTACTTGAAGTAGATCTGCTGCGCGCCCTGCGCCTGCAGCCAGCGCAACGCGGCGAGCGATTGCGCCACCGCGTCGCTGGCAGCGATCGTGCGCGATTTCAGCGCCACCACCACCGCATCGGCGTCGGCATCGAGGGGCCCGGTCGGCACGCCGATCGTCTGCACGCAGCGCATGCCGCCGCGCACCAGCGTGTTGGCCAGGTCGGTGGCACCGGTGAAGTCATCGGCGATCGCGCCGAGAAGAAGCTGCGCCAACTAGTCCCTCCCGCGCCTGGCCGCCCATCCGCCCCGCAACCCACCCTGCGCCACGCCGGTGGCGCACCCCCATGCGGACACCGCGGATCCGGCTCCGCCGGTCCGCTGGTGTCGCCCCCTCGAGGGGGGGGCGCCGAAGGCGCATCGGGGGTGGGTCATTTCGGCAACGCGATGCCGGGGAAGATCTTGATCACCGCCGCGTCGTCCTCGCGGCCGAAGCCGGCGCTGGAGGCCTGCATGAACATCTGGTGCGCGGTCGACGCCAGCGGCAACGGGAACTTGGTCGCGCGCGCCGTGTCGAGCACGAGGCCCAGGTCTTTGACGAAAATGTCCACTGCCGACAGCGGCGTGTAGTCGGCCGCCAGCACGTGGGCCATGCGGTTCTCGAACATCCAGCTGTTGCCGGCGCTGTGCGTGATCACGTCGTACAGCGCCGCCGGGTCGACGCCTTCGCGCAGGCCGAGCGCCATCGCCTCGGCGGCCGCCGCGATGTGCACGCCGGCCAGCAGCTGGTTGATGATCTTCACCTTGCTGCCGTTGCCGGCCTTGTCGCCCAGCTTGTAGACCTTGGCCGCCATCGCGTCGAGCGCGCCGCCGGCCTTGGCATAGGCCTCGGGCCGTCCCGCGGTCATCATCGTCATCTCGCCCGACGCCGCCTTGACCGCGCCGCCGGAGATCGGCGCGTCGAGGTACAGCACGCCGCGCGCGGCCAGCCGCTGCTCGAAGCCGATCGACACATTGGGGTCGACGGTCGAGCACATCACGAACAGGTGGCCGGGCTTCATCGTGCCAGCGGCGCCCTGCTCGCCGAACAGCACGGCCTCGGTCTGGGCGGCGTTGACGACGACGCTGACGATCACGTCGCAGCGCGACGCCAGCTCGGCCGGGTGCGCGCATGCGACGCCGCCGTCGGCGACGAACGCGCGCACCGCGTCGCTCTGCATGTCGACCACGTGCACGAGGTAGCCCGCGCGGCGCAGCGAGGCGGCCATGCCGCGCCCCATGGCGCCGAGGCCGACGAGGCCGATGGGTCGATTCATGTACGTCTCCGTCGTTGCGGCTTCAGTCGATGCTGGCGCCGAGCCGGTCTGCCAGCTCGAGCAGGTCGCGCGCCGCGACGTCGACCGGCACGCTCGGTCCGCTCTCGCCGCGGCCGGGGCCCTTCTCGTCGGGCCTCGCGATGTGCGCAGTGGCGAGGCCGGCGCGCGCAGCGGCGGCCAGGTCGTCGGAATGCGCGGCCACCATCAGCACCTGCGCGGGCTCGCAATCGAACGCCGACGCCGCCGACTGGTACACCACCGCCTTGGGCTTGTAGTCGCGCGCGAACTCGGCGCCGAGGATGGCGTCCCACGGCAGGCCATTGCGGCGCGCCAGGTCGACCATCAGCGACACGTTGCCGTTGGAGCACGGCGCCAGGCGATAGCGCTCGCGCAGCCGTTTCAGGCCCGGTGCGACGTCGGGCCAGGCGTCGAGCCGGTGCCATGCCAGGTTCAGCTGCACGCGTGCGGCCTCGTCGAGGTCGCGGATCGCGAACGCCTTCAACACCACCTCGAGGTTGCGCCGGTGCAGCACGTCGAGCTTGGAGAACGGGATCCGGCCCGTGCGCACCTCCTCCATCGCCGGCTGGTATTGCGCGCGCCAGGCGTCGGCGAACGCAAGCCAGTCGAGGTTCACGCCGCGCGGCGCCAGCATCGCCTGCGCCTCGCGGGCGATGGAGCCGCGCCAGTCGACCAGCGTGCCGAAGACATCGAACACCAGTGCACGCACGCGATCGCCGAGGGATTTCGTCATCGCTGTCTCCCGCTCGCGTCAACGTCGCCTTGTCTTGCGCCACGCCGCGAAATCGTCGCGGCTCTTCGCGTCGGTGGGAGGATACAGGCCGAGGATCGAGCGCCCTTCCTGCACCTTCTCGGTCACGAAGTCTTCGAACGCGGTCATCTCGACCGCCTCGTCGGCGATCTCGTCCGCGATGGCCGCCGGGATCACCACCACGCCCTCGCCGTCGCCGACCACCACGTCGCCCGGCCACACCGCGACATCGCCGCAGCCGATCGGCACGTTGATGTCGAGCGCCTGGTGCAGGGTCAGGTTGGTCGGCGCGCTCGGCCGTTGGTGGTACGCGGGGATCGCGAGCTGCGCGATCTCCGGCGAGTCGCGAAAGCCGCCGTCGGTGACGACGCCGGCGACCCCGCGCTTCATCAGCCGCGTGACCAGGATCGAGCCGGCGGAGGCCGCGCGCGGGTTCTTGCGGCTGTCGATCACGAACACCGCGCCGGGCGGGCACTCCTCGACGGCCTTGCGCTGCGGGTGCGCGCGATCCTGGAACACGCTGATCGGGTTCAAGTCCTCGCGCGCCGGGATGTAGCGCAGCGTGAAGGCTTCGCCCACCATGTTGGGCGCTTTCGGGTCACGGTGCGTGTCGACCGGATGCACGTCCTGGATGAACTGGTTGCGCAGGCCGCGCTTGAACAGCGCCGTGCACAGCGTGGCGGTGCTCACGCCCTTGAGCTTTTCGCGGGTCTCGGCTTTGAGGGATGCCATGCAAGTCTCAAAGTCAGTTTCTTGAATGCCGGGGGCGCGCCAGCTCAAGCAGACACCGCAGATCCGGCTCTGCCGGTCTGCTGGTGTCGCCCCCTGGATGGGGAGGCGGCCGCCAGGCCGCTTCGGGGGTGGTCAGACATTTCCTTCGAGCTGAGGGCCGGCGCGCTGGATCAGCGCGGCCCAGCGCTTGCCCTCGGTGGCGAGGAAGTCGGTGGTCTCCTTCGGCGACGAGGTCATCACCTCGGCGCCTGCGGCCGACAGCTTGGCACGGACCTCGGGCATGCGGATCACGGCCACCAGCGCCGTGGCCAGCTTCTCGGCCGCGGCCTTGTTCATCGCGCTCGGGATCGCGACGCCTTGGTAGGTGCCGGACTCGAAATCCTTGACGCCCTGCTCGGCGATCGTCGGCGCATCGGGCAGCAACGCCATGCGCGTGCGCTTGGAGACGCCCAGCAGCTTCAGGCGGCCAGCCTGCACCAGCGGCAACGTGGCGAGCATGCCGTTGAGCACCAGTTGCGTGTTGCCCGCGGCGACGTCGGCGATGCTCTGCGCGCCGCCGCGGAACGGCACGTGCACGAATTTCATGTCGGTGGCCAGCGCGATCTCCACTGCACCGAGGTGGTTGGCCGAGCCGATGCCCGACGACGCGATGTTGACCGGCTTCCTCTTCGACAGCTCGGCCATCTCCTTGAGGCTGCCGGCGGGGATCGACGGGTGCGTGCACAACAGGTGCGGCGAATACGCCAGCATCGTGGCGCCGGCGAGCTGCGACGGCTTGTACGGCAGCGCCTTGTCCATCACCGCGTTGATCGCCAGCGCCGACATGTCGGACAGCAGCACCGTGTGTTCGTTGCTCGACTGCGCGACGGCGGCCGCGCCGACCGCGCCGTTGGCGCCCGTCTTGTTCTCGACCACCACCGTCGTCTTCAGCATGTCGCCCAGCGGCGCGCTGATCAGGCGCGCAATCACGTCCGACGAACCGCCCGGCGGGAACGGCACGATGATCGTCAGCGGCCGTTCGGGCCATGCCGCGGCCAGCGCCGGCAGCGGCAGCGCCGCGACGGTGGCGGCGCCGGCCTCGAGAATCTGGCGGCGGGTGCTCAATGGCGTCTCCTGGGATCGTGTCGGTGTCGGTTCAGTAGATCACCGGCTCGCCCACCGGCGCGCCGAAGCTCGTCTCGAGAAAGTCGAAGTCGCAGCCGTCGTTGGCCTGCAGGATGTGACGGCTGAACATCCAGCCGTAGCCGCGCTCGAAGCGCGGCGCCGGCGGCCGCCAAGCGGCCCTGCGGCGCGCCAGCTCGTCGTCGCTCACCTCGAGGTGGATGCGCCGCGCCGGCACGTCGACCGTGATGCGATCGCCGCTCCTCACCAGCGCGAGCGGCCCGCCGACGTAGGCCTCGGGCGCGCAGTGCAGCAGGCAGCCGCCGTAGCTGGTGCCGCTCATGCGCGCATCGGACAGGCGCAGCATGTCCTTGACGCCTAGCTTCAGCAGCTTGGTGGGGATCGGCAGCATGCCCCACTCGGGCATGCCGGGGCCGCCCTGCGGGCCGGCGTAGCGCAGCACCAGGATGTCGTCGCCGGTCACGTCGAGGTCGGGATCGTCGACCGCCTTCTTCAACGACGGATAGTCGTCGAACACCAGCGCGCGGCCCGTGTGCTTCAGCAATCGTGGATCGCACGCGCTGGGCTTGACGATCACGCCGTCGGGCGCGAGGTTGCCGCGCAGCACCGCCAGTGCACCCTCGGCGTAGATCGGCTTCGTCAACGGCCGGATCACGTCGTCGTCGAACACCTCGGCACCGGCGATGTTGTCGCCGAGCGTCTTGCCATTGACGGTCATCGCGTTCAACTTCAGGTGCGGTGCGATGCGCGTCATCAGCGCACGCATGCCGCCCGCGTAGTAGAAGTCCTCCATCAGGTAGCGGTCGCCGCTCGGCCGGATGTTGGCCACCACCGGCACGGTGCGGCTGGCGGCGTCGAAGTCGGCGAGCGTCACCGCCAGACCGGCACGGCGCGAGATCGCCACCAGGTGGATGATGGCATTGGTCGAGCAGCCCTCGGCCATCGCCACCGCGATGCCGTTGGCAAAGCTGTCGCGACTCAGCATCTTCCTCGGCGTCAGGTCATCCCACACCATCTGCACCGCGCGGCGGCCGCACTCGGCGCTCATGCGCACGTGGTTGGCGTCGGCCGCGGGAATCGAGCTGGCACCGGGCAGCGTCATGCCGATCGCCTCGGCGATGCCCATCATCGTGGCCGCGGTGCCCATCGTCATGCAGGTGCCGTGGCTGCGCGCGATGCCGGCTTCCATCTCGTGCCAGGCCTCGTCGGAGAGGCGGCCGGCGCGGCGTTCGTCCCAGTACTTGAAGGCGTCGGACCCCGAGCCGAGCGTGTGACCGCGCCAGTTGCCGCGCAGCATCGGGCCGGCCGGCAGGTAGATGCACGGCAGCCCGATCGACAGCGCGCCCATCAGCAGGCCAGGCGTCGTCTTGTCGCAGCCACCCATCAGCACCGCGCCGTCGACCGGGTGCGAGCGCAGCAGCTCCTCGGTCTCCATCGCGAGGAAGTTGCGGTACAGCATCGTGGTCGGCTTGACCATCGACTCGCTCAAGGAGATCGCCGGCAACTCGAGCGGAAAGCCACCGGCCTGCAGCACGCCGCGCTTGACGTCGTCGACGCGCTGCTTGAAGTGCGCGTGGCACTGGTTGGCGTCGCTCCAGGTGTTGACGATCGCGATGACCGGCTTGCCGGCGTAGTCGGCCGGGCCGTAGCCCATCTGCATCACGCGCGAGCGGTGGCCGAACGAGCGAAAGTCGTCGGGCGCGAACCAGCGTGCGCTGCGCAGGTCTTCGGGTCGGCGTCGGGTGGTCATGCGTGGCGTGCTCGTCTGCGTGATGGGCCCGATGGCGCGGCAGGCCATCGTGCGATCATCATATGATTGGCGGCATCGCGTCACCATCCGTGGTGCTCCTGTCGCCGCGCATCCGCCCGTTCCAGAGAAGGCCCCACCGATGCTGCGCCGCCGCTCCCTCGTCGCCTCCGCGGCCGCACTCGCCGCCGGCGCTGCCGCACTGCCTTCGCGCGCGCAGGAAGCCTGGCCGAGCAAGCCGCTGAAGATCATCTGCCCATTCCCGGCCGGCGGCACCAGCGACGTGATGGCGCGCATGGTCGCCGAGCCGCTGACCCGCGAGCTCGGTCAGCAGGTGATCGTCGAGAACATCGGCGGCGCCGGCGGCACCATCGGCACGCTTCGCGCGGCCAAGATGGCCCCCGACGGCTACACCATCGTGCAGACCGGCGTCGGGCAGAACGCGGTGGCGCACGGGCTCGACCCCAAGCTCGGCTACGACTCGATGCGAGACTTCATCCACATCGCGCAGGTGCACACCGGGCCCAACCTGCTGGTGGTGCACCCGGGCACACCGTTCAAGACGTTTCCGGAGCTGGTCGACCACGTCCGCAAGAACCCGGGCAAGCTGAACTACGGCTACACCCACGCCGCGTCGGGCCACATGGCGATGGAGCTGTTGAAGCAGCGCGCCAGCGAGTGCCCCAAGGGCGTCGAGGACTGCAACGGCTTCTTCATCGTCGGCATTCCCTACCGCGGGGGCGGCCCGATGCTGCAAGACCTGCTCGGCGGCCAGATCCCGATGACGTTCATCAACCAGGACGTCGCACTGCAGCACGTGCGCGCCGGCAAGCTGCGGCCGCTGGCGTGCAGCAGCCTGCAACGCAACCCGCTGTATCCCGACGTGCCGACGCTGCACGAGAGCGGCTTCCCGAACTTCCAGGCGCTGAGCTGGTCGGGCATCTCGCTGATCAAGGGCACGCCGCAGGCGATCGTCGACAAGTTCGAAGTGACGATGCGCAAGATCATGACCTCGGCCGAGATCCGGCAGAGGCTCGAATCGGTGGGCTTCGTGGTGCCGCCGCCGGGTGCGCCGGCGTACACGCAGTTCGTGCGCAGCGAGCTCGATCTCTGGACCAAGGTCGTCAAGACGGCGGGCATCAAGCCCGAGTGAACGCATGAACACGCGCGCCATCCAGGCCAACCCGCTCGCCGCCGGCCTCGCGGCGGGCGAGGCGACCACCGATCGCATCGAGTGGATCCAGCTGTCGCTGGTGTTCCTGCCGCTGAAGACGCCGATCAGCGACGCCAAGGTGCTCACCGGCCGGCAGAAGCCGCTGACCGAGGTGGCGTTCGTCTTCGCCGAGGTCGCGACGAAGGAAGGCCACGCGGGCGTCGGCTTCAGCTACAGCAAGCGCGCGGGCGGCCCGGGGTTGTATGCGCACGCCAGGGAGATCGCGCCGAATCTGATCGGGGAGGATCCCAACGACATCGCGCGCCTGTGGGACAAGCTGGTGTGGGCCGGTGCCAGCGTGGGACGCAGCGGCCTCGCAACGCAGGCGATCGCCGCGTTCGACAACGCGCTGTGGGACCTCAAGGCCAAGCGCGCGAAGCTGCCGCTGGCCAAGCTGCTCGGCGCGCACCGCGACGCGGTGCAGTGCTACAACACCTCGGGCGGCTTCCTGTCGAGCCCGATCGACGAGGTGCTGCGCAACGTCGAGGGCCTGCTCGGGCGCGGCATCGGCGGCATCAAGATCAAGGTCGGCCAGCCCGACCCGATGGCCGACCTGCAGCGCGTGCAGGCGGTGCACAAGCTGATCGACGGGCGCTGCCACCTGATGGTCGACGCCAACCAGCAGTGGGACCGCACCACTGCGCAGCGCTTCGGCCGCCTGGTGGAGCCGCTGAACCTCACGTGGATCGAGGAGCCACTCGATGCCTACGACGCCGAAGGGCACGCCGCGCTGGCCGCGCTGCTCGACACCCCGATCGCCAGCGGCGAGATGCTGACCAGCGTGGCCGAGCACGGCGAGTTGATCCGCCACAAGAGCGTCGATTTCATCCAGCCCGACGCACCGCGCGTCGGCGGCATCACGCAGTTCCTGAAGATCATGGCGCTGGCCGATCAGGCGCGGCTGCGCATGGCACCGCACTTCGCGATGGAGATCCACCTGCACCTCTGCGCCGCCTACCCGCACGAGCCGTGGGTCGAGCACTTCGACTGGCTCGAGCCACTGTTCGACGAACGGCTCACCATCAAGGACGGCCGCATGCACGTGCCCAACCGGCCGGGCCTCGGCGTCTCGATCAGCGAGCAGGCGCGGCGCTGGACGAAGGACTGCGCCGAGTTCGGCAAACGGCCCTAGCGAGAAAGAACGACGCTCTCAAAGGCGTCGCCTTCATCGAAGCGGTGGCGGCATCGCCGGCTCGCGGCGCGCGCTGGGTGAAGCTCTCGGCGTCAGTGAGTCGCCGCACGCCCCGCGGCGGACCGTCGCCGCAGCGCCCCGGTGCGCGCATGCACCACCCCCGCGAAAACCACTAGTCGATTTGATTGATTTATTTAATCTGATGTCTACCATGGTGCATCAAACGCATCGATCCGATGTCCAACGCCACCATCGCCGACATCGCGCGCCAAGCCGGCGTGGGCACGGCCACGGTCGACCGGGTGCTGAACAAGCGGCCTGGCGTCAACGCCGAGACGGTGCAGCGGGTGATGCAGGTGGTGGCCGAACTGGGCGCGCCGCCGCAACGGGGCCGCCCGCGCAAGGGCGACAACTTTCGCTTCGCGTTCGTGTTGACGGCCGATGCGTCGCCGTTCAACGAACTGGTCGATCGCCAGATCGCACAGGCGGCCGGTGAATTCCGGCACCAGCACATCACCGAAATCACCCACCGCATCGACAGCAGCGACGCTGTGCAGTTCGCGGCGGAGCTGGCGCAGATGGTCGAGTGCGACGCGATGGCGATCATGGCGCCCGACCTGCCGCCGGTGAAACTGGCGATCAACGAGCTGGTGCGCACCGGCGTGCACGTGGTGACGCTGTTCTCCGACGTCGCCGGCTCGATGCGCGAGACGCACGTCGGCGCCGATAACCGCGCCGCCGGGCGCACTGCCGGGCTGCTGCTGGGGCGCATCGCGGCTGTCGGCAACCGCGACACCTTGCTGCTGAGTTCGCAGGCCACGCGGCTGTCGGGCGAGATCGAGCGCCGCATCGGCTTCGCGCAGGTGGTCGAAGAGCGTTTTGCCAAGATCAAGGTGCAGCGCACGCCCGACCTGCCGGGCAGCGATGCCGGCGCTTGCCGCGCCTTGCTGCGATTTCTGCGCAGCAAGGAAGTCGATCTCGGCCGCGTCGCCGGCATCTACAACGTCGGTTCGGGCAGCGCCGGCGTCGCGCGCGCGATCGAAAGCCTGGGCCTGACCGGCAACGTGGCGGTGATCGCACACGACCTCACCGACGAGCACCGGGCGCTGCTGGCCGCCAACGGCCTGGCCTACGTGCTGCACCAGGACATCCACTACTGCATTTCAACGGCCGCGCGTGTGCTGCGCGCGCTGTGCGAGAACGTGCGCGGGGCACTCAACGTGGTGCAACCGCGCGTCGAGATCCTGACGGCCGAGAACCTGCACTGAACGGCGGTCGGATGCGTGTGTTCGTGACAGCCATCAAGTTAGGAGACCCTACATGAGATCACTGTTGAAGAAGCTGCCGGCGTTGTCGCTGGCAGCAGCCGCACTGCTCGGCCTGGGCAGCAGCGGTGCATTGGCACAGGGCAAGACCATCACGCTGTGCTGGGCGGCCTGGGACCCGGCCAACGCGCTGGTCGAGCTGTCGAAAGACTTCACGGCGCAGACCAAGATCAACATGAAGTTCGAGTTCGTGCCATGGCCGAACTTCGCCGACCGCATGCTCAACGAGCTCAACTCCAAGGGCAAGTTGTGCGACCTGATCATCGGCGACAGCCAGTGGATCGGCGGCTCGGCCGAGAGCGGCCACTACGTGAAGCTGAACGACTTCTTCGCCAAGGAGGGCATCAAGATCAGCGACTTCGCGCCGGCCACCGTGCTCGGCTACGCCGAGTGGCCCAAGGGCACGCCGAACTACTGGGCGCTGCCGGCGATGGGCGACGCGCTCGGCTGGACCTACCGCAAGGACTGGTTCGCCAAGCCCGAGCTGCGCGCCGAGTTCAAGAAGAAATACAACCACGAGCTCGAGGCGCCCAAGACCTGGGACGAGTTCAAGCACGTGGCCGAGTTCTTCACCGGCAAGCAGATCGACGGCAAGAAGGTCTACGGCACCTACCTCTTCACCGAGCGCGGCTCCGAAGGCATCACGATGGGCGTGAGCAACGTGCTCTACCCGTACGGCTTCAAGTACGAAGACCCGAAGAAGCCCTATGCGATGGACGGGTTCGTCAACGGCCCCGATGCGGTGAAGGGACTGGAGTTCTACAAGGAGCTCTACAAGTGCTGCACGCCGCCGGGACTGACCAACTCGTACATGGGTGAAGGCCTCGACGCGTTCAAGTCGGGCCAGGTGGCGATGATGATGAACTGGTTCGCCTTCTTCCCGGGCCTCTACAAGGACCCGAACGTCGGCGGCGACAAGATCGGCTTCTTCGTCAATCCGTCGGGTCCCAAGGGCAAGGGCTCGCAGCTCGGCGGCCAGGGCATCTCGGTGGTGTCGTACTCGGCCAATCGCGCCGAGGCGCTGGCCTACATCAAGTGGTTCGCGACGCCCGACGTGCAGAAGAAGTGGTGGGCGCTGGGCGGCTACTCGTGCCATAAGGCCGTGCTGAACGACCCCGGCTTCAAGAAGAGCGCCCCGTTCGCCGCCGAGTTCCTGACCGCGATGGACCAGGTGGTCGACTTCTGGGCCGAGCCGAGCTACGCGCAACTGCTGCTGGCCGAACAGAAGTGGATCCACGACTATGTGGTCGCCGACAAGGGCACCGCCAAGCAGGCGCTCGACGGCTTGCTCGGTGACTGGAAGAAGGTGTTCAAGGAAGACGGAAAGTTGAAGTAGACGACCCACCCCCGAGGCGGCCCGGCGGCCGCCTCCCCCGGAGCCACGAAGGGGCTCCTTCGGAACCCCGGGGGGCGCCGCCAACGGCCTGGCAAAGCCAGATCCGCAGCCGCCGCTCGGGGATGCGCCGCTGGAGCGGCGCGGATTCGCGGTGTTTTGCCTCTGTGACCATCACCATTGCAATGTCATGAATGCGCCTCCGACACTCGCCGAACGCGCCGCGCACGCCACGCCGGTGGCCTTGGCGCGGCGCGTGCGCGGGCTGTCGGACCGCGCGATCGCGTGGCTCTTCATCGCGCCGACGATCGTGCTGCTGCTGGCGATCAACATCTTTCCGCTGATCTGGACGGTGCGGCTGTCATTCACCAACTTCCGCGCCAACCGACCCAATGCAACGATCGCCGGCGTCGGCATCGACCACTACGTCAGCATCCTCACGGACCCCGACGTCTGGGGGCCGATGCAGGCGACGGCGCACTTCCTCTTCTGGACCATCCTGCTGCAGACGCTGATCGGCTTCGGCCTGGCGTGGCTGATCGACCGCAAGTTCCGCGGCTATGGCTTCTGGACCACGGTGATCCTGATCCCGATGATGCTGTCGCCGGCGGTGGTGGGCAACTTCTGGGCCTTCCTGTACCAACCGCAGATCGGCCTGTTCAACTACGCGGTGTCGTTCTTCACCGGCATCCCGCCGTCGAGCTTCGAGATGCTCGGCTCGGTGAAGCTGGCGCCGTGGGCGATCGTCATCGTCGACACCTGGATGTGGACGCCGTATGTGATGCTGATCTGCCTGGCCGGGCTGCGCAGCATCCCCGACTACATCTACGAGGCCGCCGAGGTCGACCGCGCGTCGCCGTGGCGGCAGTTCTGGAGCATCACGCTGCCGATGGTGCTGCCGTTCGTGATGCTGGCGATCCTGTTCCGCGGCATCGAGAACTTCAAGATGTTCGACCTCGTCAACCTGCTGACCAACGGCGGGCCGGGCTCGACCACCGAGGTGGTGTCGATCACGCTGAAGCGCGAGGCGTTCGAGAAGTGGCGCACCGGCTACTCGTCGGCGCTGGCGATCATCCTGTTCGTCGCGGTGTTCGGGCTGGCGAACATCTACGTCAAGGCGCTCAACGCGGTGAAGAACCGGTGAATGAGATGACTGTCCCTGCACCTCCATTTGGCGAATGCGCTGCGCACGCAACATGTGCGCCGGCTGCGCGGCGCGGCGGGCGGTACCCGCGCAGGGAACCCCTCGCGCAGCGAGGGGCTGCCGCATTCGAGCGCCGGCGCACACCCGCCCCCGGCTTTGCCTCGCTCAACCAAATGCAAGCGGAAGCACAGGCATGAACAAGGGCATCAGCACCGCGCACTCCGTGGTCGAGCCCACGGCCCGCTCCAAGCAGCTGGCGATGAGCGTCGTCGTGCTCTACGCGCTGATCACGCTGGTGCCGTTGATGTGGATCCTGCTCACCAGCATCAAGAGCCCGCCCGATTCGATCAGCTACCCGCCCAAGGTGGTGTTCGAGCCGTCGATCGAAGGCTTCTGCAACCTGTTCACCACCCGCTCGCGGCAGACCGAGGAGTACATCAAGAGCCTGCCGCCGGCCGACAGCGTGTGCGAGCGCATCGCGCGTGGCAACAGCATGGTGGTGGTCAGCCGGTCGAACTACCTGCCGCGCTTCGTCAACTCGCTGGTGATCGCGATCGGCTCGACGATTCTCTCGGTCGGCCTCGGCGTGATGGCGGCCTACGCGTTCTCGCGCTTCAAGGTGCCCGGCAAGGACGACCTGATGTTCTTCATCCTGAGCACGCGGATGATGCCGCCGATCGCGGTGGCGATCCCGATCTACCTGATGTACCGCGAGCTCGGGCTGTCGGACACCAAGCTCGGCATGATCCTGCTGTACAGCGCGGTGAACGTGTCGCTCGCGGTGTGGCTGCTCAAGGGCTTCATCGACGAGATCCCGCGCGAGTACGAGGAGGCCGCGATGGTCGACGGCTACACGCGGCTGCAGGCCTTTCGCAAGGTGGTGCTGCCGCAAGCCACCACCGGCATCGTCGCCACCGCGATCTTCTGCCTGATCTTCGCCTGGAACGAGTATGCCTTCGCGGTACTCCTCACCAGCGGCGAGGCGCAGACGGCGCCGCCGTTCATCCCGATCATCATCGGCGAGGGCGGGCAGGACTGGCCCGCGGTGGCCGCCGGCACGATGCTGTTCCTGGTGCCGATCCTGGTGTTCACCGTCCTGCTGCGCAAGCACCTGCTGCGCGGCATCACCTTCGGAGCGGTGCGGAAGTGAAGACAACCCGCTGGCCCACCTGGCTGCGCCGCGGCCCGCTCGAGATGGCGGCGTGCATCGTGATCGCGCTCGGCATCTTCATGATGCTGCAGCCGTTCGCGCTGGTGCTGTACACGTACTCGTTCGCCACCACGCTGGCCGGCGTCGCGATGTTCACCATCGTGTCGAAGTTTCCGCGATAGGACCGGACGAGCCATGGCCCAGATCCGCGTCCAGAACCTGCACAAGGCGTTCGCCGAGTTCGTCGCCGTGAGGGACTCGACCTTCACGGTCGAGGACGGCGAGTTCTTCTGCCTGCTCGGGCCGTCGGGCTGCGGCAAGACGACGACGCTGCGCATGATCGCCGGGCTCGAGCTGCCCACCGCGGGGCAGATCTTCCTCGGCGACGAGGATGTCACCTTCAAGCGCGCATCGCACCGCGACATCGCGTTCGTGTTTCAGCTGTTCGCGCTGTACCCGCACATGAACGTGCGCAAGAACATCGCATTCCCGCTGGTGTCGCAGGGCGTGCCGCGCGACCAGGCCGCGGCCAAGGTGGCCGAGGCGGCGCGCATCCTGCGCATCGAGCACCTGCTGGACAAGCCGGTCTCGGGGCTGTCGAGCGGCGACCGTCAGCGCGTGGCGCTCGGCCGTGCCATCGTGCGCCAGCCGCTGGCGTTCATGATGGACGAGCCGCTCGGCGCCCT
The DNA here is from genome assembly GCA_035499355.1 of Burkholderiaceae bacterium. Taxonomy (GTDB): domain Bacteria; phylum Pseudomonadota; class Gammaproteobacteria; order Burkholderiales; family Burkholderiaceae_C; genus JAEUPI01. The sequence goes on along the minus strand of DATJYZ010000179.1, from coordinate 30,865 downwards.
CGACTCCGAGTTCCGCGAGCTGATGTGCCAGGAGCTGCGCGCCCTGCACGACCGCCTGCACGCCACCACCGTCTACGTCACGCACGACCAGCTCGAAGCGATGGCGATGGCCGACACGATCGCCATCATGAACCAGGGCGTGATCGAGCAGCTCGGCGCGCCGCAGGAGGTGTACGACCGGCCGGCCAGCGTGTTCGTCGCCGATTTCATCGGCTCGCCAGCGATGAACTTCGTGCCGCTGCCGGGTGGCTATGCCTCTGGCGCGCGGCAGCTGCGCCTCGGCGAGTCGCTGCTGCCGGTGCCGGAGTTGCGCGAGGACGCGCCCGCCGCGCAGCTGCTGTTCGGCGTGCGACCCGAGCACGTGCGCTTCAGTGCCGAGTCGTCGCTGCGCGCCGAAGTGCTCGGCACCGAATACCTCGGCAGCAGCCAGATCGTGACCTGCCGCGTCGCCGAGGGCACGACGCTGCGTGCGCGGGTGGCACCCGAGCTCGCGGTGCAGCGCGGCGACCGGCTCGGCCTGGCGTTCGAGACGGCGCAGGTGTCGCTGTTCGACGCCGGCAGCGGCCGCGCGCTGCGCACCGCGCGCCACGACGACAACGCGATCGCGCGCACTCCGCGCGCGGCGCCCAGCCTCGGAGCGGCCCATGGCTGACCTGCTGCTGCAAGGCCTCTCCAAGCGCTTCGGCGACGTGCAGGCGGTGCGCGAGCTGCAGCTCGAGGTGGCCTCGGGCGAGTTCATCGTGCTGCTCGGGCCCAGCGGCGCCGGCAAGACCACCACGCTGCGGCTTGTGGCCGGCCTCGAAAAGCCCGATGCCGGTGCGGTGCACATCGGCGGCCACGACGTCAGCGGCCTCGCGCCGGCGCTGCGCGACGTGACTTTCGTGTTCCAGCAGTACTCGCTGTACCCCCACCTGAGCGTGTTCGACAACCTGGCGTTTCCGCTGCGCTCGCCGCTGCGGCGCACGCCGGAGGCCGAGATCCAGCGCAAGGTGACCGAGGTGGCGAAGCTGCTGCGCATCGACGACAAGCTCGGCAATTCGGCAACGAAGCTGTCGGGCGGCCAGATGCAGCGGGTGGCGATCGGCCGCGCGCTGGTGCGCGAGCCGGCCGTCACGCTGATGGACGAGCCGCTGTCGTCGCTCGACGCCAAGCTGCGCAACGACCTGCGGCTCGAGCTCAAGCGCATCCAGCAGGACATGGGCGCCACCCTGCTGTACGTGACGCACGACCAGATCGAGGCGATGACGCTGGCCACGCGCATCGGCGTGCTCGACCACGGCGCGCTGGTGCAGGTGGGCACGCCGCAACAGATCTACCGCGACCCGGTGAGCAGCACCGTCGCCGCGCGGCTCGGCTCGCCGCGCATCAACCTGCTGCCGCGCGCGGTGACCGGCAGCCTGCCGGCGCCCGCGGCCGCCGCGACCATCGGCGTGCGGCCCGACGGCTCGCGGCTGCGCCTGGCCAACGGCCACGACAGCGGCCACGCGCGCGCGCTGGTGCGGCGCGTCGAGCACCTCGGCGACCAGACGCACGTCTACGTCGCGCTGGCCGGCGCCACCAGCAGCGACATCGAGATGGTGGCGCTGTGCCGCGACACCACCGGGCTCGAGCCCGGGCGCGCGGTGTCGATCGAGTTCAGCGCACCGCTGTTCTTCGACGCCGGCGGCCAACGCATCACGAACTAGCATCCAGGGAGAGACGATGCCGCCGCTGCGCACGATCATCATGGCCTGCACGCAGACGCTGGTCGACCATGTCGAGGAGCTGACCGCGCTCGACTCGGCGATCGGCGACGGCGACCATGGTCTGAACATGAAGCGCGGCGCGCTCGCCATCCAGGCCAAGCTGCCCGAGCTCGAGGGCAAGAGCCTGAACGATGCGCTCAAAGGCATGGGCATGACCTGCATGTCCACCGTCGGCGGCTCGTCGGGCCCGGTGTTCGGCACGCTGCTGGTCACGCTGGGCAAGGAGCTGCCGGCGCAACCCGCCGCCGCCGATTTCGCGCCCGCGCTCGCTGCCGCAATCGCCGCGCTGAGCCGGCTCGGCAAGGTCGAGGTCGGCCAGAAGACGCTGCTCGACGTGCTCGATCCGGTGCAGAAGGTGTTGGCGCAGGGCGGCGACGACCTGGTCACGCGGGTCCGACAATGCGCCTTCGACAGCGCCCAGGCCACGGCCAAGATGGACGCGATCAAGGGCCGCGCGTCGTTTCTCGGCGAGCGTGCGCTCGGCCACGTGGACCCGGGCTCGCGTTCGATGGCCCTGATCATCGGCGCGCTGTGCGACGCGCTGTGACCCATCACTAGGAACCGCCATGAAGAAGCTCATCAACGACGTCGACAGCGTGCTCTCCGAAAGCCTCGACGGCTTCGCCGCCGCGCACGGCGACATCGTGTCGCTCGGCGAACAGCGCCAGTTCGTGCGCCGGCGCCAGCTGAAAGCCGGCAAGGTGGCGCTGATTTCCGGCGGCGGCTCGGGCCACGAGCCGCTGCACGCCGGCTTCGTCGGCCACGGCATGCTCGACGCCGCGTGTCCGGGCCAGGTGTTCACGTCGCCGACGCCCGACCAGATGCTGGCCGCGGCGCAGTCGGTCGACGGCGGCGCCGGCGTGCTCTTCATCGTCAAGAACTACTCGGGCGACATGATGAATTTCGAGATGGCCGCCGAGATGCTCGACCGCGAGAACACCACCGTGATCGTCAACGACGACGTCGCGGTCGAGAACTCCACCTACACCACCGGGCGGCGCGGCGTCGCCGGTACGCTGATCGTCGAGAAGATCGTCGGTGCCGCGGCCGAGCGCGGCGACAAACTCGCCGCCTTGAAGGCGCTGGGCGACGACGTCAACAAGGCCACCGCGTCGATGGGCGTGGCGCTCACCTCGTGCACGGTGCCGGCCGCCGGCAAGCCGACGTTCCAGATCGGCGCCGACGAGATGGAGATGGGCGTCGGCATCCACGGCGAGCCGGGACGCCGCCGCGTCAGGCTGGCCAGCGCCGACGACATCGCCGGCGAACTGACCGGCGCGATCCTGAAAGACCTGTCGCTCAAGCCGGGGCAGGAGGTGATCCTGCTGGTCAACGGCTTCGGCGGCACGCCGCTGCTCGAGCTCTACCTCATGGTCAACGCCGCGCACCGGGTGCTCAAGGGCGCCGGCGTCAAGGTGGCGCGGCACCTGACCGGCTCGTACGTGACGTCGCTCGAAATGGCCGGCTGCTCGATCACCGTCAGCGCGGTCGACGGCGGGCGCCTCGCGCTGTGGGACGCACCGGTGCACACCGCGGCGCTGCGCTGGGGCATGTAGCGTCACGCGCCGCGCAAGAGGCCGGCACGACGCGCGCCGGGCACGCGGTCACCGGCCCGGTGTAAGTCCCTCGTTGGCAGCGCCACCGTGCGGATGCACACTGCGCGGACGACGAACCACCGCAGGAGACCAACGATGGCCCAGCTGATCCGCAATGCGCAGGTCTGGGACGGCAGCGGCGCGGCGCCGTTCGCTGCCGACGTGCTGATCGAGGGCGATCGCATCCGCCAGGTACTGCGTGGCAGCGCGGGCGCACGCGCGCCGGAAGGGCTCGATGTCATCGACGCGCTGGGCATGACGCTGATGCCGGGCCTGGTCGAAGGCCACGCGCACCTCTCGTTCTGCGGCGCCACCAAGAACACCGACCTCGGCGACATCCCGCCCGAGGAGCACGTGATCGAGACGCTGCACAACGCCAAGAAACTGCTCGACGCCGGTTTCACCAGCGCCTACAGCGCGGCCAGCGCCAAGCTGCGCCTCGACGTGGTGGTGCGCAACGAGGTCGCCTCCGGGCGCAGCCCGGGGCCGCGCATCCGCGCCGCCAGCCCCGAGATCACGGTCACCGGCGGCCTCGGTGACGAGAACCGCCAGCACCTGATGCGCGACAGCTTCGCCATCGTCGCCGACGGCGTCGACGACATCGTGCGCGTGGTGCGCACCTGCATCCGCGAGGGCGTCGACAACGTCAAGCTCAACATCTCGGGCGACGACTTCGTGCCCGCCAAGGGCGGCATGACGGTGATGCGCGAGGAAGAGGTGCGCGCCGCCTGCGAGGTGGCGCACAGCTACGGCCGCCGCGTGGCGTCGCACTCGCGCGCCGGCAACGCGGTGAAGCGTGCGGTGCAGTGCGGCGTCGACGTCATCTACCACTGCGAGATGGCCGACGACGAGGCGCTCGACCTGCTCGAGGCGGCGCGCGACCGCGTGTTCGTCGGCCCGGCGATCGGCCTCATCCACAACACGCTGTACGAGGCCGAGCCGTGGGGCATCACGCGCGCGGTGGCGATCGACCTCGGCATGCAGCGCTGCATCGAGAGCTCGCAGCGCACCTACGAGCAGATGCGCAAGCGCGGCATCCGCGTGGTGATCGGCGGCGACTACGGCTTCGCGTGGACGCCGCAGGGCACCAACGCGCGCGACATCGAGCACTTCGTCAAGCTGTTCGGCTACTCGCCGAGCGAGGCGCTGCAGTGCGCCACCCGCGTCGGCGGTGAGTTGATGGGGCTGCCGGTGGGCACCGTGAAAGAAGGCCAACTCGCCGACCTGCTGGTGGTCGACGGCAACCCGCTGCAGGATGTGCGCGTGCTGCAGGACGCGTCGCGCCTGAAGCTGATCCTGAAAGGCGGTGTCGCGCACAAGAACACGCTGGCCGAGGTCGCGCTCGCGCACGAGCGGCGCGCCGCGTGATGTCGTCGCCGGCGCTGCGCCACGGGATCGCGCGATGCACGACACCCGAGGGCGTCGCGCACCGCTGAGCCTTCACGCGAAGCGGAACGGCAGCTCGCGCTGCGCCTTGCCGGTGGCGCGCCGCAGCGCGTTGGCCAGTGCCGGCGCGAACGGCGGCAGGCCCGGCTCGCCCATGCCCTTGGGCGGGTCGCTGCTCGGCACGATGTGCACGTCGACCTTCGGCATGTCGGTGATGCGCGCCACCGTGTAGTCGCCGAAGTTGCTCTGCTCGACGACGCCGTCCTTGAGGGTGATCGCCGCACCGGGCAAGGTGGTCGACAGCGCCATCGTCGCGGCGCCGAACACCTGCGCCTCCACCGTGCGCGGGTTGACGCAGAAGTTGCAGTGCACGCCGGCATGGACCGCGCCGATCACCGGCTTGCCGTCCTTGATGCCGGCTTCGAGCACGTAAGCCACCACCGACTCGAAGCTCTCGTGCACCGCCACGCCCCAATGCATGCCGGTGGGCAACTGCTTGCGACCGTAACCGGCCTTGTCGGCGGCCAGCTGCAGCGCCGCGCGATGGCGCGCGTGTTTCGGTTCGTCGCCCATCAGCCTGAGGCGGTAAGCCAGCGGATCCTGCTTGGTGGCGTCGGCAATCTCGTCGATCAGCGTCTCCATCACGAACGCGGTGTGCGTGGAGCCCACCGAGCGCCACCACAGCACCGGCACGTTGACCTTGGGGTGATGCACCTGCAGACGCATCGGCACGTCGTAGGGCTCGCGCATGCCTTCGATCGCCGTGGCATCGACGCCCTCCTTGACCATGAAGGCCTCGAACGGCGTGCCGGTGAGGATGCTCTGGCTGACGATGCGGTGATCCCAGCCGAGCACGTGACCCTCCGCATCGAAGCCGATCTCGGCGCGGTGCACCGTGAACGGCCGGTAGTAGCCGGCGCGCAGGTCGTCCTCGCGGCTCCAGATCACCTTCACCGGCGCGCGTTGGCCGGTGGCGGCGAGCGCCTTGGCCACCGACACCGACTCGAGCAGGTAGTCCGACGTTGGTACCGCGCGGCGGCCATAACCACCGCCGCCCATCTGCACGTGGATCCGCACGAGTCCGATCGGCAGACCGACGGACTTGGCGATCGCCATCGCGTCGACGCCGGGCATCTGCGACGCGGTGTAGATGTCGCAGTGGTCGTCCTTCAGGTCCACCGTGCAGGCGAGCGGCTCCATCTGCGCGTGATTGAGGTACGGGAACACGAACTCGGCCTCGATCTTGTTGGGCGCGGTGGCGATGCGCGTGACGTCGGCGCGGTACTGCTCGCCCGGCGCCGGCGTGCCGATCGCACGCGCCAGTTCGCGGTACCGTGCGAGCAGCGTCGTGCTGTCGACCTTCTCGACGCCCTCGGTGTCCCACTCGGCCTTCAGCGCATCGCGGCCCGTCTTCGCGGGCCAGTAGCCGCTGGCCACCACGGCCACGCCGCGGCCGCCGCGATCGAGATCCACCGGCAGCACCGCCTTGACGCCACCGACCTTGCGCGCCGCGTCGGCGTCGAACGCCTTGACCCTGGCACCGAACACCGGCGGGTGCGCGATCACCGCCACCAGCAGGTTCGGCAGCGTGATGTCCATGCCATAGACCTGCTGTCCGCTGGACTTGGCGCGCGACACCTTCAGGCCGGTGGGCTTGCCGATCAGCCGGAAATCCTTCGGGTCCTTCAGCGTCACCTTCTCGGGGACGGGCTCCTTCATCGCGTCGGCGAACAGCCCGCCATAGGTCGCCGACTTGCCGCCGCCGCGGACGACGCCGTTGGCCGCCGCGAGCAACGACGGGCTCGTGTTCCAGCGCTTGGCAGCCGCGGCGAGCAGCATCGCGCGCATGCGCGCACCGAGCTCGCGGTATTGCGTGTAGCTGTTCTTCACCGAGTTGGAGCCGCCGGTCAGGTGCATGCCGAACGCGGGGTCGACGTAGTTCGGCGCAGCGGTGCCGAAGCCGGTCTTGACCTTGGCCCAGTCGGCGTCGAGCTCCTCGGCACACACCATGGCGAGCGCCGTCTCGATGCCCTGCCCCATGTCCATGCGGTTGCAGATGATCGTGGTGGTGCCGTCGGGCGCGATCGACACGAACGCGGCGGGTTGCTCGGTGGGTTTCTGTCCCGGCGGCACGTCGGCGGCCGGCTGTGCCGACGCCCACGGCAACAGCGCGAGGCCGACGCTGCCGCCGACGCTCATCGCGACGAAGCGGCGGCGCGTGACGGGAGCCGTGGTCCGTGCCTCGGCTTGACGCAGAAGTTGGTCGGTGATCATGGCGGCCTCCCTTCAAGCCACGGCCTTGGCCGCGTCGTGGATCGCCGCGCGGATGCGCTGATAGGTGCCGCAGCGGCAGATGTTGCCGGCCATCGCCGCATCGATCTGGGCGTCGCTGGGCCGCTTGTTCTGCTTCAGCAAAGCCACTGCGCTCATCACCTGACCGCTTTGACAGTAGCCGCATTGGGCGACGTCGTGCCGGACCCAGGCGTCGACCACCGCTCGCCCCACCGCATCGGCGGACTGGCCTTCAATGGTGCGAACGTCGGCGCCGGCCACCGCCGACAGCGGGGTGATGCACGAACGGATCGCAGCACCATTCATGTGCACCGTGCAGGCGCCGCACAACGCGGCACCGCAACCGAACTTGGTGCCCGTCATGCCGAGGTGGTCGCGCAGCGTCCACAGCAGCGGCGTCGCGCGGTCGGCGTCGACCGACACCGGTCTGCCGTTGAGCTTGAAGGTCGTGGCCATCGAGAACCATCCTGCAGTGAGAATCGGGCAGTGTGGTCGCGCACGCCCAGGCGCGCCGCCCGTCACCGAATCGGCGCGTCGTGATCAGGGCCTTGAGCCTCGACGATCGACTGCGCAGGCATCGATGATGCAGTGATCCGCCTCACGGAGAGACCATGACCGACGAAGCCCCGAGCGAACTGCTGTCGCGGCGCCACCAGATGTTCCCCCGCCTCACCGATGCCGAGGTGGCGCGCATGCAGCGCTTCGGCAGCGTGCGGCACTATCGCGCCGGCGAATGCCTGCAAGGGGTCGGCGATCCCGGTGCCGGCATGTTCGTGGTGCTCGAAGGCAGCGTCGCGATCACCCAGCGCGACGGCCTCGGCCACGTGGTGCCGATCAACCACCAGGGGCCAGGGCAGTTCGTCGCCGAGGTGGGCACGCTGTCGGGTGGCCCCGCACTGGTCGATGCCCAGGCCGCGAGCGACGTGGCGGCGTTGCTGATCGCGCCCGGACAGTTGCGCGCACTCATCATCGCCGAGGCCGACCTCGGCGAGCGCCTGGTGCGCGCGCTGATCCTGCGTCGCGTGGCGTTGATCGAGGCGGGCCACAGCGGCCCGGTGATCATCGGCCGGCCGCAATCGGCCGACGTGCTGCGGCTGCAGAACTTTCTCGGCCGCAACGCACACCCGCATCACATGGTCAATGCCGACGACGACGCCGACGCCGGGGCGCTGATGGAGCAGTACGGCGCCGCCGGCAGCGAGGCGCTGGTGGTGTGTCCCGACGGCTCGGTGCTGGTCAATCCGAGCGCCGACGCGCTGGCGCGCTGCATCGGCATGGTCGACGGCGCCGCGCACGACGAGCTGTACGACGTCGCGATCGTCGGCGCCGGCCCGGCGGGGCTGGCCACCGCGGTGTACGCCGCCTCCGAGGGCCTGCGCGTGGTGGTGCTCGATTGCCGTTCGTTCGGCGGCCAGGCCGGAGCCAGCGCGCGCATCGAGAACTACCTGGGATTCCCCACCGGCATCTCGGGCCAGGCGCTGGCCGGGCGCGCCTTCGTGCAGGCGCAGAAGTTCGGTGCCGACATGCTGATCCCCGCGCAGGCGGCCTCGCTCGACTGCTCGCACCAGCGCAGCGACGGCGTGCTGTCGATCGGTCTCACCGACGGCCGCAGGTTGTCGGCGCGCTGCGTGGCGATTGCCAGCGGTGCGCGCTACCGCCGGCCCGACGTCGCCGGTCTGGCCGCGTTCGAAGGACGCGGCGTGTGGTATTGGGCCTCGGCGCTCGAGGCGCGCATGTGCGAACACGACGAGGTGGTGCTGGTCGGCGGCGGCAACTCCGCCGGGCAGGGCGCGGTGTTCCTGTCGCAGTTCGCCTCGCGCGTGCACGTGCTGGTGCGCGGCCCCGGGCTCGCGGCCAGCATGTCGCGCTACCTGATCGATCGCCTCGAAGCGACGCCGAACATCGAGTTGCGGCCGCACACCGAGCTGACGCACCTGCACGGTGACGACGCCGGCAGCCTCACCGCCGTGACCTGGCGCGACCGCCGCAGCGGCGAGGCGCAGCAACGCGCGGTGCGCAACGTGTTCCTGTTCGCCGGCGCCGAGCCCGAGACCACCTGGCTGCATGGTTGCGACGTGGCCACCGATGCGCACGGCTTCGTGCTCACCGGCGCCGCCGCGACGCACCCGGATGGCCCGCGCGCGCTCGCGCCGCTGGAGTCGAGCGTGCCCGGCGTGTTCGCGGTCGGCGACGTGCGCTCGGGCTCGGTCAAGCGCGTCGGCGGCGCCATCGGCGAAGGCGCCGCCGCGGTGGCGCAGATCCACGCGTTTCTCGCCGCGGCCACCGCGCAGCACTGAGTGCGCGGCGCGCGTGCACGCCGGCGCTGCCGCTACAGTGGCGCCACATGAGCATCGCCGGCCAGGCCGAGTGGGTTGCCTTCTGGTGCGTCATCACGCTCGCGTTCGTCGCCGATGCACTGGTGGCCCAGCGCGGTGGACGCGCATCCGGCCCGCGCAGCGCGGCGCTGTGGAGCGCACTGTGGATCGGGCTGGCGCTGCTGTTCGGCGCCGGCATCGCGTGGCGCTTCGGTGCCGATGTCGGCCTCACCTACCTGACCGCGTACGCGCTCGAGAAGTCGCTGTCGGTCGACAACCTGTTCCTGTTCATCCTGGTGTTCTCGCAGACCGGCATTCCGCCGGCGCTGCAGCACCGCGCGCTGTTCTGGGGCGTGTTCGGCGCGCTGCTGATGCGCGGCGTGCTGATCGGCGTCGGCGTGCTGCTGCTCGAGCGCTTCCACTGGCTGATCTATCCGTTCGCGGCGCTGCTGGTGTTCGCCGCCGGACGCATGCTGTGGGGCGAGAACAAGGAGCGCCAGCTGGTCGAGTCGACCTGCGCGCTGTGCACCAGCTGGGTCGGCCGCTTCATCCCGATCACGCCGGTGCTGCACGGTTCGCGCTTCCTGGCCCGCGTGGACGGCCGGCGCATGGCCACGCCGCTGCTGGTGGCGCTGGTGGCCATCGAATCGGCCGACCTGGTGTTCGCGCTCGACTCGATCCCGGCGGTGTTCGCGGTGACGACCGACCCGTTCCTCGTGTACACCTCCAACGTCTTTGCGCTGTTCGGCCTGCGCTCGCTGTACTTCGTGCTTGCCGGTGCGGTGCAGAAGCTGCGCTTCCTTCGCCTGGGGCTGGCGGTGATGCTGCTGTTCGTCGCCGCCAAGATGGTGCTCGCGGGGGTGGTCGAGGTGCCGCCCGCACTCTCGCTGGCGGTGGTGGCTTGCATCTTCACGGTGGCCGTCGTAGCGTCCAAGCTGGTTCCCGAACGCAGCAGCGAGACCCCTGCCATGCCACGCCCTTCGTGCACGCACACCGACCAGATCCGCGACGTCGCGCCGTCGTCCACCGGCTGCGAGGAATGCCTGAAGCTCGGCGACTCCTGGGTTCACCTTCGCATGTGCCTCAGTTGCGGCCATGTCGGCTGCTGCGACAGCTCGAAGAACAAGCACGCGACGCGGCACTTCCGCGGCAGCGGCCATCCGCTGATGCAGTCGATCGAGCCCGGCGAGAGCTGGCTCTGGTGCTACGTCGACCAGGTGATGCTCGACCCGCCCGACGGCTGAGCGCAGCGACCCGCCGGCCGCGCTCAGTGCGGCGGCGCCGTCAGCAGCGACGCCAGGCGGCGCACATCGTCGAGCGCCGCCAGGCCCTCGATCGCCGCGATCAGCCGGTCCACCTGCCGCGCCGGCAGCGGGTGCGGCGCATAGGCGGCACAGTCGTCGAAGCGCGCGCGGTGCTGCGCGTCGCTCAAGCCGGCGCCGGGAAAGCCGGGCGCGATGTCGAGCGCGCGCGTCAGCGTGCGACCGTCGGCCGTGCGCACTTCGAGGTCGACCGCGGTGTGGCCGCGCGCGTCGAGCGTGGCGTCGGCGACCACGTCGATGCGCTCGATCAGGCGCTGCACCGCCGCGTCGGCCACCTGCGCCGGCGCGAAGTGCGCCAGCCGAGAGCCGCGACGCGCGACCGCGTTGGCGACGCAATACGCGGCGCTGAACTGTGCATCGACGCGCGGGTTCGCGCCGATGCGAAAGGCGTGGCCAACCAGCTTGTGCGCGTACGGCGGCAACCGCACCACGGCAGACGCCACCTGCTCGGCGCGCAACCCGTCTTCGGCCACCATCGCCAGGGCCAGCTCGGTGACCCCTTGCGTGACGCCGCAGCTCGGGTACTTCTTGAACACCACGCGCTGCAGGCGCCACTCGTGCCCGAGGTCACGCACCAGCGCCGGCACGTCGAAGCGGCCGCGGCCGTAGAGGTGTGCGTAGCCGTAGTGGCCGCCGATGAAGTTGGATGGCCCGGTGACGCCGCGTTGCGCCAGCTGCGCGCAGTCGACGCCGGTCTCGGCGACCCAACCCTGCACCATGCGCACCGCCAGCGTGCCGTCGACGTTGCTCTGGAAGCTGCCGCCGCAGCGGTTGAACGCCAGCGCCAGTGCGTGCAGCGTCTGCGACGGCGTCAGCCGCAGGATGCGCGCGGCTGCGGCGGTGGCGGCGAACACCACCAGCACGCCGGTGGGGTCGAAGCCGTCGTACTGCGATTCGCTCAGGTTCAAGCGCGAGCTCAGCTCGGCGCCGGCGGCCAGCGCGGCGACGAACTCCTCGCCGCAACAACCGCCGGCCAGCTCGGCGGCCGCCAGCGCCGCCGGCAGCAGCGACGAGCCGATGTGCGGGCCGGGCGCCATCGCGTCGCAATAGTCGAGCGCGCGGCACAGCGTGCCGTTGAAGCGCGCGGCCGCAGCCGCGGGCAGGCGCTCGCCGAACACGAACGCCGTCGCTTGCGGCGCCCCGCCGCGCTCGCGCAGCAGGCTGCGCAGCGCGTCGATGCCGTCCTCGCCGGCGCCGGCCAGCGCGGTGCCGCACACGGCCAGCGTCATCTGCCGCAGCACGCGTTGCGCCGGCGCCGGCACGTCGCCCACGCGCAGCGTGCAGACGAACTCCGCGAGCTCGCTTTCGACTTTCAACGAAGGGGCTCCCTTCCCGCGGCTTGTGCGCGGCAGTGTACGCAGTCGGCCGCTGGCCGATACTGACATCCACGAGACCGGAGACGCTCATGATCATCGGCACCCCCGACGACGTGACCCGCGCGGTGCTGGCCGAGGCCGCGCGCACGCCCGACGCGCGCACGCGCGAGATCCTCGGCGCCGGCATCGCGCACCTGCACGCGTTCGTGCGCGACGCGCGGTTGACCGAGAACGAGTTCCGCCACCTCTGCAACGTGATCGCACGCCTCGGTCAGGCCACCACGGCATCGCACAACGAGGTGATGCTCGCCGCCGGATCGCTGGGCGTGTCGTCGCTCGTGTGCCTGCTCAACAACGACGCCGGTGCCAACGGCACCACGGCGAACCTGATGGGGCCGTTCTGGCGTGCCGGCGCGCCGCCGATGGCCGACGGTGACTCGATCGTGCGCAGCCCGACGCCGGGCGATCCGGTGTTCGTGACCGCGTGGGTGCGCGACACCGCAGGCCGCGCGGTGGCCGGCGCCGAGGTCGATGTCTGGCACGCCTCGCCCGAGGGCTACTACGAGAACCAGGATCCGCGCCAGGCCGACATGAACCTGCGCGGCCGCTTCGTCACCGACGACGACGGTCGCATCGCGTTTCGCACCGTCAAGCCCGCGGGCTATCCGGTGCCGGTGGACGGGCCCGTCGGCGACCTGCTGCGCGCGCAGGGGCGCCACAACATGCGGCCGGCTCACCTGCACTTCATGATCCACAAGCCCGGCTACAAGACCCAGTTCTCGCAGGTGTACTCGGGCGACGACCCCAACCTCGACAGCGATGCCCAGTTCGGCGTCACGCGCGCGCTGATCGCGCACTACCAACGCCACGACGATCCGCGCGCGACGCCGGCCGACGGCGTGCACGGCCCCTGGTACTCGTTGCAGCGCACCTTCGTGATCGAGCCCGGCGACGCGTCGCTGCCGAAGCCGCCGATCACCGGCAAGAGCGACAGCGGACAGCCACCTGCGCTGACTGTCTTACAGCGCCAACCCTGAGTCGTACGACAACTTGGGTGCAAACACGGTGGCCACTCCGCGGTCTGCCATGCATCATCGCTGCCCGGCGCCGCAGGCATACGTCCCTCGCGGCTGCCACGACAAGCAAGGAGACACCGATGCACCTCATTCTCAGGCGGCTGGCTGCTGTGCTGGCCGGGCTCGTGCTGTTGCCGGCCGCTGCGCTGGCCGCCTACCCCGAGCGGCCGATCACGCTGATCGTGCCGTGGGGCGCCGGCGGCGGCACCGATGCGGTGGCGCGCATCCTCGCCGCGCTGATGGAGAAGGACCTCGGCCAGCCCGTCAACGTGGTCAACCGCACCGGCGGCTCGGGCGTCGTCGGCCACCAGGCCATCTCAGCCGCGCCAGCCGACGGCTACACGATCGGCATGATCACGGTCGAGATCGGCATGATGCACCACCAGGGTCTCACCGACCTGAGCGGCGCGTCGTACACGCCGATCGCGCTGGTCAATGCCGACCCGGCGGGCGTGCAGGTGCGCGCCGACGCGCCGTACAAGAACATCGGCGACCTGGTCGCCGCCATCAAGGCAAACCCCGGCAAGTTCAAGGCCTCGGGCACCGGCCAGGGCGGCATCTGGCACCTGGCGATCGCCGGCTTCCTGCGCGACCAGAAGGTCGATCCCGCCGCGCTGCCGTGGGTGCCGAGCAACGGCGCCGCACCGGGCCTCAACGACCTGATGGCCGGCGGCGTCGAGGTCGTCCCGTGTTCGCTGCCCGAGGCGCGGGCGCTGATCGAGGCGGGCAAGGTGAAGAGTCTCGCGGTGATGGACCCGCAGCCGGCCGCGCTGTTTCCGAAGGTGCCGACGCTGAAGGCCGAGACCGGCAGCAGCTGGACGATGGCCGCGTGGCGCGGCATCGCGGCGCCCAAGGGGTTGCCGGCCGACATCCAGGCCAAGCTGCTGGCGTCGCTGCAGAAGGCGCACCAGTCCCAGGAGTTCAAGGACTTCATGACCAACCGCGGCTTCGGCGTGCTGTGGGCGCCACCGGCGGAGTTCGCCTCGTTCATGGCCAAGTCCGACGCCGACCTCGGCGCGACCATGAAGGCCGTGGGCATCGCGAAGTAGCCGTCGCATCTTGAAGCTCAATGACGCCGTCTTCGGGGCGCTCTTCCTCGCGCTGTCTCTGCTGGTGCTCTGGACGATCCAGGGCTACCCGAAGATCCCGGGGCAGAACGTCGGGCCGGCGGCCTTCCCCGGCATCGCGGCGTCGGTGCTGGCGCTGTGCTCGCTGCTGCTGATCGTGCAGGGCGTGCGTTCGCGCGCCGGTACGCCGTGGTTCCAGCGCGGCGAGTGGACCAGCCGGCCGCCGCAACTGATCGCGTTCGCGGTCACGTTGGGCGGCCTGCTGCTGTACGTGCTGGCCAGCGACCGCATCGGCTTCATCGCCACCGGCATCGTGATGCTCGGCTCGCTGATGTTGGCGCTACGGGTGCGTTGGCCGATGGCACTGATCGTGTCGGTGGTCAGCACGGTGGTGATCCACGTCGCGTTCTACAAAGGCCTGCGCGTGCCGCTGCCGTGGGGCGTGCTGCCGGTGCTGTATTGATGGCTTGCTCCTTGCCGGCACAGAGCGAGGCAAAGCCGGGGGCGGGTATGCGCCGGCACTCGACCATTTGGTCGCAAGGCAAGGGCGCAGCATGACTTGGAGCGTCATCAGCCAGGCCTTCGCGCTGGTGTTCGACCCCTACGTGCTGTGGATCATCCTGGCGTCGTCGCTGTTCGGCCTGTTCGTCGGCGCGGTGCCGGGGCTCACCGCCACGATGGCCACGGCGCTGCTGGTGCCGGTGACGTTCTTCATCCCGCCGGTGCCGGCGGTGGCGGCGATCGTTACCTGCACCGCGATGGCGATCTTTGCCGGCGACATCCCGGGCGCGCTGCTGCGCATCCCCGGCACGCCGGCGTCGGCCGCCTACACCGACGAGGCGTACGCGATGACCAAGAAGGGCCAGGCCGAGATCGCGCTCGGCGCCGGCCTCGTGTTCTCGGCCATCGGTGGGCTGTTCGGCACCGCGGTGCTGATCGCGTTCGCGCCCGTGCTGGCCGAGGTGGCGCTGAAGTTCTCGTCGTTCGAGTACTTCTGGCTCGTCGTGCTCGGGCTGTCCGGCGCGGTGTTCATCGGCGCCTCGAGCAGGCTGAAGGCGGTGACGTCGCTGATGCTCGGGCTGTTGATCTCGGCGGTGGGCCTCGACAACCCGGGCGCGCACCCGCGCTTCACGTTCGGCAACGCGGAGCTCACCGGCGGCGTGTCGATGATCCCGGTCATGGTGGGCATGTTCGCGGTGTCGGAGATCCTGCGCTACGTGACATCGATCCACCCACCGCCGAAGTTCGCGGCCGAGAAGATCGGCAACGTGTTCAAGGGCATGTGGGAGCTGACCAAGAAGTACAAGGTGCAGCTGATCCGCGGCAGCGCGATCGGCACCGCGATCGGCATCCAGCCCGGCGCCGGCGCCGACATCGCGTCGTGGATCACCTACGCGTCGAGCAAGCGCTTCTCGAAGGAGCCCGAGAAGTTCGGCACCGGGCATGTCGAGGGCATCGTCGAATCCGGCGCGGCCAACAACTCGGCGCTGGCCGGCGCCTGGGTGCCGGCGCTGGTGTTCGGCATCCCCGGCGACTCGATCACCGCGATCGCGATCGGCGTGCTCTACCTGAAGAACATGAATCCCGGGCCGACGCTGTTCATCAACAACCCGCAGCACATCTACGCGATCTTCCTGGTGTTCATCATCGCCAACATCATCATGATTCCGCTGGGCTGGGCGGCGATCAAGGTCGCCAAGAACGTGCTGCGCGCGCCGCAGAACCTGCTGATGCCGGTGATCCTGCTGTTCTGCGCCGTGGGATCGTTCGCGATCAACAACACGGTGTTCGGCGTGCTGCTGATCCTGGTGTTCGGCCTGTTCTCGTTCGTGCTCGAGGAGAACGGATTCCCGACAGCGCCGGCGATCCTGGGCGTGGTGCTCGGCGGCATGCTCGAAGAGAACTTCATCACCTCGATGATCAAGTCCGACGGCGACCCGCTGGCGTTCTTCACGCGGCCGATCGCCGGCTCGCTGGCGGCCGCGACGTTCGTGATCCTCGGCTGGCCGCTTCTCGCGCGGCTCTGGCGCACGCTACGTCATTGAGCCTGGCGGCTCGCGGCCGCCGGCTGCGCCGGCGCACGCACGCGGGCGTGACGCGCGGCGCGTCACGCGGTCGAACCAGAACGGCGGGGGTTAGAGCGACGGCTTGGCAGCCGCGACCGTGGCCGGCTTGTCGGCCACCTTGGTCGGCTGCGCCTTCTTGGAGGACACGACCGCCTTGGCCGGGGTCGCCGTGGCCTTCGCCTGAACCACCGGCTTGTCCTGCACATTGGCCTGGGCGTCCTTGACGTCATCGGCCGGGCAGGCAAACGCACCGGCACCCACCAACGCCAGCGCCATCGACAACAACCACTTCATGGCAACTCCCCTGCGAGGTCCTGCGGTGCCGCAGCCTAGGCCGGATCGCGCCGCGGATCAAGCCCCTGCGCCTTGCCCCTGCGCGCCGCCCGGCCGCCCTGGCCGCGCGCGGGGTCGAGGCGCAGCCCCGGCAGCTTGCGGCCCGAGGCCAGCACCTGATCGATGTCATCGCGCGCACTGTCGATCAGCTTCAGGCTGGCGCGCTCGGCCTGCCCGGGCTTGTGCGCGATCACCGCGTCGAGCACCGCGCGGTGCAGCGGCAGCGACGATGCCGGCCCGTCGAGCAGCGTGGTCGAGACCTCGAAACTGGTGCGCAGCAGCGCGCCGATCGCCTTGCTCATCTGCACCATCATGCGGTTGCCGCCGGCGCGCAGCAGGCCCTGGTGGAAGCGCAGGTCGCTGGCGACATAGTCGCCGCCGTGCTCGATGGCGTCCTTCATGCCGGCGTAGGCGGCCTCGATCTCGGCAATGTCGCGCACGGTGGCACGCTCGGCGGCCATGCGCACCGCCGCCGGCTCGACCACCCGGCGCAGCTCCTGCAGGTCGCGCAGGAAGTCGTGCGTCAGGCCGGCGTGGGTCTGCCACGCGACGACGTCGGGGTCGAACCAGTTCCAGTTGTCGGCCGGCAGCACGCGCGTGCCGACCTTGGGGCCGGCCACCAGCAGCCCTTTGGCGGCCAGCGACTTGACGGCTTCGCGCACCACGGTGCGGCTGACACCGAACGCCGCGCACAGCAGCGGCTCGGCGGGCAGTGTGGCGCCCACCGCATAACGGCCGGCGACGATCGCCTCGCCGATGCGATCGACGGTGTGGCCGTGCACGTTCTTGATCGTGCGCACCGCGGCGGCGCGGGGCACCACCCGCGGCGCCGACGGCGCGCGCGCGGCCACCGGCGTGGCCTCACGCCGCATGCGCGGGGCCTTGCAGCCAGGCGAGTGCGTCGTGCACCAGCGCCTCGGGCTCGCGCGCGACGTCGAGCGTCAACGCGCGCTCGCCGGGTTGCGGCGGCTCGAGCGTCGCCAGCTGGCTGGCCAGCAGCGATGGCGGCATGTAGTGGCCCCGCCGCCCCGCCATGCGCTGCTGCAGCACCTCGGGAGTGCCGGCCAGGTAAACCAGCGCCAGGTCCGGCGCGTGCGCGCGCAGCGTGTCACGGTAGCTGCACTTGAGCGCCGAGCACGACAACACCACTGCGCGGCCCTCGCGCCGGGCCACGCCGAGCCGCCCGCTCAGCGCGGCCAACCAGCCTTGGCGATCGGCGTCGGTCAAGGCAATGCCGGCGGCCATGCGCGCCACGTTCTCCGGCGGGTGGAACGAGTCGCCCTCGAGGAACTCGGCGTGCAGTTCGCGCGCCAGCGCGGCGCCGAGGGTGCTCTTGCCGCTGCCGGACACACCCATCACGACGATCGGTCGCACCACGAGGGCGCCATCAGCTCAGGCGGCGGCCGCTCGCGCGGTCGAACACGTGCGCATGGGCAGCGGCCACGCTCAAGTGCACGGTGTCGTCGGGCTTCGCCGAGGTGCGGCCGTGCATCACCAGCGTCAGCTGGGCATCGCCAACCTGCAGCAGCAGTTCGGTCTCGGCGCCGGTGGGCTCGACCACGAACACCTTGGCCGCGATGCCGGAGTCGGCCAGGCTGAGGTCGCCCGGACGGATGCCGTAGCTGACGGCCTGGCCATCGTTGCCAGCCACCGTGCTCGGCACCGGCCAGCGCGCCCCCAGGGCTTCGACGCACGCACCATCGGTGCCGCGGCGCAACGTGCCGGCCAGCACGTTCATCGCCGGCGAGCCGATGAACTGCGCGACGAACAGATTGCCGGGCTTGTCGAACAGCTCCAGCGGCGTGCCGATCTGCTCGACGATGCCGTCGTGCATCACCACGATGCGGTCGGCCATCGTCATCGCTTCGATCTGGTCGTGCGTGACGTACACGGTGGTGGTCTTCAGCCGCTGGTGCAGCGCCTTGATCTCGGCGCGCATCGCCACCCGCAGCTTGGCGTCGAGGTTCGACAGCGGCTCGTCGAACAGGAACACCTTGGGATCGCGCACGATCGCGCGCCCCATCGCCACACGCTGCCGTTGGCCGCCGGAGAGCTCGCGCGGGTAACGCTCGAGCAACTGGTCGAGGTTGAGGATCTTGGCCGCGCGCATCACGCGCTCGTCGGTGGTCGACTTCTCCGCGTTGCGCAGCCGCAGCGAGAAACCCATGTTCTCGCGCACCGTCATGTGCGGGTACAGCGCGTAGCTCTGGAACACCATCGCGATGTCGCGATCCTTCGACTCGAGGTCGTTGACCACGCGGCCGTCGATCACGATCTCGCCGCCGCTGATGTCCTCCAGGCCCGCCAGCATGCGCAGCAGCGTGCTCTTGCCGCAGCCCGACGGCCCCACGAGCACGACGAACTCGCCATCGGCGATGTCGAAGCCGATGCCGTGGATCACCTCGACCTTGCCGAAGGCCTTGCGGATGTCGCGGAAGGTGACCGAGGCCATCGCGGACCTTTCTCTTTCTCAGCTCTTCACGGCGCCGGCGGTCAGGCCACCCACCATGTAGCGCTTGAACGCGTAGTAGATCGCTGCCGGCGGCAGCGCGTAGATGAAACCGGTGGCCATCAGCAACTCCCACGGCGAATCGTCGGCCGACAGGAAGTTGCCGAGCGCAACCGCCAGCGTGACGTCGGTGTCCTTCGACAGCAGCAGGAAGGCGTAGAGATACTCGTTCCACGCCAGCAACAGCGAATAGGTGCCCACCGCCACCAGCGAAGGCACCATCAGCGGCACGTAGACCAGGCGGAACAGCTGCAGCGGGCTCGCGCCGTCGATGCGCGCCGCCTCGTCGAGCTCCCACGGCAGTTTGTCGGACGCCTGCTTCAGCACCCAGATGCAGTAGGGCGAGGCGATCGTCACCATCGCCAGGATCAGTGCCCACTGGTTGTTGAGCAGGCCGTAGACGCTCATCGTCTTGTACATCGGCACCGCCAGAAACGCCGCGGGGATGAAGTAGGTGAACAGCGCGAGGTTCATCACCGTACGGCCGCCGCTGAGCTTGAGGCGGCTGATGGCAAACGCCGCGCAGGTGGCGACGAACAGCGTCAACACCGCAACGGCGAGCGCGATCACCACCGAATTGAACAGCTGCAGCCAGAAGTGGTTGAGGTAGAAGTGCTGTTCGCGAAAGACGATGGTGAAGTTCTGCAGCGTCGGTTCTTTCGGCCACAGGCGGCCGGAGGTGGCCGAGTCCTTCGACGAGATTGCGAACAGGAACAGGTGGTAGACCGGGATCATCGTCCACAGGAACACCGGAATGCCGATCAGCAGCAGCCGTGCCTCGGCGCTGACGTTCTTCCAGGAGAAGCGGCGGCTCATGGTGCCCCCTGGGCGCTGCGCGCCGTCCCCCAGGGCTCCGCAGGAGCCCCTTCGTGGCTGCGGGGGAGCGAGCGCCTTCGGAGCGGCCGTGCGGCGCTCATTTCGAGAGCCTCTTCATCATGAAATAGACCAGCGGCAGCACCAGCGGCAGCGAGACGACGATGGCCGCCATCGACAGGTCGACCTGGTCCAGCCGCAGGTAGCGGATGCCGAGCGTGGCCAGCACGTGCGTCAGGTCGGCAGGGCCGCCGCCGGTGAGCAGGTAGACGCTGTTGAAGTCGCCCAGCGTCCAGATCATCGACAGGATGGTCGACGTCAGGTACAGCGAGCGCATCGCCGGCCAGGTGATGAAGCGGAACTTCTGCCAGCTCGTCGCACCGTCGACGCTCGCCGCCTCGTACTGCTCACCCGGTATCGCCAGCCGGCCGGCCACCAGGATCAAGGTCCAGAAAGGCAGCGACTTCCACACGTGCATCAGCATCGAGAAGCCGAGCGCCAGCGTCGGGTCGTTGAGCCAGTTCGGTCCGTCAAGCCCGGTGAGCTTGAAGATGGTGGTGTTGATCACGCCCCATTCGGGGTTGAGCATGAAGCGCACCGACAGGATGGTCGGGATCGACGGCACCGCCCAGGGAATGATGAACAGCACCGACAGCACGCTGATCCACCAACGCTTCTGGGTGAAGAAGCCCGACAGTACCAGCGCGACGACCATCTTCAGGTTGATCGCCACCACGATGAAGATCACCGTGTTGATCGCCGTGCGCAAGAAGATCGGGTCTTCGAACAGCTTCTCGTAGCTCGCCGGGTGGCGTGCCAGCCACAGGCCGTAGCCGACCGGGAACAGCACGAAGATCAGGAACACCGCCATGTACGGCAGCACCAACATGCGGCCCCAGAACACCCAGGTGCTCAGGGGCTTGGCGGCGGCTGAGGGCGCAGTGATGACAGCACTCATGGTGTCTCCGACACACAGGCGCCGCCGGTCATGGCGCCGACGGCCCTGGCGGCACGAGCGGCGGATCGAGATCCGCCGCCGCGTGCGCTGCTACGTCCCTTCTACTCCGGTGACCCTGCCACCGCCTTGATGCGCGCGATCATCTCGTCGGTCGCCTTGTCGACAGGAACCTTCTCGTTGAGGATGCGGTTCATCGCCTTGGCCCAGACGTTCTCGTTGTTGAGCACGGTGAACTTGTAGTTCTTGGTGAATTCAAACGGCACGGTACCGCTCATGAACTGGTTGTAGACCGCCAGGCGGTGCGGGTCGGATTTCCAGAACGCGCTCTGCTGCGCGTTCTTGGTCACCGGGAACCAGCGCCCGAGCGAGCCTTCGACATACGGCGTGAGGTTGGCCTCGTCGAGCATGAAGGCCACGAACTTCTTGGCGTTGGCCTTGTTCTTGGAATCCTTGAAGATCACGCCGGTCTTGACCGCCGCGCGGTAGACGAACTTCGAGCCATCGGGCTTGTTCGGCCAGCCCGCAGTGGCAATCAACTCGGTGTAGTTCTTCTTGGCCACCGCACGCTGCTCGGCCGTCAGCGTGGTGTTGTTCATGTCGTCGAGCCACTTGGCGGCGATCGAGATCGTCGCGTTGTGCGTCATCACGATCGTCTTGTTGTGGAACGCGACGTTGTTGTCGGGGTCCTTCCAGCTCGTCGACGACGGCGGCGAGCAGCCCTTGGAGTACACGGCGGTGTAGTCGGTCAGCGCGTTGATCAGGCCCTGGCGCACCGACGGGTCGTCGACCAGCAGCTTGCCCGAGTCGTTGACCAGCTTGACGTTGTAGCCGTCCATGAAGGTCAGGAACGAGAAGAACGAATCGCTCGAATCCACGCCCAGCGGCTGGCCGATGCCGAACGCGCGGTTGCCGGTCTTCTGCCGGTAGGCCGGCTGTACCTTGTCGCACCAAAAGCTCCAGTAGCCCTTCCAGTCCTTCGGAATGTCGCTTTCCTTGAAACCCGCATCGGCCAGCATGTCCTTCCAGTACTGGATGTGCATGGTCTGCTGCTTGATCGGGAAGGCGTAGTACGCGCGCGTCTTGGTCTTGTCGTTGTAGAGAAAGGTGGTCGACAACGCGGCCGGCTCGAAGTGCGCGCGCAGCGGGTCGATCACGCTGGTGATGTCTTCGAGCTTGCCGTCGAACGCCCACTTGGCCGTGACCTGGAAGTCATAGACGTCGGCATAGGCGACGTCGGGCGGGTTGCCCGAATCGAGCGCCGACACGGTCTTGGGGATCATGTCCTGGATCGGGTACTGCGACAGCTCGATCTTGATGCCCTTGTTCTTGGCCTCGAACTTCTTGATGGCCTCGAACAGCGCGTCGTCCTCGGCCTTGTAGAAGCCTTTGACCCACCAGACGGTGAGTTTTTCCTGCGCAAAGGCCGGCGCGGCGGCAAGCAACGCGATGCCGAGCAGCACGCGCATCAACAGCGAATGGGTCTGCATGTCCAATGGTCTCCTGCGGGTGACACGCGCCCGGGTCGGCGGCGCGCGGATGCAGTCAAATCGTATGATGATTGCGGCGCGGCCCCTTCGGGAAAAACCCGTCCTGGGCTCACGGCCTGGGCTGCTCGAGGTGACCGCCGAACTGGCGGCGCAACGCCGACAACATCTTCTCCGCGAACGTATGGTCCTGGCGCGAGCGGAAGCGCGCGTACAGCGCCGCGGTCAGCACCTCGGCCGGCACGGCTTCGTCGATCGCGGCCTGCACGGTCCAGCGGCCTTCGCCGGAGTCTTCCACCACGCCGGAGTAGGCCGACAGCTCGCGATCCTCGGCCAGCGCATTGGCCGCCAAGTCGAGCAGCCACGACGACACCACACTGCCGCGCCGCCACAGCTCGGCCACGTCGGCCAGATCGAAGTCGTAGCGCTGCTCGGCCGGCAACGCCGGCTTGCCGGCGTTGCGCAGGATGTCGAAGCCCTCGGCCAGCGCCTGCATCATTCCGTACTCAATGCCGTTGTGGATCATCTTCACGAAGTGGCCGGCACCGACGGGCCCGCAGTGCAGCCAGCCGCGCTCGACGTTGCCGATCGCGCCCTCGCGGTTGGGCGTGCGCGGTTGTGTGGCAGAGCCGGGCGCCAGCGTGTCGAAGATCGAGCCCAGGCGCTGCGCGGCAGCCGCGGGCCCGCCGATCATCAGGCAGTAGCCGCGCTCCAGGCCCCACACGCCACCGCTGGTACCGACGTCGAGGTAGTGAATGCCTGCGGCGGCCAGCTCGCGGGCTCGCCGCACGTCGTCGCGATAGTGGGTGTTGCCACCGTCGATCACCAAGTCGCCGGCCGCCAGGTGCCGTGCCAATTCGGCGATCGTCGACTCGGTGGCCGCGCCGTGCGGCAACATCACCCAAACCGCACGCGGTGCGCTCATGCGCGCCACCAGCTCGGACAGCGCGCGCACCGGCCGCGCGCCTTCGCGGGCCAGTGCGTCCACCGCCACGGGGTCGTGGTCGAACACCACGCACTCGTGACCGCCACGCATCAGGCGGCGCACCAGGTTCGCGCCCATGCGGCCCAGGCCAACCATCGCCAGTTGCATCGTTGACCTGCTCCTCGTTCGCCGGCGCCGCGGCTGGCCACAGCCTAGCGCAACGCCTGCCGGCGCGCGACCGCACTTGCCTCAGGTGCGCCGCATCGCCCGGCACGCTAGGCTGCGCCCCTGATGCGCAAGACCTCGTTCGGTCGCTGGAGCGCCGGCGTGCTGGTGCTGACGTCGCTGGCCGCATCGGCCGACGTCGGCAACGTCACGTCGACCGGCTTCGTTGCCATCTTCCGCGACGAGGTGACGGCGTCACCCAACGACGTGTGGCAGGCGGTCACGCAGCTGCCGCGCTGGTGGAGCAACGAGCACACCTACTCGGGACAGGCCGCGCGCATGACCTTCGACCCGCAGGCCGGCGGCTGCTGGTGCGAGCGCTGGGGCGCCAACTCGGTCGAGCACGGTCGCGTGCTGCACGCGCTGCCGCCGCGATCGCTGCGCGTGAAGGGCAACCTCGGGCCGTTGCAGGAGCTGCCGGTCAATGGCGTGATGACCTTCACCATCGCGATGCAGGAGACCAAGACCATCGTGCGCCTGACCTATCGCGTTGCCGGGCCGCCCGACGCCGGCCTGGAGAAGCTCGCGCCGCTGGTGGATCAGGTGCTCGGGCAGCAGTTCAAGCGCCTGGTGCGGTTCGCCGAGACGGGCAAGCCCGAGTAAGCGTTCGTGCCGTCGTGACGGAATAGCGCCGCCGCGCCACCTGTAACCGGCACGCAGCGAGACAATCGTCGCCACGATGAACGCGCTGACATCGATTGCACTGTCGGGCCTGCAAAGCGCGCAATGGCGCGTCGCCAGCGCGGGCCACAACATCGCCAACGCGCTGACCCCGGGCTTTCGTCGCCAGCTGGTGCAGCAGCAGGCGCTCGACGGCGGCGGCGTGTCGACCACGATCGAGCGCTCGCCGGTAGCCGGCGATGCGCTGGCTGAAGACCTGGTGGCGCTGAAAGCCGGCGAGCACCTCTACAAGGCCAACCTGCAGGTGCTGCGCACGCAGGACCGCATGCTCGGTACCCTGCTCGACGTGACGGCCTGATCGCGTCGCCGCGGCCGGGAGCCGCCTCGCGCGCCCGTCGAATCAACCCAGCAGCGCGCGCGCCGCCACGGCCACCGACTGACCGACACCGACGCCGAGCGCGCGTGCTGCCGCGTTGACGTGCGACACCACGCCGTGCTGCCAGGCGTCGAGCGCGTCGCCGATGCGCGCGCTGCCGTGCGCCACCGTCGCCGCCGCCACACCGCGCGCCTGCAGCAGCGCCAACGCCGCGATGCCGGCGGCATCCTTGCCGCCGCCGGCGTCGTTGAAGAACACCAGGCGCAACGGCTGCTCGAGCGCGAACGCCGCCGAGCTGGTGCCGCCGTGCGAGGCGCTGACGACGATCGCACCGGCATCGTCGGCGTCGAGCTGCGTGATCGAGTCGACCACGATGACGCGGCCGCGCGGGCCGCGGGCGACTTCGTCCTTGCGCATCGCGCGATTGTGGCGCGCGGTGGCGCTCGACGTCACCGGCCACGCGCCGGATCGCGGCCACTGCATCGCCAGGAGCGGCCTGCCGAGCTGCCGGACTTGTTGCAGCGGTTCCTGGACCGGTCCTCGCCCGACGAGCGCGGCGCCGACGTGGTGCAATAGCGGTCCGTCGCCTGTCACCGCCCTTTCACCATGAGCCCTCTGCCGCGTCCGGTGTCCCTGCTGCTGAACATCGCGCATGCGCTCGATCACCTGTTCCTGTTGGTGTTCGCCACTGCGGTCGGCACGATCGCCGTCGAGTTCGGCTATGCGCGCTGGGAAGACCTGATGCCCTACAGCGTCGGCGCGTTCCTGATGTTCGGGCTCGGCTCGTTGCCCGCGGGGCGCCTGGGCGACCTGTGGGGCCGGCGCCAGATGATGCTGGTGTTCTTCTTCGGCATGGGCGCGTCGGCGATCCTTGTCGCGCTGACGCAGGGGCCGTGGTCGATCGCGCTGGCGCTGGCGCTGCTCGGCACCTTCGCGTCGATCTACCACCCGGTGGGCATACCGATGCTGGTGCAGCACGCCAGCAAGCCGGGCGCCACCATCGGCGTCAACGGGCTGGCGGGCAATCTGGGCATCGCGGCGGCGGCGCTGGTGACCGCATCCATCGTCAAGTGGCTCGGGTGGCGTTGGGCGTTCGTGGTGCCTGGGCTGGCATGCATCGGCTGCGGCATCCTGTTCTGGCGCCTCGCGCCGATCGAGACCGAGCCACCGGCGGCACGCTCGCGCAAGGCCGGGGTCGGTCTGCCCGCCGCGCAGCTGGCGCGCGCTTTCACGGTGATGACGGTAGCGGCCACCGCCAACAGCCTGTCGTTCAACATGACCACCAACGGCAACTCGCAGCTGCTGGCCGAGCGCATGCACGCAATCGTGCAGGACCCGGCCACGCTCGGGCTGATGCTGGCAGCCGTCTACGCGCTGGCATCGCTGGCGCAGCTGGTGGTGGGCCGCCTGATCGACCGCATTGCGCTCAAGCGGCTGTACCTCGGCATCATGCTCGCGCAGGTGCCGTTGTTCGCGCTGGCCGCGCAGGCGCAGGGCTGGTGGCTGTACGCGGCACTGGCGGCGGTGATGCTGATGGTGTTCGGCGCCATTCCGTTCACCGACGCCATGGTGGTGCGCTACGTCGACGATCGCATGCGCTCACGCGTCGCCGGCATGCGGCTGACGGTGTCGATCGGCCTCAGTTCGCTCGCGGTGTGGCTGCTCGGGCCGGTGGTCAAGGCCGCCGGCTTCGGCACGCTGATGCTGGCGATGTCGGGCATCGCGATCGCCACCGCGCTGGTGCTCAACCTGCTGCCCGGCGAGACCGGCGCGGCGCCGCTGCCGGCGCCGGCGGCGCGCTGAGGCGCTCGCGGCGGCGGCGCCGCCGGGCGAGAGTCAGGCCGCCGGCACCGCGTCGGCCAGCGCCTCACACGGCGGCGAGCGCCTGCGCGAGGTCGGCTTGCAGGTCGTCGACCCCTTCGACGCCGACCGACAGCCGCACCGCGTTCAGCGCGATGCCGGCGATGCGCATCTGATCGTCGTCCATCGTGCCGCGCCACATCGCGGCGGCATGCACCACCAGGCTCTCGACGCCGCCCAGGCTCACCGCCTGGCGCGGCAGCGTCAGCGCGTGCACGAAGCGGCTGGCCGCGTCGTAGCCGCCGCGGACGAGGATGTTCATCACGCCGCCGAAGCCGCTCATCTGACGGCGCGCCAGCGCGTGCTGCGGGTGCGACTCGAGCCCGGGGTGAAATACCCGCTCGACCTGCGGCTGCGCCTCGAGCCAGCGCGCCAGCTGCAGCGCGCTGGCGTTGTGCTGGCGCACGCGCAACGCCAGCGTGCGCAGCCCGCGCAGCAGCAGCCACGCGTCCATCGGGCTCAGCGTCGCGCCGAGGCAGATCTGCGTCGGCCACAGCGCATCGATCAGCGTGCGCGAGGCGATCACCGCGCCGGCGGTGATGTCGTGGTGGCCACCGAGGTACTTGGTGGCGCTGTGCACGACGAGGTCGATGCCGTGCGCCAGCGGCTGCTGGTTGAGCGGGCTGGCGAAGGTGTTGTCGCACACGCTGAGCGCGCCCGCCGCGCGCGCCAGCCGCGCGACCGCGGCGAGGTCGGTCAGCGCACAGGTCGGGTTGACCGGCGTCTCGGTCAGCACCAGCCGCGTGCCGGGCTCGATCGCGCGCTGCCAGGCGGCGAGATCGGTCTGCTCGACCAGCGTGCAGCGCACGCCGAAACGCGGCAGCAACTCCGCGCAATGCTTGGCCGTCGCCATGTAGTGGTTGGTCTGCGCGACCAGGTGGTCGCCCGCCTTCAGCAACCCCAGCAACACCAGCGAGATCGCCCCCATGCCCGAAGCGGTGAGCAGCGCATCGTGCGTGTCCGCCGCGCCGCCTTCGAGTGCCACCAGCTGCGCCGCCACCTGCTCGTGCAGCGGATTGCCGTAGCGCGTGTAGTAGCGCGCGTGGCGCGGCTGGCTCGCCATGGTGGCGAACTCCTGCGCGTCGCGCGCCGCGAAGGTGGCGCTGTAGACGATCGGCGGCACGATGCTCGATTCGTCGTCGCTGTGCACACCCTGCGCGCACAGCGTGTCGGCACTGAGGTGGGGGGCGATCGTGTTCATGGCAGTGGTCCCGGTGCTGCGGCGGGGCCATCATGCCGCGGGCGCGGGCGCTGTCGCACAATGCCGGCCCTCGACGCCGCGATCCGTGCCGGTCACCGCGGCGTCGACGCGCAGGCTGCCCGCAGATGAACGCTCCCCCGTTTGCCCGACGCCATCTTCTGCGCCTGGTCGCCGCCGTGCTGGCCGGGTTCGGTGCGCGCCAGGGCGGCTTCGCCGCCACTGCGTCCACCCGCTCGCGGGTGCGCCCCGGCGACGCGGGTTGGCCCACGCCGGCGCAGTGGCAGCAGCTGTCGAGCGACGTCGGCGGTGCGTTGATCGCCGTGCGCTCGCCGTGGACCGCCTGCGCCACGCCCTCCGACGAGGCTGCGTGCGCCGAGTTCTTCAAGTCGCTGAAGAACCCGTACGTGCTCGGCGACGACGTCGCGCTGACGCAGACGCTGGGCTGGGTCGACGCATGGACCTCGCGGCCGAGCGTCTACGCGGTGGCCGCACGCAATGCCCAGGACGTTGCCGCGGCCGTGAACTTCGCGCGCGCGCACAACCTGCGCATCGTCGTCAAGGGCGGCGGGCACAGCTACCAGGGCACGTCGAACGCGCCCGATTCGCTGCTGGTGTGGACGCGCCGGATGAACGACATCGCGCTGCACGAGGCCTTCGTCCCCGTCGGCTGCGAAGCGCAGGTGCAGCCCACTCGAGCGGTCACGGTGGGCGCCGGCGCGGTGTGGTCGCAGGTGTACGACGCGGTGACCACGCGCGGCGGCGGCTATGTGCAAGGCGGCGGCTGCATGACGGTCGGCGTGGCCGGGCTGGTGCACAGCGGCGGCTTCGGCAGCTTCTCCAAGGCGTTCGGGCTCGCGTCGGCGAGTTTGCTGCAGGCCGAGGTCGTCACCGCCGACGGCGTGGTGCGCACCTGCAATGCGTGCAGCCACGCCGACCTCTTCTGGGCGCTGAAGGGCGGCGGCGGCGGCTCGTTCGGCGTCGTCACGCGGCTTACGCTGAAGGTGCACGAGCTGCCGGAGACGTTCGGCGCGGTGAACTTCACCGTGCGGGCCGCGTCGGATGCGGCCTATCGCCAACTCGTCGCGCTGGCGCTCGACCTCTACGCATCGGGCCTGATGAACGCGCACTGGGGCGAGCAGATCCGCCTGCGCGGCAACGTGCTGCAGGTGTCGATGGTGTTCCAGGGCCTCACGCGCGCGCAGGCGAGCGCGGCCTGGCAACCGTTCTTCGATGCGCTCGATCGCTCGCCGGGGGACTACAAGATCGACTTCGCGCCGCTGAAGGTCGTGGCCACCTCGGCGCGCACCTTCTTCGCGCCGACGTTGTTCAAGCGGCTGCTCGGCTTCATCCGCCGCGACGACCGGCCGGGCGCACCGGAGACCAACGTGTTCTGGCCCGGCGACGAGGGCCAGGCCGGCCAGGTGCTGCACGGCTACGGTTCCACCTGGCTGCCGGCCGCGCTGCTGCAACCGGCGCAACGGCCGGCCCTGGTCGACGCGCTGATCGCGGCGGCCCGCCACTGGGGCCTCGGGCTGCACTTCAACAAAGGCCTGGCCGGTGCTGCGCCGGCGGTCATCGCGGCCGCGCGCGACACCGCGATGAACCCGGCGGTGCTCGATGCCTTCGCGCTGGTCATCAGCGGGGCTCAGGAGCAGCCGGCCTATCCGGGCGTGGCGGGCCACGAGCCCGACGTCGCCGTGGCGCGGCAGCGCCGGCAGGCGGTGGCGCGAGCGATGGCAGAGCTGCGCCGTCTGGTGCCGGGCGCCGGCTCGTACGTTTCGGAGAGCGACTATTTCGAGGCCGACTGGCAGCAGGCGCATTGGGGCACCCACTATGCTCGCCTGGCGGCGACGAAGGCAGCTTACGACCCGGACGACCTCTTCATCGTCCACCACGGTGTGGGCAGCGAGCGCTGGAGCGACGACGGCTTCGTGCGCAAAGGCTGATCGGCGCTCACGCCGGCTCGTGGTTCTCGATGAACTCCTCGATCGGCGGCGGGCCCCAGACGTAGAACGAGTCTTCCGGCGGATGGTCGGCAGCGGGCCAGTCGAGGTCGTGCGGCACGAAGTCGATGTCGAACGAGTACTCGGCGAAGCTGCCCCACGGGTCTTTCACGTAGTAGAAGTAGTTCGAGCCGAGCACGTGGCGGCCGACGCCCCAGCCGCGCGCGTGGCCGGCGTTGCGCATCTGCTCGGAGCCGAGGCCCACCTCGTCGGCGCTGCCGACGTCCCAGCTCGAGTGGTGAAGCCCCGGGCCCTGCGACTTCGCGAACGCCAGCAGGTGGTGGTCGCTGCCGTGCACGCCGTGCATGAACGCGATGCCGTCGCCGGAATGGT
The DNA here is from genome assembly GCA_035499355.1 of Burkholderiaceae bacterium. Classification (GTDB taxonomy): domain Bacteria; phylum Pseudomonadota; class Gammaproteobacteria; order Burkholderiales; family Burkholderiaceae_C; genus JAEUPI01. Next base: position 1,044 of record DATJYZ010000179.1, on the reverse strand, counting down.
CCGACAGCCGCAGGCCGAGCGCGTCGCGGCAGAACGCCACCATGCGCAGCACGTCGGGGGTGAACAGCAGCACGTGCGACAGCCGCCGCGGGTGCACCGGTTGCACCTTGCTGCGACCCGGCGCCGCGCCGGCACCGGGCGGCACCGCCGGCTGCGCCGTCGGCTCGGACTTGCACTGCGGCGAGCACTTGTCGGCCACCACCAGTTGCATCGACACGCCGTCGGGGTTGCGCAGCCAGATGCCGTTGCGATCGGCCAGCGGGTGCGGCTCGGTGCCGATGCCGAGCCCGGCGATGCGCTCGCGAAACGCCCCCGCATCGTCGGCGTAGATGCCCAGGGTCAGGTACTGCAGCTTCTTGGCCTTGCCGGCGGCGAACACCGAAGCCCAGCGGTGCGGATGGCCGAACGTGTGCAGGTCCAGGCGCTGGCCGCTGCGCCGCACGTCGAGCCCGAACGCGCGGTAGAACGCCTCGGCCACGTCGAGGTCGGGCACGGTGAACACGAAGCGGTCGAGCGAGTGCACGCCGAGCGCGCCGGGTCGGCGAGTCGACGCGGGGGCGGTGTCGGCCATCGAACTCTCCTCGGTGGGATCGGTGCAGTGTAGGCCCCGCGTCGACGCCAGCGCGCGGAACCCGGGTTCGCCCCAATGCCATGCGAAGCCGCCATGGCAGAGGCTGCACGCCGACCGTCGCACCCGTACACGAGAGGAGACTCCGATGTTGCCGTTCTCGGGTTGGCGCCGCTTGGCGCTCGTGGGCCTGTCGCTGCTGGCCACCGCGTTCGCGCACGCCCAGCCGGTGCGCATCGGCAGCACGCTGGCGCTGACCGGCCCGTTGTCGGCCACGGCGCAGATCCACAAGCTGGTGGGCGAGATCTACGTCGAGCAGCTCAACAAGCGCGGCGGCCTGCTCGGCCGCCCGGTGGAATGGATCGTCAAGGACGACCAGTCCAAGCCCGACGTCGCGCGCACGCTGTACGAGCAGCTGATCACCGCCGACAAGGTCGACCTGCTGATGGGGCCGTATGCCACCGGCGCGATCCTGT
>DATJYZ010000178.1:0-6370 GCA_035499355.1 Burkholderiaceae bacterium | reverse complement strand
CCGGCGCGCTGATGCTCGTGCTCGGCGCGACCGGGTGGGTGCGGCGGGCGATGCAGGCGGTGCCGATGCCGATCGTGATGGGCATGGTGGCCGGCGTGTTCCTGCGCTTCGGGCTCGACCTGGTGCGCGCGCTGCACGCCGACTTCCGCATCGCCGCGCCGATGGTCGTGGCCTGGCTGGGGTTGAGCCTGGCACCCGCGCTCGGCCGGCGGCTGCCGCCGCTGATCGGCGCGCTGCTCGTCGGCGTGCTCGCGATCGTCGTGCTCGGCCGCGTCGACGCGGCGCTGCTCGGCGCGGTCGAGTTCGCGCGGCCGGTGCTGCAGGCGCCGGCGTGGTCGGCCGCGGCGATGGTCGAGCTCGTCGTGCCGCTGACGATCACCGTGCTCGTCGTCCAGAACGGGCAGGGGCTCGCGGTGCTGAAGACGGCCGGACACGCGCCGCCGGTGGACGCGATCACCGTCGCCTGCGGCGCCGGCGCGCTGGCGAGCGCGGCGGTCGGTGCCGTCAGCACGTGCCTCACCGGACCGACCAACGCGATCCTCACGTCGTCGGGCGAGCGCGAGCGACAGTACACCGCAGGGCTCTTCACCGGCCTGCTCGCGGTGATCTTCGGGCTCATGGCGCCGGCATTCACCCGGCTTGCGCTGGCGGCGCCGAGGGCCTTCATCATGGCGCTCGCCGGGCTGGCGATGCTGCGCGTGCTGCAGGCCGCGTTCGTCGCCTCTTTCAAGGACCGCTTCCCGCTCGGCGCGCTGATCGCCTTCCTGGTGACGGTGGCCGACCTCGGCCTGTTCAACATCGGCGCCGCGTTCTGGGGGCTGGTCGCCGGGTTCGCGGTGTCGTGGGCGCTGGAGCGCGGCGACTTCCGCTGACGGGCTGCGCCGCGCCGGCGCGGACAGGCCACCGCGAGGTCGGGGCGTCGCTACGGTGCGGCCGGCCTGGCGCCCAGTTGCTGCATGATCGAGGCGAGGTCGATCCACACGTTCTCGCGACGGATCAAGCCATCGGGCGCCATCTCGAACACGTGCAGCAGGCGGAAGTTCAGGCGCTTGCCGCCGCCGTGAATGCCGAACGGTGTGCCCGGCGCCGTGCCCTCCCACAGGCTCTCGTCGACGACGAAGTCGCTGCCGTAGTAGCGGCGGATCGACGTCACCTTGTCACCCGCGAGGTCGGCGAACAGCGCTTCGTAGAAGGCGCGCGCCTGCTGCGTGCCGTGCAGCGGGCCGGTGGGGGAGCCGACCACGTCGTGCTCGACGTTGACCGCCATCGTGCTGAGGACGCCGTCGACGTCGTCCTGCGCCTCGAAGCGGAAATGGCGGTCGATCACGCGATCGAACTGCTCCTTGGGGATCGGGCTCATGGCGCTCCTCGTGCGACAAGTGACTATAATGAGCTCATGCCGTAACATGAGACAGTGTCTCATTATGATCCAATGAAGACCAGCACGTCAAGCAGCGCGGCGCGGCCGGTGGGCAGGGGTGAAGGCCGGGCCAGACAGCGACTGCGCACGCGGCGCGCGCTCATCGAAGCGGCGCTCGCGCTGTGCGAAGGCGGCAGCAAACCGAGCTTTCCGGAGGTGGCAGAGCGCGCGATGGTGTCGCGCGCCACGGCCTATCGCTACTACTCCTCGGTCGAGGATCTGATCAGCGATGCCATGTTCGAGCGGGGCATCCCGCCGCTGGAGAGCGTGTTCCGGCCCGGTCTCGACGATCCCGCGGAGGCGGCGGCGCGCGCCGCACGCACGATGAACAAGCTGCTGCTCGACGACGAGATGGGCCTGCACGCGGTGGAGCGCTCGTTCATGTCGGCGTGGCTCGACAACCCGCCGGAATCGCGGCCGCCTCGCCCGGCGCGCCGCATGCAATACGTCGGTCCGATCGTCGAATCCGTGAAGGGCAAGTTGACGCCGTCGATGCGCCGGCGCCTCGCCCACGCCTTGGCGTTGTCGATGGGCACCGAGGCCGCGCTGGCCCTGCGCGACGTGGCGGGCGCCACTCTCGAAGAAGCGCTGGCTGCGAGCGGCTGGGCCGCCCAGGCGCTGGTGCGGCAGGCGCTCGCCGAGGCACGCGAACGCCGCGACAAGCGCTAGCGCGGTGACACCCGCCCAGCCGCTTCGGGTCGGGACGTTGAACTCGGGAGCCGTAGTGCCTACAGTGGGCGCCTTTGCCGTGCACCGAGGAGATCACGAATGGGCGCCGCCGATGCTCACGAACCCCATGGCCGACATCAGACGAGAAAGGCCACCGCCAGCGGCTGGATCGGCTCGGCGCTCGAGTACTACGACTTCTTCATCTACGCCACTGCGGCATCGCTGATCTTTCCGCAGATCTTCTTTCCGAAGGGCGACCCCAAGGTCGCGATCATCGCGTCGCTGGCCACCTATGGCGTGGGCTACGTGGCGCGGCCGATCGGTGCCTTCGTGCTCGGCCACTGGGGCGACACGCACGGGCGCAAGACGGTGCTGATCGTCTGCATGTTCCTGATGGGCTTCTCGACCATCGGCGTCGGCCTGCTGCCCACCTACGACCAGGTGGGCCTGCTGGCGCCGACGTTGCTGGTGATCCTGCGCCTGGTCCAGGGCTTCGCGGTGGCCGGCGAGATCTCCGGCGCGAGCTCGATGATCCTCGAACACGCGCCGTTCGGGCGCCGCGGCTACTACTCCAGCTTCACGCTGCAGGGCGTGCAGGCCGGGCAGATCCTGGCGGCGGCGGTGTTCCTGCCGCTGGCGCACTACATGGACAAGGACGCGTTCAACAGCTGGGGCTGGCGCATCCCGTTCCTGCTCAGCATCGTCGTCATCGTCGCCGGCTACATCATCCGCCGTGAGGTCGAAGAGACGCCCGCGTTCACCGACGAGGGTGAGGGTGGCCAGGTGCCGAAGGCGCCGGTCATCCAGGCGATCACCGAGAGCTGGCCCGACATGATCCGGGTGATGCTGTGCTCGCTGATGAACGTGATCCCGGTCGTCGCCACGATCTTCGGCGCGGCCTACGCGGTGCAGCCGGGCTACGGCATCGGCTTCGACAAGGACGTGTACCTGTGGATTCCCGTGCTGGGCAACATCGTGGCCGTGCTGGTGATTCCGCTGGTCGGCAACCTGGCCGACAAGGTGGGCCGCAGGCCGCTGATCATCGGCGGCGCGGTGTTGTCGGGGCTGATGTCGTACGGCTACCTCTACGCGATCAGCATCCACCACGTGCCGCTGGCCATCGTGATGTCGCTGGCGATGTGGGGCGTGGTCTACCAGGGCTACAACGCCGTCTTCCCGAGCTTCTACCCCGAGATGTTCCCCACCCGCACGCGCGTCTCCGGCATGGCGATCTCGCAGAACCTCGGCACCGCGATCACCGCGCTGTTGCCGGCGCTGTTCGTCGCCGTGGCGCCACCGGGCTCGCAGGACGTGCCGTTCACGGTGGGCTCGATCACGCTGGTGATCGCGATCGCCGCCGCGATATCGGCGTGGACCGCGCGCGAGACCTACCGCGTGCACATGAACGACCTCGGCAATCGGGGCGCCGCGCCGGTGCCCAAGGCGGAGTACGACCAGCTGCGTCTGCAGGCCGTGGCAGCGTCGCGGGCCGGCCCCCGGTGAAACCCTGAGGCTGGCTTGCGCACGATCGCCGGGCCGGCGCCTGCGGCCCCCGATAATCAGCGCCCTTCGCAAAGCCCCGCCGATGCTGGCTGCATCGGCCCTCGGCCGCCATGTCGCTGATCGAGTTCGAGCACGTGCGCAAGGTGTACGCCGACGCGGCGCTGCCGGCGGTCGATGACTTGAACCTGCACATCGAGGCGGGCGAGTTCCTGACGCTGTTGGGTCCTTCGGGCTCCGGCAAGACCACCACGCTGATGCTGCTGGCCGGCTTCGAGCGGCCCTCGAGCGGCCACATCCGGCTCGACGGCAAGCCCATCGAGGCGCTGCCGCCGCACAAGCGCAACATGGGCGTGGTGTTCCAGAGCTACTCGCTGTTCCCGCACATGACGGTGGCGCAGAACGTGGCGTTCCCGCTGTCGGTGCGCAAGGTGGCGGCCGACGAGGCGCGCACGCGCGTGGCCGCCGCGCTGGCCAAGGTGCGCCTGCAGGACTATGCGCAGCGCCGGCCGCAGCAGCTCTCGGGCGGCCAGCAGCAGCGTGTGGCGCTGGCGCGCGCGCTTGTGTTCGAGCCGCGACTGGTGCTGATGGACGAGCCGCTGTCGGCGCTCGACAAGAAGCTGCGCGAGCAGCTGCAGCTCGAGATCCGCCGGCTGCACCGCGAGCTCGGCGTGACGATGGTCTACGTCACGCACGACCAGTCGGAGGCGATGACGCTGTCGAACCGCGTCGCGGTGTTCAACTGCGGCCGCGTCGAACAGCTCGCCACGCCGAAACAGCTCTACGACGCGCCGAGCAATCCGTTCGTCGCCGGCTTCCTCGGCGACAACAACATGCTCGACGCCGCGGTCGAGTCGGGCAGTGCCGGCGCGGCGGTGCAGCTGCGCGCGGCCGACGGCTCGGCGCTGCGCGCACGCGGCGGCCCCGCGTTCGGGCAGCGCAGCGGTGCCGCCGCCACGTTGTGCGTGCGCCCCGAGGCGCTTCGCATCGCCGCCGACGCGCGCGCGTCGCAGGCGGAGAATCGCCTGCGGGCGACGCTGCTCGATGCGATCCACCAGGGCGACCACTGGCGCCTGGTGATGCAGCTGCACGGCGCGGCATCGGTGGCCCCGCATTGGTTTGCCAAGGTCAGCGTGTCCGCGTTGCCACCCGGGCTTGCGCCGGGGCAGGATGTGGACTTGGCGTTCCGTGCCGAAGACGCATGGGCCTTCTAGGGTCGCCGAGCGAGCCGATTTCAACGACGAGAGGAGCAGGACGATGGATCGAATCACCACCACCTTCACGCTTGCGGCCGCGGCAGCGGCGCTGGCGGTTGCCGCCTTCGGCGCCGTGGCGCAGGGACACGACCTCACGGTGGTGTCGTGGGGCGGCGCCTACCAGGACGGCCAGAAAGAGGTGTACTTCAAGCCGTTCAACGCCGGCGGCACCAAGCTGCTCGACGAATCGTGGGACGGCGGCCTCGGCGTGCTGCGCACCAAGATCAAGGGCGGCAACAACGCGTGGGACGTCGTACAGGTCGAGGCCGACGAGCTCGAGGTCGGCTGCGACGAGGGCCTGTACGAGAAGCTCGACGTCAGCAAGATCGGCGGCGCGTCGCGCTACCTGCCCGGTGTGGTGCACCCGTGCGGCGTCGGCGCGATCATCTACAACCTGGTGCTCGCCTACGACGGCGACAAGGTGAAGACCGCGCCCACCGGCTGGGCCGATTTCTTCGACACCAAGAAGTTCCCCGGCAAGCGCGCGATCCGCAACGGCGCCAAGTGGAACCTCGAGGTGGCGCTGATCGCCGACGGCGTGCCGTCGAAGGACGTCTACAAGACGCTGCGCACGCCCGAGGGCATCGAGCGCGCGTTCAGGAAGCTCGACTCGATCAAGAGCGACCTGGTGTTCTGGAAGAGCGGCGCGCAGCCGCCGCAGATGCTCGCCGCCGGCGACGTGGTGTTCACCACCGCGTACAACGGCCGCATCACCGCCGCCAACGAGAAGGACAAGAAGAATTTCAAGATGGTGTGGAAGGACACGCCGTACACGATGGACTCGTGGGTCATCATGAAAGGCACACCCAACAAGGCCAACGCCGAGAAGCTGATCGAGTTCATGGGGCGGCCCGACAACCAGGCCAAGCTGCCGAAGTACGTGCGCTACGGCGTCACCTCGGCGGCCGCGGCGCCGCTGGTCGACCAGAGCCTGATGGCCGAGCTGCCGACCAACCCCGACATCCTGAAGCAGGCGTTCGCCGAAGACCCGAAGTTCTGGATCGACAACGGCGACAAGCTCGCCGAGCGCTGGACGCAGTGGTCCGGAACGAAATGACGGCCCCCGGTGGCCGTCGCGCGCTACGGCGCGCTCGGCGCCCGCCGCCAGGACCCGAGAGGGGCCTCGTCGGCCCCGGGGCTCGGCCGGGGCTTGCGGCGGCCCGGCGGCCCGGCTCGCTCTAACAACGTCGTCGCGCCCGCGGCCATGGTCGGCCGCGGGACCGGCCTTCCCTCGACGCCACATGCTCGCTCCAAAGCGATGGCTCCTGCTGCCACTGGCGGCGTTCCTGCTGGTCTTCTTCGTCGTGCCGCTGGGCTGGCTGCTGTCGCTGGCGGTGCGCGAGGCCGAGGTGCCGCGCGCGCTGCCGCGCACGCTGGCTGCGTTGCAGGCGTGGCAGCCGAGCCAGCCGGTGCCCGACGCGGCCTGGGCCGCGCTGGCACAGGACATCGTCGAAGCGCGCGCGGCCAGCACCTTGGCCGACGCCGCGCGGCGGCTGAACTACGAGGTCAACGGCGTGCGCAGCAC
>DATJYZ010000177.1:0-4060 GCA_035499355.1 Burkholderiaceae bacterium | reverse complement strand
CCACGGTGTGGTACCCCGGTCAAGGCGACGATGCGAGTCGGCAGACGTTGGCCATGTACGAGCGTTTCCTCGAAGGCCGGCGCCCCTGACAGGAAGGATCGAGCGCTACCAGGACGCTGGGTCCGATCGATAGCAGCGCCTGAGTTGTTCGTACAACTCGGGGCGCTCGGCGGCCAGTGCGGCGGGCTTCTCGAAGAAGAGCTCGGTCGTGACGGCGAAGAACTCGGCCGGACTGGTCGCGGCGTAGGGCTCGATGAGGCCGGGCTCCGCGCGCGCCAGGCGGCCACGCAGCGCGTCGAACTCGCGGTTCATCACGCGCGCCCAGGCCTGCTGCACCGCGCCGCGCCCGACATAGGGCGCGCCATTGGCGGCGCCGGTGTCCTGGTCGAGCTGGTGCGCGAACTCGTGCATCACGACGTTGACGCCGTCGTGCGGATCGGCCGCGCCGTCGAGCACCGCGTCCCAGGCCACGATCACCTGGCCGCGCTGCCAACTCTGGCCGGCCAGCACGTCGCGCGCCTCGTGGACCACGCCGCCGGCGCCAACCTCGTTGCGCGGCGCGACGAAGTGGCCCGGATAGACGAGCACCTCGCGCACGTTGCCGAACGAACCACCGCGTCCCAACAGCAGGAACGCGGCCTGCGTGGCGATCGTGACGCGCATCTCGTCGCTCACATCCAGACCCGCGCAGCCGATGAACGGCACGTCGGCCAACAGCACCTGGACGTGCTTCTTCAACCGAAGCTGTTGCGGCGCGGGCAGCTCGCGCGCCAGCGGCACGCGGCGGCGCACGATGTCGCGCCAGGCGGCCGGGAACGGGCGCCGCGCGATGCGCTGCCGGCGCCACGCCCGCGCCAGCGTCGGGGCGGCCAACGCTGCGCCGGTCGCCAACAGAACGACGACGACCCCGAACGCGACCAGAACTCCCATCGGCATCATGTGAGCAAGGCCAGGAGGGATTTCAAGCCCGCGGCCCGAGGGGCCGACCGACGGGCCCCCGGCAGGGCAGGCCTCGCATCGGCAGGACCATACTTCGCCCGGTGCTCGCGCTCGAACACATCCTGGGCCTCTTCGTGGCCGCCGTGGCATTGGCTGCGGCCGCACGGCGGGCCGGCGCGCCGTACCCCGTGTTCCTGGCGATCGGCGGCGCGCTGCTGGCCTTCGTCCCCGGTGCGCCGAGCCTCACGTTGCCACCCGAGTTGGTGCTCGCGTTGTTCGTCGCGCCGATCCTCGTCGACGCCGGCTACGACGCCTCGCTGCGCGACCTGCGCGACAACTGGGCGCCGCTCGTCGGCCTGGTGGTGTTCGCGGTGGTGCTCACGACCGCGGCCGTGGCCGTGGTCGCGCACGCGCTCGTGCCGGGGCTGCCCTGGGCGGCGGCGGTGGCCCTGGGTGCCATCGTGGCGCCACCCGATGCGGTGGCTGCCACTGCGGTGCTGCGCCCGCTGCACCCGCCGCAGCGCATCCTGGGCATCCTCGAAGGCGAGAGCCTGCTCAACGACGCCAGCGCGCTGCTGATCTACCGCCTGGCTGTGGGTGCGGTGGCGGCCGGCAGCTTCTCGGTGCAGGCGGTGGCACCGACTTTCCTGCTGGCGGTGCTGGGCAGCCTGATCGCGGGCCCCGTGCTGGGTTGGGCGGTGCAGCGCATCCTCGAACGGGTGCAGCACATCCCGACGGCCATCATCTTGCAGTTCGTGGGCACCTTCAGCGTCTGGCTGGTGGCCGAGCACGTCGGCCTGTCGGGCGTGCTCACCACCGTGTGCTTCGCCATGACGCTGGCCCGCACGGCGCCGGCGCGCATCTCGGCCCGCATCCGCATCCCCACCAACGCGGTGTGGGCCACGGTGGTGTTCGCGCTGAACATCTTCGCGTTCATCTTCATCGGCTTGCAGATCCGCCCGATCCTCGGAGAGCTGGCGCCGGCGACGCGCGAGCAATACCTGCAAGTGGGAGCGGCCGTGCTGGCCACGGTGATCGTGGTGAGGCTGGTCTGGCACATGTCCTTCAACGCCGTGTTGCGCTGGCGCGACCGCCGCTACGGCTTCCATCCACCGCGGCCCATGCTGCGACCCACCGTGGGCAGCGGGCTCGTGATCTCGTGGGCCGGCATGCGCGGCATCGTCACGCTGGCGGCGGCACTGGCGCTGCCCGATGGCTTTCCGGCGCGAGACATGATCGTGCTGACGGCGTTCATGGTCGTGCTCGGCACCTTGCTGATCCAAGGCCTCACGCTGAAGATGCTGCTGCGCGCGCTGGACCTGCACGACGGCGACCCGGTGGCCCGCGAGGAGCACACCGCGCGCCAGCGCCTGCTCGAGGCCGCCTACGCGCAACTGCCTTCGAGCAGCTCACCGGTCGTGGGCCTCGTGCGCAAGAACCTGAAGATTCGAATGGGCCAGTTGCAGCGCAGCGATGGACCCCAGGCATCGTTCGGCGCCGAGTACGACGCCGCGTGGCGGGCGGCGCTGAGCGCCGCGCGGCAAGCGCTTCTCGCGATGCGCGATGGCGGCGACATCGGCGACGACGCGTTCCACACGCTGGAGAACGATCTGGATTGGATGGAGGTGTCGGATCCGCTGCGAGCGGCGAACGCGGACGCGACGCAGTAGTACGCCACCAGCGTGCTGCCGAGTCCGTCGAGCGCCATGGGTTCACGTGGACCCGGAGCCGACGAAGGGGGCGAGCGCGAGCGAGGCTGGCATCGTGAAGGCGAGGTGGCGCCACCTGGTCTCTGCGCTGCGGGACCGACCGGACGGAGCGAGGGGCCAGTCGAGGCGGCTCCCCGGTCTGCGCCGGGCGATGACGGGCGAGGGGACGCGGGCGCGGCCCCCCGTGCGGACTACTGCAAGGTGGCGACGTCGGTGGGCGCCGCAAGCGCGGCGGCCGAGCTGACCGCGGGTGCGTCATGGATGACTTTGGCGGTCGTTCCTGATGCTTCGTTTGCCGCTGCACAGAGCACAACGACGCAAACACACGAGAGCACCATCGTCACGATGGTCCCACCCAGGACCATCAGCTCCGTTCGCGAAGTGGAATAGGCTGCTTTCATGATTCCCCCGTGGCGGGCCCCTCGTTGGCGCCCAGTGGGCACATTGGACTGCTGGCCTCGGCTCCGGAGAAGTCGGGACGCATGCGGTTGGGATGGCTACTAGCTAGCGACACCGACACCCGTCACCTGTCGACCACCTTCGTGACGTGCAATTCGGCCGTGGCCACGCTGTGGAGCCCATGGTTCGCCACGAAGCTGGCCATCGGGTCGGCGGCCGTCGATGGCGGGCCGGACGACAGCGCTGCCTCGTGCTGCCTGTGGCCCAGCGTCGCTCCGGACCCGACCGCCTCGATGGCCGAGGGCAGGACGGCTTTGGCGATGCTGCCGAAGACGCTTCCGATGTCGAACATGGCCTTCTCCGATGAGGTTGTGGGTTGCGCACCAGTGGCGGCGGGCGATGCGCCGCCACACAGACCGACCTACGAGATCACCCTCGCCGACGGATGCCACCCTTTAGGGTTGCCTGGCCAGGCTCACGCATGCTGGCGCGATCAGGATGCCGGGTACTACCGCTGCGCTCGCTGACGGCATTGCCCTGTGCACTCGCCGTCGAAAGTTATGCATCCTTCATGCAGGCGGCGGCAGATCACGTCACGATCGTTGCGCAGTTCGCCCCGCCTGACGGCGATCCTCAGTTCACTGCCGAGGTGAGAGTCATGCCGATCCCCGACACCGATCCATGGACCGCGGCCTTCCTGGCCAGCGAGCCCGACTACGATGAGTCAGCATGGATCGACGCGTACGTGATCGCGATCGGGTTGTGCAAGCCTGAGTTGACTGCGGACGAAGCAGCGAGGCTCGCACGCGAAGCCTACTCGTCGCAGGGCTGGACGAATCCGACTGTCTGCGCCGGCGTCGACGCCGTGCTGGGGCGGATGCGTACGCTGTGATGCGCGACGAGTGGATCGGCCACCCACCCTCAAGGATGCGGCTCGATTGCATCAGGGCGGTCGCGCGTTCCATGGCGCGGAGCGTGGGCGCGCTCGGCAACTACGTGATGCCGAAGCGGTG
>DATJYZ010000176.1:0-4521 GCA_035499355.1 Burkholderiaceae bacterium | reverse complement strand
CTACGAGCCGGTCACCAACGCGGCCGGCCGCCGCATCGGGGTGCTGTACGTCGGATTCCTCGAGAGCCCGTTCCAGCGCGTGAAGTGGGGCCTGCTGCTCGGCATGGGAGCCGTCGTGCTGGCGCTGATGGGGCTGGCGATGGCACTGGCGCTCACTTGGGCGCGTCGGATCTTCGTGCCGATCGAGCGCATGACGCACACCATGCAGATGGTCGAAGTCGGCGACCTGACCGCACGCAGCCGGGTGATCGACGGCAGCGATGAGGTCGCCCGCCTGGCGGCCCACCTCGACCGCCTGCTCGACACCATCGACGAGAAGACGCAGGCACTGCAGGCCTCGCACGACGAGCTCGACCGCAAGGTGATCGAGCGCACGCGCGAGCTGGCCTCGGCGCAGGCGCAACTGATCAAGAGCGAGAAGCTGGCGGCGATCGGCCAGCTGACCGCCGGCATCGCGCACGAAGTGAACAACCCGATCGCGGTGATCCAGGGCAACCTCGACCTGGTCCGCGAGACGCTCGGCCGCAAGGCCGGGCCGGTGAGGCCCGAACTCAAGCTGATCGACGAGCAGATCGAGCGCATGCGGCTGATCGTGACGCGGTTGCTGCAATACGCGCGACCCGGCGAGTACGCCGGGTACGTGGAGCCGGTGGACACCGCGCAGGCCATTGCCGACAGCCTGGTGCTGGTGCAGCACCAGCTGTCGCGCGCCCCGATCGAGGTGCGGCGCGACCTGCGGGCAACCCGGTTCGCGCTGGTCAACCGGCAGGAACTGCAGCAGGTTCTGATCAACGGCCTGGTCAACGCCGCCCAGGCGATGCCCGATGGCGGCACGCTGACGCTCGCCAGCCGCGACAGCGGCGACGCGCAGATCGAGATCGACATCGCCGACACCGGGCCCGGCTTTCGGTCGGAGACTGAAAGTGAGCGCTTCCGGCCTTTTGTCACCACGAAGAAGGACGGGACCGGCCTCGGCTTGTGGATCAGCCGCAGCCTGGTCGAGCGCTACGGCGGCGACATCCGAGCCAGAAACCGCACGGACGGCGTGACCGGAGCCCTGCTGACCGTGGTGCTGCCGGCCGACAACCAGGCATCCGCCCCGCCCGACGCGGCGTAAGTCGAGGCCGGGGTCGGCGACCAACCGACAAGCCAGACTCGTTTGAACCGCCGGCCACCGAGATGCAACTGAGAGGTCAGATCCCGCGCTTTCGACCCCAGGAACCGACCATGAACAGCCACGCCGCCCAAGCCCGCCAAGCCGCCCGCTACGTGTTGCGCTTCCAGTCGCTGTTCCACGAAGGCCGCGCACTGGCCTTCGAGTGCGATGCCGGCGGCCAGGTCGACCTCGACGCCATGTCGGAGCGCGCCAGGCTCAACTACCTGTACGCCCGCACGGTGATCGGCCGCGACTTCGCGGCGCCGTTCGTCGAGCGCACGGTCCACTGATTCCCTCCTCCCGTTTCTCCCTGGTCTCCTCCTCCTCTTTCGCATCTTCATGTGCAACGCGGCGCCAAGGCGCCGCGTTTTGTTTGGGCCGTTGGCCCAGGCTCAGGTGTTGAGGATCGCCACCGACTTGGTGTTCAGGTACGCCTCCAGCGCCTCGGGGCCGCCTTCGGAGCCATAACCCGAATCCTTGACGCCGCCAAACGGCATCTCGGCCCACGGCGCGGCCGCCTGGTTGATCCACAGCATGCCGGTCTGGATGCCGTGCGTCAGCTCGTGCGCCGTCTTCAGCGACGTGGTGAATGCGTACGCCGCCAGGCCCCAGGGCAGCCGGTTGGCCTCGGCGATCGCCTCGTCGAGCTTGTCGAAGCCGCGCACCGACGCCATCGGGCCGAACGGCTCCTCGGTCAGCAGCAGGCTGTCGAGCGGGGCATCGACGACGATCGTGGGCTCGAAGAAGTTGCCGCTCGAGCCGACGCGCTGGCCACCGGCGGCCAGCGTGGCGCCACGCGTCAGCGCGTCGTCGGTGATCTTCTGCATCGCCGCCAGCCGCCGCGGATTGGCCAGCGGGCCGAGCGTGGTGCCGGCCTCCAGCCCATGGCCGATCTTGGCGCCCTTGGCCACCGCGACGAAGGCGTCGATGAACGCCTTGCGCACGTCGTTGTGCACCAGGTAGCGGGTCGGCGAGATGCACACCTGGCCCGCGTTGCGCAGCTTGGCGGTGCCCCCGATCTTGGCCGCCTTGGCGATGTCGGCGTCGGCGGCGACGATCACCGGCGCATGGCCGCCGAGCTCCATCGTCACGCGCTTCATGTGCTGGCCGGCCAGCGCGGCCAGCTGCTTGCCGACCACCGTGGAGCCGGTGAAGGTGATCTTGCGGATCACCGGGTGGGGAATCAGGTACTGCGAGATCTCGGCCGGGCTGCCGTAGACCAGGTTCACGGCGCCGGCCGGCACGCCGGCATCGGCGAAGGCGCGGATCAGCTCGGCCGGTGAGGCCGGGGTCTCTTCCGGCGCCTTCACGATGATCGAGCAGCCGGTGGACAGTGCCGCGCTCAGCTTGCGCACCACCTGGTTGATCGGGAAGTTCCACGGGGTGAATGCCGCCACCGGGCCCACCGGTTCCTTGAGCACCTGCTGCAGCACGCCGGCCTGGCGCGGTGCCAGGATGCGGCCCTGCACGCGGCGGCCTTCTTCGGCGAACCACTCGATGATGTCGCACGCCATCAGGATCTCGGCCTTCGCCTCGGCCACCGGCTTGCCCTGCTCCAGCGTCATCCAGCGTGCAATGCCGTCCGCGCGCTCCTTGAGCAGGCGCGCCGCCTCGCGCATCGTCTTGGCGCGCTCGAAGGCGGGCACCTTGCGCCAGGCATCGAAGCCCTGCTGCGCCGCGGCACACGCGGCGTCGAGGTCGGCCTTGGTGGCCACCGCCACCGTGCCGATCGGCTTGCCGCTGGCCGGGTCGTGCACGGCCAGCGTCTTGCGCTCGCCGCCGTCGCGCCACTGGCCGCCGATGAACAACTGCACCGCCGGATAGCCGGCATCGACAGTGGGGGTGGTGGTGGCGGTGGTCATGGCTGCGGCCTCGCTGGGTGTCGAAGGGGTGTTCGAACAGGGTGGCGCGCCGCCGAACCGTCGGGCGCCGGAATGGGACCGCGATTTTGCGCCATCGCGCGAGCCGGCGCTGTAAGGGGGCCGCGGCGGCATCGACTGTCACACGGGCTGAACCCTGAGCAGCGGCGCTGCAACCCAGTGAGCGTCGAGACCGTCAACCGCTGGAGACCACGATGCACCTGTCGACGATCCTGCCTTCCGATGCCTCGCGCCATGCCGCGCTCGTCCACGGCGGCCGCTGGCTGGCGCTGGACTCCGACCACACCGGCCTGGTCGACACCGATTCGCTGACGCAACGCGGCGAACTGCACCACCTGTTCGAAGGCGCGATCGTGGTCAGCGAGTGGGACGACGAAGAGCCGAGCTTCGACGACATCGAATTCGACGACTGATCCCCGGACCCACGCGGCGCCGACGCGCCGCCCTCAGGGTTCGAACGTCGCCATCGCCTCGCCGCAGCGGATCGCGCCGCCGGGCACCCACGCCGGGTTGAAGCGCAGGCGCGGCGACGGCGGAAACAGCATCACGACCGTCGAGCCGAGCAGAAAGCGGCCCATCTCGTCACCGCGCTGCAGCCGCACCTCGCGATCGTCGTAGCGCCACTCGCGCAGGCGTCCGGGTCGCGGCGGATTCACCACGCCGTGCCACACCGTGGCCATGCTGCCGACGATGGTGGCGCCCACCAGCACCAGTACGAACGGGCCGAAACCGGCGTCGAAGCAGCACACCACGCGCTCGTTGCGCGCGAACAGGCCGGGCACCGCGGCGGCCGTGGCCGGGTTCACCGAGAAGAGGTCGCCCGGCACGTGCACCATGCGCGTCAAGCGCGCCGCGCACGGCATGTGGATGCGGTGGTAGTCCCGCGGGCTCAGGTACAGCGTCGCGAAGTGGCCGCCGTCGAACGCCGCGGCCAGCTGCGCGTCGCCGCCGACCAGCGCCCGCGTGGTGTAGTGGTGGCCCTTGGCCTGAAAGATCTGCTCGCCGTGGATGGCGCCGAACTGGCTGATGGCGCCGTCGACCGGACACACCAGATCGGCGGCCGCCAGCGGGCGCGCACCGCTGCGCAACGCGCGCGTGAAGAACTCGTTGAAGGTCGGGTAGTGCGCGGGCTCGGGATCGGCCGCCTCGCCCATGTCGACGCCGTAGCGGCGAATGAACCAGCGGATCACCGCGGTCGTCGCGGCCCCGCCGCGCGCGCCGGCCGCACGCCCGATGAGCACCGTCAGCGCGCGCTTGGGCAGCACGTACTGCGGCAGGACGGACAGGCGATCGGACATCGGCACTCGCGTCGGGGAAGTCGCCCGTCACCGCGGGCGGCGCAAGCCCTGCAGCCAGTCGGCGTCCTGCGCCAGCGTGAGCGCAGCACGCAGCGCCGGCGTCACGCGCGCGCCGGCCGTGGTCATGAAGCCGATCGGCGTGCGCACGGTCGGCTCGACCAGTGGATGCACGCGCAACGGGGTCAGC
>DATJYZ010000175.1:0-15920 GCA_035499355.1 Burkholderiaceae bacterium | reverse complement strand
AAGTGCAGCAACGCCGATACTTCCGTTCGACTCAACACCCTCTTGACGGGCCCGATCGACTTGCCCTGAATGGTCTTGCCGCGACTAGGCAGCTTGCCGCGCAGCACCAACCGCCACCAGTTCGGCGTTTGCGACGGCAGGCGACCGGCATCGAGCGCGTGGTCCCACGCGGCACCGAGCCCCTGCCGCACGCGCTTCGCAACGACCGGCCGACTGCGCATGCCGTCGAGCAGCCCGAAGGCCTGCGCGCGGATGAGATCCGCTGCCGGTGCGGCGGCGATGGGATCGAGCTCGCGGGTGAAGAGACGCTTGAGTTCGGCGAACGTCTTGTGCTCGACGGTACCGTCGTAACTCGCCAAATAGTCATCGGCCAGCTTGCGCACCGTGTAGACCGCCTGGGCCGCTTCATTGCGGACGCGCTCTGCACGCTTGCGACGCCCAACCCGATCGTCCTTCTTACGCACCGCGAGGTCGGCACCGCCCCCGCGTGCGTCACGGGCCTGCTGCCACGCCACGAGAGCGGCGGTCGGGCTCATCGCGGGCCAATGACCGAGGCGAACCTGACGCATGCGACCGTCGATCGGACTCTTGTACCGGTACATCCACGTCCGCGTCGAACCCGTAGCCTTGAGCCGCAGGCCGGGTGCGGAATCGAACGTGAGATGATTTCCGGCGGTCAGTGCCTTGGCCGTTCGCGCATCGAAAGCGATCATCGCCCACACCCTGAGTACATGTCAGGAAAGTTACGCCGAACCGGCGCCAAACTCAAAAGTTACGCCACAAGTTACGCCGGAATCGCAAGTGCGGACAAGTTCAGAAAAGTGTCGTTACAAGTAGCCAAGCATGTCGATTCATAAAAATATGAATCTGGACAATAGGATAGAAGGAAATTTCGGCGAGAGTTCGGGTCGAACTGGAAGCTCGATCTCGCACCACACGCCGATGATGCAGCAGTATCTGCGCATCAAGGCCGAGCATCCGGACGTCCTCGTGCTGTACCGGATGGGCGATTTCTACGAGCTGTTCTACGACGACGCCCGGCGCGCCAACCGGCTGCTCGACATCACGCTGACGTCGCGCGGCACCAGTGCCGGCGAGCCGGTGGTGATGGCCGGTGTGCCGGTGCATGCGCTGGAGACTTACCTCGCCCGGCTGATCAAGCTCGGGGAATCGGTGGCCATTGCCGAGCAGGTTGGCGACGTCGCCACCGCGAAAGGCCCGGTCGAGCGCCGCGTCACGCGCGTGGTCACGCCAGGCACCGTCACCGACAACGAACTGCTCGCCGAGCGCAGCGACACCACGCTGCTGGCGCTCGCGCGCGAAGCGCGCGGCCGCGCGTGCGGCCTGGCCTGGTTGAGCCTGGCCAGCGGCCGCTGCGTGCTGGCGCAGACCACCGTCGACGAACTGGCGTCCTGGTTGTCGCGCATCGAGCCCGCCGAGGTGCTGCTCGACGGCGACGACGTGCCTGCGGCCGTTCAGGCCAATCCGGCGGCGCGCAGCGTGCGGCCGCCGTGGCAGTTCGACGCCGCGCTCGGCCGCCGCAAGTTGTGCGATTCGCTGAAGGTGGCGCACCTCGGTGGCTTCGGCGCCGAGGACTGCCCGCTCGCGCATGCCGCGGCGGCGGCTCTGCTGTCGTATGCCGAGCGCACGCAGGGCGGCAGCGCACTGCACGTGGCCGAACTGATGGTGGAGCGCGCCGGCGACTTGATCGATCTGCCGCCGACCACGCTGCGCAACCTGGAGATCACGCAGACGCTGCGCGGCGAGCCGGCCCCCACGCTGCTGTCGTTGCTTGACGGTTGCGCCACCGGCATGGGCAGCCGCCTGTTGCGCCACTGGCTCACCCACCCGCCGCGCGAGCGCGACACGGCCCTCGCACGACTCGCCGCCATCGCCCAGCTCTCGGCCGCCGACTGCAACGCTCTGCACGCCGCGCTGCGCGCAGTGAGCGACGTCGAGCGCAGCACCGCGCGCCTGGCGCTGCGTCAGGTGCGGCCGCGCGAACTTGCCGGCCTGCGCGCCACGCTGCAGGCCTTGCCGCGCCTCGAGGCGTTGCTCCCCTCGGGCGGCGGGCTGCTCGACACGATCCGTGCCGCCCTGGCACCCGACGCCGCGATCCTGCAATGCCTCGTCGCGACGCTTGCCGACGACCCCGCAGTGCAGCTGCGCGACGGCGGTGTGATCGCCGCCGGCCACGACGCCGAGCTCGACGATCTGCGCGCGATCGGCACCCACGGCGACGAGTTCCTGCTCTCGCTCGAGGCCCGCGAGCGCCAACGTACCGGCATCGGCAACCTGCGCGTGCAGTTCAACCGCGTGCACGGCTACTACATCGAGGTGACGAGCAGCGGCCTCGACCGCGTGCCCGCCGACTACCAGCGCCGCCAGACGATGAAGAACGCCGAGCGCTTCATCACCCCCGAGCTGAAGGCATTCGAAGACAAGGCACTGTCGGCGCAGGAACGTGCGCTCACGCGCGAGCGCCTGCTGTGGGAACGCCTGCTCGACGCGCTGGCGCCGCACGTCGACGAGCTGGCGGCACTCGCGCGCGCCCTCGCCGGGCTCGACGTGCTGGTCGACCTGGCTCAGCGTGCCCAGCAACTGAACTGGTGCGCGCCGCAGTTCGTCAGCCATCCGTGCATCGACATCCAGCGCGGCCGTCACCCCGTGGTCGAGGCACGGCTGGCGCAGACCCAGGGCGTGCCGTTCATCGCCAACGACTGCCGGCTCGACGCCAAAACGCGCATGCTGGTGATCACCGGCCCCAACATGGGCGGCAAGAGCACCTACATGCGGCAGGTGGCGCTGATCGTGCTGCTGGCCTCGATCGGTTCGCACGTGCCGGCAGCGTCGTGCGTGCTGGGCCCGATCGACGCCATCCACACCCGCATCGGCGCAGCCGACGACCTGGCCAACGCGCAGTCGACCTTCATGGTCGAGATGACCGAGGCCGCGGCCATCGTGCACGCCGCCACCGAGCAGTCGCTGGTGCTGATGGACGAGGTGGGCCGCGGCACGTCGACCTTCGACGGCCTGGCGCTCGCAGCGGCGATCGCCGGCCAGTTGCACGACCGCAACCGCGCGTTCACGCTGTTCGCCACCCACTACTTCGAGCTCACCGGGTTCCCGGCGAGCCACGCGCATGCGCTCAACGTGCACGTGTCGGCCGCCGAGTCCGGGCACGACGTGGTGTTCCTGCACGAGATCGAGGCCGGCCCGGCGAGCCGCAGCTACGGCGTGCAGGTGGCGCGCCTGGCCGGCATGCCCGATCGCATCGTGCGCCAGGCACGCGCCACCCTGGAGGCGCTGGAGGCACAGTCGCGCGCCGGGCAGGCGCAGGTCGATCTGTTCGCCGCTCCGCCCGCGGAGCCGCCGCGCAGCTTGGGCGCCGTCGAGCAGGCGCTCGACAGACTGCAGCCTGATACGCTGTCGCCCCGCGAGGCGCTCGATGCGCTGTACCGCCTGAAGGCCCTGCAGAAAGACTCCGCCCCATGACCTATTGCATCGGCATCCGTGTCAACGCGGGCCTGGTGTTCCTGTCGGACTCGCGCACCAACGCTGGCGTCGACCAGATCAGCACCTACCGCAAGATGATGATCTACGAGCGACCGGACGACCGCTTCATGGTGATGCTGTCGGCCGGCAACCTGTCGATCTCGCAGTCGGTGCGCGAGCTGCTGCAGGTGGAGAAGATCGACAACGGCCCCGACCGGCAGCCGCTGACGATCTGGAACGCGCCCAGCATGTTCGACGCCACGCGCGTGCTCGGCGCCACCGTGCGCCGCGTCTACGAGGAGGATGGCCCGGGCCTGAAGAATGCCGGCGTCGAGTTCAACATCTCGATGATCTTCGGCGGCCAGATCAAGGGCGAGGCGATGCGGCTGTTCCAGGTGTACTCGGCGGGCAACTTCATCGAGGCCACGCGCGAGACCTGCTACTTCCAGATCGGAGAGTCCAAATACGGCAAGCCGGTGCTCGACCGCCTGATCACGCCGACCACGCCGCTGGAAACGGCGGCCAAGTGCGCGCTGGTGTCGATGGACTCGACGCTGAAGTCCAACCTCGGCGTCGGTCTGCCGCTGGACCTGCTGGTCTATCGCGAGGGCGAGTTCAGCAGCGACCGCGTGGTCTGCATCGACGAGCGCAACCCGTACTTCCAGATGATTCGCAGCAGCTGGGGACAGCGGCTGCGCGAGGTGTTCGACAGCCTCGAAGACCCGCATTGGGGCGGCGGCGCGACGCAGTACCCGCTGCGCGTGGAGTCCGAGCGCTACGAGCCGATGCGCCGCATCACGCACCCCGGCGAAAAGATCGTCTGACGGCGTTCAGACCACAGGGTCTGTCCTGCACGCCCTTCCGGCCGCCCTGCGTACACTGCCCGGGCGCCCTCAACCGGATCGGCAACCCACCACCCCGACCATGAAGAAGATCTCCCTCGTCGTTGCTGTCGCCAGCCTGGCTCTTGCGTCCCATGTGCTGGCGGCCGACGCCAAGCCAGCGCCCAAGAAGCGCGTGGTGCTGGACCTGTCGAGCGAGGCACTGATCGATTCGGCCGACGCGAAGGCGTTGGTCAGCGACGCCATCCCCGCGGCCGTGTGGAAGCTCTATCCGTCGAGCAAGTGGGGGTTCTTCAGTCAGGTCGTCGGCGGCTTCACCCACGACAAGATCTGCGTGGTCACGGCCCGCGTGATGCTGGCGCCACTGACGGTGACCAACGGCATCATCATGCGCCCGGCGTCGCGCGCCGCCGCGTTCGACGCCAAGCCCAACGCCACCGAAGAAGAGTGCCGTGGCATTGCGCGCGCCAAGCTGAAGGAAGCCACGGAATCCGTGGTGGCGAGCCTGGTCAAGTCCTGACGCTTCGGCCCGGCCGGGTTGCCGGCAATGGCCCCGGGCCCCGGGCCAAATGGCCCTTGATGACCGACCATTGACGGCCAACCATCGCGGCCATTGTGGATGCCCGCGCCGCGCCATCGCTGTCCGCCGAAGGCACCGCCTGCCTGCCCGCCGCGGCGGGGCCGGCCGCGACGCGCCGGGTGTTCGCCCTCTGCGACGACCCGGCCGCGGCCGGAGACTGGGTCATGGCGCTGGCCGGTGAAGGCCTTGCTGTCCGCAGTCAGCCGCTCGAGACACGGCCTGGGCAGGCGGAGTCCGCGCCCGACGCCTGGGTGCTGCACCTGTCGCGCGGCCTGCCTTCGCAGCTGGCGCGACTGCGCGACCTGCGCGCCGCGTCGCCGCGACTGCCGCTGCTCACCGTGTGCGCGGGACTGCGCGACCTCGACCACGTGCTGGCGCTCGAGATGGGCGCCGACGACGTGGTGGACGCCGCATTGCCCGCGCCGGTGGTGGCGGCGCGGCTGCGCGCGCTGTGGCGACGCTGCAGCGAGGCCGGTGAGGCGGCGCACCCCGATCAGCTGAGCTTCGGTGCGTTGCAGCTGCGCCGGCGCGAGCGCCTGGCGCTGCTGGCCCAGCAGCCAATGGCACTGACCGAGGGCGAATTCGAGGTGTTGTGGCAACTCGCGCTGCGTGCTGGCCACACGGTGCGGCGCGCCGACCTGGTGCGGCGCCTGCGCGGCCTGGAGTATCAGCGCGACGATCGCTCGATCGACTGCCGTGTCTACCGCATCCGCGCCAAGCTCGGCGACAAGGACCCGGCGTCGCGGCGCATCCGCACCGTGCGCAACAGCGGCTACTTGTTCTCGCCGTTGCCCTGGTGAACGTTGCGGCCGAACTCGCGCAGCACCTTGCCGATCACGCGCACCGACTGCTCGATCACCGCGGGCATGAACGCGCCGTAGCCGATCACCAGGCCATTCCACGGCCGCGGATTCCAGCAGGTCGACGACAGCGCGATCGCCATCACGCCGTGCTCGCGGATGCGGCGCATCACGTCCATGTCGCGGACACCCGGCGGCAGGTGCAGGCAGGCGTGCGTGCCGGCGGTCGTGGGCCCGAGCGTGGCCCAGGCCGGCAGGTGACGCTGGGCCGCGCCCACCAGCGCGTCGCGCCGTTGCCGCGACACGTGGCGCAGCGTGCGCAGATGGTTGCTCATGTGACCCTCGTCGATGAACGCCGCCATCGCGATCTGCAGCGACGCGTTGCTGTGGTCTCCGAGCAGCCCGCGCATCGCGACGAACACCTCGACCAGCCGCTCCGGCACCACGAGGTAGGCCAGCCGCAGCGAAGGGAACATGACGCCCTCGAACGTGCCCATCAGCAGCACGCGGTCGGAGCGATCCATCGACTGGAAGGCCACCGGCGCGGCCCCGTCGTGCGCGATCTCGTCGTTGAAGTTGCCTTCGATGATCCACGCCCCGCTTTCGTCGGCCCACTGCAGCAGCTCGGCGCGGCGCGCGCTGTCGGTGCGCACGCCGAGCGGAAACTGCGTCAGCGGGTGCAGATAGACGGCGGCGGCGTCGGGCGCGGCGGCTCGGCCGGCCGCCACGTCGAGCCCGCGGGCATCGAGCGGCACGCCGACCACGCGCGCGTGCAGCACCTGGAACAACGACACCAGGCTGGCGTGACCCGGGTCTTCGAGCCAGACCTGATCGCCCGGCTCGAGCAGCACGCGGCCGATCAGCTCGACGGCCTGCATCGGACTGTTGAGCACCAGCACCTGTTGTGGCGAGCACATCGTGGCGCGGGTCAGCGACAGGTGGCGCGCGATCGCCTCGCGCAGCGCCGGCAGCCCCGCGGCCGGACCATAGCTCAGGTGCGGCCGGTACTCCTCGCCCAGGGCGCGCTGCATCAGCCGCCGCCACGTCGCCAGCGGGAACTGCTCGATCATCGGTGCGCGCGGAAACAGCGGCACCGGCGCCAGCAGCACATGCGGCAACTCGAGCTGCTTGGGCTTGCCCAGATAGACGGAGAAACGGTTCAGCACCTGCTGCGCCGACTGGGTCGGTGGCCGCAGCACGCGCGGCGTGTCCGGCTGAATTGTCGGTTGGGGACGCCGCGTGACGTAGGTGCCGTCGCCGACCCGGCGCTCGAGGTAGCCCTCGATCTGCAGTTGGGCGAATGCCTCGTCGACGGCACCGCGCGCGACGCCCCAGTCGGTGGCGAGCTGCCTGGCCGATGGCAGCCGCGCGCCCGGGCGCAGCACGTCTCGATGGATCGCATCGAGCACCGTTTGATAAACCTGCAGGCGGCGGGAAACCCGATCTGACGCAGATCTGAGTAAAGGCTGAATCAGCACCCCTGATGCTTGCTTGACCACGGTGCCTTGGTTGAACTTAGGCCATGAAATCTAGTCGGAGCAGGCGACGAACTGCGGGTGGATGCGACGGGCTGCGTTTCCTGATGCCCCAGCGGCGGCAACGACGCAATGGCTGGGCGGCGATCGCCACAATGGTCCTTGTGCAGCCCCGAGCCGCCACCCATCATCTCGCTTCACATGGGCTACCACCGCGAACCCTGGGTGCCGGACGCCACTGCACGCGCGGCGCGCGACGAAGCGTCGTGGTCGGCGCCGGCGCACCTGGTGCTGATCGTCGCGCATCGGCGCGCCCCGCAACGCAGCGTGGTCGACTGCCTGGCGCAGCGCGGGCTGCGCTGCATCTGGGTCGACGGCCTGCACGAGGTCGGGCGCATCGCCGATCAGGTGGTGCCCGATGCGCTGGTCTACGACGCACAGGCCGATGCCATGCCGCTGGCCGCGGCGCTGGCGCAATTGCGGCAGTGGTTCGCCGGTTCGCTGCTGGTGCTCGATGGCTCCGGCGATGAGGTCGACGAGATCCTGGCGCTCGAGCTCGGCGCCGACGGTCTGCTGGCGCACCCCGTGAACCCACGCCGCCTGCGCGCCCGACTGGAGGCGCTGCTGCGACGGCACGCGGGCGGGCCACCGCCGGAAGCCACCGCGGAGTCCGAACCTGAATTGCCGGCGGGCTGGCACCTCGATGCGGTGCGCAACTGCCTGCAGCGCGGCGGCCAGATCGTGCCGCTGACCGGCAGCCAGGCGCACCTGCTGCGCTGCCTGGCGCTGCACGCCGGCCGGGTGGTACCGCGCGCCGAACTGCACGATCAGGTGTGCGCACCGCGGTCGGACCTGCGCGCGCGCAGCATCGACGTGTACGTCCACCGTCTTCGTCAGCGGCTGCTGGCTGCCGGCGTGCGCGACCTGGTGATCGACGCCGTGCGCGGCCGCGGCTTCGCGCTGCGCGGCGAGGCGCCCGAACGTACGCCACCGCCCGCTGCGCGCCCCATCGCCGGCGCCTACTTGAATTCGTAGCTGACGCCGGCGTAGACGAAGCGGCCGCGCGGATCGCCATACGTGTTGTCGTAGCCGCCCTGGAAGCCCGTTTGCCCGCCGGCGTTGCTGTACGGCGGCGGCCGGTCGAACAGGTTGCGGATGCCGCCGCGCAGGGTCAATGACTTGATGCCGGTGTAGCGCACCTGCAGGTCGTAGGTCTCGTAGGCGCCCACACGGCGCAGCGGCTCGCCGGTCGCCGAGGCGGGCGGCAGGTCGTGGTAGGACTTCTGGAAGTTCTGCGCCAGCGTGGCGCCCCAGGGCCCGAGCCCCCAGTCGAGCGCGAGGTAGTGCTTCCAGCGCGGGATCACGCCGCCGGTGGCGGTGTTCACCTGGTCGATGCCGCCGCTGAACGAGCCATCCGGGTTCTGCACGTCGTACTTCGTGAAGTAGGTGCCGGTCAGCGACGCGCTGAACTTGCCGTATTCATTGGCGCCGATCGCCCAGCGGCCGTCGAGGTCGATGCCAGCGACGCGCGTCTCGCCGAGGTTGAGGTTGGTCTGCGTGATCGACACGATCGGCCCGGGCAGTGTCGGAAACGCCGGGTCGGCCGCTCCGCGGGTCACCAGATAGCCGTACTTGTCGAGGTCGCCGAGGATGGTCGACGCGGTGACGCCGTTGACGATGGTGTCCTTCAGGTTGATCTTGAAGGCGTCGATCGCCAGCGAGGTGTTGTTGGTCGGTGCCAGCACGAGGCCGAGCGTCGCATTGGTCGACTTCTCCGGCTTCAGGTCGGGGTTGCCGCCGTTGATCGTGGTGAACTGCGTCGAGCAATCGGTGCGGCTGTTGGTGGTGGGGCAGCGCAGCGGATCGCTGGCGCCGGCTGGCGTCACGTTGTTGGTGACCGGCAGGTACAGGTCCTGCAAGCTGGGCGCGCGAAAGCCCTTGCCGATCGCGCCGCGGAACAGCAGCGACGACGTTGGCTGCCAGCGCGCGCTCGCCTTCGGCGTGGTCGAACTGCCGACGCCCTGGTAGTGGTCGAAACGCAGCGCCGCATTGACCTCCAGGCCCTTGGCCAGCGGCATGTTGATCTCGCCGAAGGCGGCTTCGACGTCGCGCGACTTGTCGGTGAGCAGGAAGTTGCCGCCGTACCCCGCGATGTCGCCGGTCTGGATGATCGGGGCCGGATCGAACAGGAACTTCTCCTTGCGGTACTCGGCCCCGAGCGCGAGCGCCAGCGCGCCACCGCCCAGGCTCATCAGCTCGCGCGTGGCCTTGCCCTGCATGCTGCCGAGCTCGGATTTGATGCGGAACGCGTCGCCGGTGAAATTGGTGGCGCGCAGCGCCGCGTCGACATCGGGCGTACTGGGCCCCCAGAAATTGACGTTGCCGCCGTTGAGGATCGGCAGGATCTGCGACAGCGCGGGATAGCCGTCGTTGACCTGCTCGCGCACCTTGCTCGCGCTGTACAGCAAAGCGCCTTCGTAGTCCCAGCCGCTGTAGTCGCCGCGCGCGCCGAGCACGAAACGCGGCGCCTCGGCGACGTCGGTGAAGTCGCGGTTGCCGTTGACGCCGGCGCGATACAGGATCGAGATCGGCACCAGCGGGTTGCCGGCGCCGACCAGCGCCTGCACCGTGCTGGTCGGGTAGTACGGGCTGCCGGGGTAGACGATGATCGTCGACGAGCCCGGCGTCGTGCCGGTCGGCGTGCCCGCGAGGCCTCCCGGCGCGTTGGGCGGGTACAGGCCGTTGTACGGCGGCACGTTGAAGAACGGATGGTTCGGCGGCAGCGCGAACAGCTCGGAGATCGGCACCGGCTGGATGATGGTGCGCTGCGTGTTGCGGTTGTACGAGGCCTCGGCGAACAGCTCGAGGCTGCTGGACACCGCGAAGCGCGCCGTCGCATAGAGGTTCGCCCGCTCGGACTCCGGGATCAGCGTCACCAGCGGCGACGGGTCGAATGCGCAGAAGCCGCTGCCGGTGAGGAACGGGCTGTCGAACGCGTACGGCCCGGGGCACGCCGGCGCGCTGGCGTTGCCGCCGTTGCCCGACCCGTCGAGCAGCAGGAAATTGGCCGGGAAGGTGTTGAACGACGTGGTGTCGTTGTTGGCGTCGACGTTGTAGCCGCGCGAGGCGAAGTCGCGGTCGCGTCCGTACAGCGCGGCCTCCTTCTGGTACGACGCCGACACCATCACGTTGAACTTGTCGGACGTGATGTCGCCCTTGCCCCAGGTGATGGTGGCGCGCTTGAAGTTGGCGCCGCCGCGCGTGGTGTCGCCATAGTCGGCGCTCAGTTCGAGCCCCGCATAGTCCTTGCGCAAGATGAAGTTGACGACGCCGGCGATGGCGTCGGAGCCGTAGACGGCGGACGCGCCGTCCTTCAGCACCTCGACCCGTTCGATCGCCGACAGCGGGATCGAATTGACGTCCACCGACACCGAGTCGCCGACGAAGCCGATGCCGTACGGCGCGATGCGGCGGCCGTTGATCAGCACCAGCGTGCGCAGCGACGTCAGCCCGCGCAGCGAGATGCCCGACAGGCCGCCGGTGGTCGCGCCCGACGCCGACGAGTTGACGGTGGAGCCCGAGCTGGTCATCGCGCTCACCGTCTGCAGCAGTTGCTCGACGTTGACGGCACCGGTCGCCGCGATCTCCTTGCGCGTCAGCACCTGCACCGGCAGCGCCGTCTCGGCGTCGGTGCGCTTGATCGACGAACCGGTGATCTCGACGCGCTGCCCCGAGTCCTGCGCCAGCGCAGTCAGGCTTGGCAGCGCCGCCAAGCCCACGCAAGCCGCCCGACTCGCCCACGCCGCAGGCCGCATCTTCGTCTTCATCGCCTCGCTCCTCAACGATTGCGCCGCGCCAGGCCCGGGCGGCGTTCGATACGAATCGAGACGAATCTAGGTAGACGACGCAAGCAAGATGGAAGCAATGCATCGCGCCGCATCGACCCACTGCGACACGCCTGCCACACGGTCGGGGTGGCGATCGCGCCATGTCGCAACGGCGATCGTTGCGA
Source organism: Burkholderiaceae bacterium (assembly GCA_035499355.1). Classification (GTDB taxonomy): domain Bacteria; phylum Pseudomonadota; class Gammaproteobacteria; order Burkholderiales; family Burkholderiaceae_C; genus JAEUPI01. Next base: position 4,716 of record DATJYZ010000175.1, on the reverse strand, counting down.
CACAATGCGACGCGATGGCGCCCGTGCGTGGTTTCCCTTGGTGTCGCGGCCGGCCGACGCGGGCCGCCGTCGGGCCGGGCGCCGTCGGGCATCGCCGCGCGATCTCCGCGAAAGGGCGCATCAGGGTCGATCGATATAATCGCGCTTTACCACCAGGCCGAAATCGCGTTGTTGCAACGCGGCAAGGCCGCACGACATGACCAAGTACGTGTTCGTCACCGGTGGCGTGGTGTCTTCCTTGGGCAAAGGCATCGCGTCGGCCTCGCTCGCGGCCATCCTGGAGTCGCGCGGCCTCAAGGTCACCCTGATCAAGCTCGATCCCTACCTCAACGTCGACCCGGGCACGATGAGCCCGTTCCAGCACGGTGAGGTGTTCGTCACCGACGACGGCGCCGAGACCGACCTCGACCTCGGCCACTACGAACGCTTCATCTCCACCAAGATGAAGCGCTGCAACAACTTCACGACCGGCCAGATCTACAAGAGCGTGCTCGAGAAAGAGCGTCGCGGCGACTACCTCGGCAAGACGGTGCAGGTGATCCCGCACGTCACCAACGAGATCCAGGACTTCATCCGCCGCGGCGCCGGTGTCGGCACGCCCGACGAGGCGCAGGTCGCCATCTGCGAGGTCGGTGGCACGGTGGGCGACATCGAATCGCTGCCGTTCCTCGAGGCCGTGCGCCAGCTGAGCCTGAAGCTCGGGCCTGCCCACAGCGCGTTCGTCCACCTCACCTACGTGCCGTGGATCGCTGCCGCCGGCGAACTCAAAACCAAGCCGACCCAGCACACGGTGCAGAAGCTGCGCGAGATCGGCATCCAGCCCGATGCGCTGCTGTGCCGCGCCGACCGCCGCATTCCCGACGAGGAGCGCGACAAGATCTCGCTGTTCACCAACGTGACCACGCCCGGCGTGATTTCGATGTGGGACGTCGACACCATCTACAAGGTGCCGCGCATGCTGCACGAGCAGGGCCTCGACGAGCTGATCTGCATGAAGCTGCAGCTGCTGACGCGCCCGGCCGACCTCAAGCGCTGGGACAAGCTGGTCTACGAGATCGAGCATCCGAAGGCATCGGTGCGCATCGCCATGTGCGGCAAGTACACCGACCTGTCCGATTCGTACAAGTCGCTCAACGAGGCACTGCGCCACGCCGGCATCCACAACCACGCGCGGGTCGACATCGAGTACGTCGATTCCGAGACGCTGACGCCGGCCACCGTGGGCCAGCTCGGCGCGTTCGACGCCGTGCTGGTGCCCGGCGGCTTCGGCAAGCGCGGCATCGAAGGCAAGATCCTGGCGGCGCAGTACGCGCGCGAGCACCGCGTTCCGTACCTCGGCATCTGTCTGGGCATGCAGGTGGCGTCGATCGAGATCGCGCGCCACAAGGCCGGCCTCGAGAGCGCCAACTCGACCGAGTTCGACCCGCAGACGCCGCACCCGGTGATCGCGCTGATCGAGGAGTGGCAGGACCGCGACGGCTCGATCCAGAAGCGCCATGCCAACTCCGACCTCGGCGGCACCATGCGGCTGGGCTCGCAGAGCTCCGACGTCAGGCCCGGCACGCTGGCGCACCGCATCTACGGCAACGTCGTCACCGAGCGGCATCGCCACCGCTACGAGGCCAATCAACACTACCTCGACCGGCTGCAGGCGGCCGGCCTGGTGATCTCGGCGATCACGCAGCGCGACAAGCTGACCGAGATCGTCGAGCTGCCGCAGGCGGTGCACCCGTGGTTCGTCGGCGTGCAGTTCCACCCCGAGTTCAAGAGCACGCCGTGGGACGGCCACCCGCTGTTCATCAGCTTCGTGCAGGCGGCGCTGGCGCACAAGGCGCGGCGCGAGGGCGTCGCCGAGCCGCAGAAGGCGGCAGCATGAGGCCTGCCCTGCGATGAAGCTGTGCGGTTTCGAGGTCGGGCTGGACCGGCCGCTGTTCCTGATCGCGGGGCCCTGCGTCGTCGAATCGGAGCAACTGCAGATGGACGTGGCGGGGCGTCTGAAGGAGTTGACCGGCGCGATCGGCATGCCGTTCATCTTCAAGTCGAGCTACGACAAGGCCAACCGCTCCAGCGGTACTTCGTTCCGCGGCCCGGGCATGGACAAGGGCCTCGAGATCCTCGCCAAGGTCCGGCGCGAGCTGAAGGTGCCGGTGCTGACCGACGTGCACACCGAAGGCGAGGTGCCCGAGGTCGCGCGGGTGGTCGACGTGCTGCAGACCCCGGCCTTCCTGAGCCGGCAGACCGACTTCATCCGCGCCGTGGCGCAGAGTGGCCTGCCGGTCAACATCAAGAAGGGCCAGTTCCTGGCGCCGCACGACATGAAGAACGTGATCGACAAGGCGCGCGCGGCGGCCCGCGAGAAGGGCCTGCCTGAAGATAGCTTCCTCGCCTGCGAGCGTGGCGTCAGCTTCGGCTACAACAACTTGGTGAGCGACATGCGCTCGCTGGCGATCATGCGCGAGACCGGTGCGCCGGTGGTGTTCGACGCCACCCACTCGGTGCAGCTGCCGGGCGGCTTGGGGCAAGCGAGCGGCGGCCAGCGCGAGCACGTGCCGGTGCTAGCGCGCGCCGCGGTCGCGGTGGGCATCGCCGGTGTCTTCATGGAGACCCACCCCAACCCCGCCAAGGCGTTGTCCGACGGCCCCAACGCGGTGCCGCTGAAGCACATGCGCGCACTGCTCGAACAGCTGGTGGCGCTCGACCGCGTGGTCAAGCGGCAGCCGCTGCTCGAGAACGACTTTTCCTGCTGACCCAAGAACCCACGGAGACGCACACGATGCCGGTCGCCTACCTGATCGTCGAGATGCACATCACCGACCCCGAGGGCTACAAGGCCTACATGGCCGCGGCGCCGGCCGCGGTCAAGGCTGCTGGCGGCGAGTACCTGGTGCGTGGCGGCAAGCACGAGACGCTCGAGGGCGACTGGCAACCGCATCGCGTGGCGATGCTGCGCTTTCCGAGCTACGAGAAGGCCAAGGCGTTCTACGACGGCGAGATGTACGTCGCCGCGCGCGCCAAGCGCAAGGGCAAGACCGCGTACTTCAACATGGTGCTGGTCGAAGGCGTCGACGCGCCGCCATGATGGTGACCCCCACGCTCACTGCGTTCGCTGCCCCGCAAGGGGGGCGCAGTTGGCTTGGGGCGGCCCGGCGCCAACTGATCACAACAACGAAAGGTCCTTCGTGAGTGCAATCGTCGATATCGTCGGCCGCGAGATCCTCGACAGCCGCGGCAACCCCACCGTCGAGTGCGACGTGCTGCTCGAGTCCGGCACCATGGGCCGCGCCGCCGTGCCCTCCGGGGCGTCCACCGGCAGCCGCGAGGCGATCGAGCTGCGCGATGGCGACAAGGCGCGTTACGGCGGCAAGGGCGTGCTGCGCGCGGTCGAGCACATCAACACCGAGATCAGCGAGGCGGTGCTCGGGCTCGACGCGTCCGAGCAGGCTTTTCTCGACAAGACCCTGATCGATCTCGACGGCACCGAGAACAAGGGCCGCCTGGGCGCCAACGCGACACTCGCGGTCAGCATGGCGGTGGCGCGCGCCGCGGCCGAGGAAAGCGGCCTGCCGCTGTACCGCTACTTCGGTGGCTCCGGCGGCATGAGCATGCCGGTGCCGATGATGAACCTGATCAACGGCGGCGCCCACGCCAACAACAACCTCGACCTGCAGGAGCTGATGGTCATTCCGCTGGGCGCGCCGAGCTTCCGCGAGGCGGTGCGCTACGGCGCCGAGGTGTTCCACGCGTTGAAGAAGATCCTCGACAACAAGGGCATGAGCACCGCGGTCGGCGACGAGGGCGGCTTCGCCCCCAACGTGGCCAGCCACGAGGCCGCGCTGCAGATGCTGGTCGAGGCGATCGACAAGGCCGGCTACACGCCCGGTCAGCAGGTGGCGATCGGCCTCGATTGCGCGGCCAGCGAGTTCTACAAGGAAGGCAAGTACCACCTGAGCGGCGAGGGCATGATCCTGTCCGCCGCCGAGTGGACCGACATCCTCGCCACCTGGGCCGACAAGTACCCGATCGTCTCGGTCGAGGACGGCATGGCCGAGAACGACTGGGACGGCTGGAAGCAACTCACCGACCGGCTCGGCGGCAAGCTGCAACTGGTGGGCGACGACCTGTTCGTCACCAACACCAAGATCCTGAAGGAAGGCATCGCCAAGCGCATCGCCAACTCGATCCTGATCAAGATCAACCAGATCGGCACGCTGAGCGAGACCTTCGCCGCCATCGAGATGGCCAAGCGCGCCGGCTACACCGCGGTGATCAGCCACCGCAGCGGCGAGACCGAGGACGCCACGATCGCCGACATCGCGGTGGGCACCAACGCCGGCCAGATCAAGACCGGCTCGATGAGCCGCTCCGACCGCATCGCCAAGTACAACCAGCTACTGCGCATCGAGGAAGACCTCGGCGACGTGGCGAGCTACGCCGGCCGCTCGGCGTTCTACAGCATCCGCTGAGCCGCGCACGCGCCGCGCCCGCGCCATCCACCCTGCCTTGAACGCCCGCGCCGTCACCGTGCTCCTGCTCGCGCTCATCGCCTGGGTGCAGGCGGAGCTGTGGTTCGGCAAGGCCGGCGTGGCGCACGTGCACCAGATGGCCGGCGAGCTGCGCACGCTGCGCGCCGCCAACGACGCCGCCCGCCAGCGCAACGACCAGCTGCAGGCCGAGGTGAGCGATCTCAAGGAAGGCCTCGAGATGGTCGAGGAGAAG
>DATJYZ010000174.1:0-12465 GCA_035499355.1 Burkholderiaceae bacterium | reverse complement strand
GTGATGACACCGCGTTCGCGCAGCGCGGCCAGCACCTGTGGCCCGACTTTGCGAGCGGCATCGAACGGGCGCTTCGTGGCGCGGTCCTCGACGAGCTCCAGCGTGGCCATCAGGCCGATCCCGCGAATGTCTCCCACGTGCGGATGCGCGCCGAGCAGCCGGCGCAGCCCGCCGTGCATGCGTTCGCCCAGGTGCGCCGCGCGCTCGACCAGCCGCTCGCGCTCCAGCACGTCGAGCGTGGCCAGCGCCACCGCGCAACACACCGGGTGGCCGCTGTAGGTGTAGCAGTGCATCCAGGTGTCGCCGGGGCGGTCGAACGCCGTGGCCACCCGGTCGGACACACCGACGCCGCCCAGCGGCACGTAGCCGCTGGTGATGCCCTTGGCGAACTGCACGATGTCGGGCTCGACGCCCGCATGCTCGAGCCCGAACATGCGACCGGTGCGGCCGAACCCGGTGATGACCTCGTCGGCGGCGAACAGCACGTCGTAGCGGTTGCAGATCTCGCGAATGCGCCGGAAATAGCCCGCCGGCGGCACGTACGAGCCGCCACCCATCACCGGCTCGGCGAGAAACAGCGCCACCGAGTCCGGCCCCTCGCCCACGATGGCGCGCTCGAGCTCGTCGGCGGCCGCAGTGTCGGGGTCGGCCCCCGCCGGCACTTCGTAGCGGTAGCGGTCGTGGTTGGGGATGTGCACGAAGCCGGGCATGCGCGGCTCGAACGCCGGCCAGTAGGCTGGCATGCCGGTGGCGCACATCGCCGCCAGCGTCACTCCGTGGTAGCCGCCCATCACGCTGATGGTCTTGTACTTGCCCGGCTTGCCCTGGGCTTTCCAGAAAGCGCGCGCGATCTTGATCGTGCTGTCGGTGGACTCGCCGCCGCCTGACGTGAGGAAGAAGCGATTGATCGACGGGTAGCACAGCGACGCCAGGCGCTCGCCGAGCGCCAGCGCCTGCGGGTTGGCGTTGCCGGCGTAGCCCGAGCAATACGGCAGCGTCGTCATCTGCGCGAACGCGGCATCGGCCAGCTCGCGGCGGCCGTGGCCGAGCGTCACGTTCCACAGCCCCGACATCGCGTCGATGTAGCGATGCCCGTCGGCATCGATGATCTCGCAGCCCTCGCCCCTGACCCACATGTTGCCGGCGCGGTGCGCGGCCTCGTTGTGCAGCGAGTGCACGAGTGCGCCGAGGTCTCGCTGCAGCAGTTCCGCATTCAGGCTCGAACCCATGAAGGTCTCCTTGTGGTCGAAGTTCGCTGATCGAGATTCGGTGATCGCGTCGGACCCTCGTTCGTGGTCAGGGCGCGGGCACGATGCGGTGTTCGCCGACGACCACGCGTTCGCGTCGCGACACGTGCGCCATCGAGTCGGCCGCCACCGCCTGGCCGTGCGCGCTGGCATAGGCCGCCTCGAAGTCGGCCTGGCTGTCGAACCAGAGCTCCGACACGCCGTCGAACGCGCCGCCGCCATCGCCGGCCACCAGGTTGAAGTGCACGCCGCGCACGCCGGGCAGCGCCGCCGCCAGCGGCGCGTGCTCGCGCAGCCACCAGTCGGCGAACGCGGCGAAGGTCATGTCGTCACGCCGCTTCAGCAGGATCATCGCCTTGAACATCGTCGGCTCCGCGCGCGGGTCACTTCACGGGCTGCACGCGGTGCAGCGGCCGGCCGCCGACGGCCAGCACGACGGCCACGACCACCTCGTCGGCACGCGGCGCGTCGGCGATCGTCAGCTCGGCGGCATCCATGTCATCGAAATTCCAGATGCGGTTCTTGTTGGTCACGGGCATCACGATCGTTGCGCCCGGCGCCGCCACCTTCTTGGTCGACGGGATGATGTCGTCGCCCTTGCCGACCGCCTTGCGCACCGGTGCACCGAACATCGGGTGCAGCAACGCAGCGGCGTGCTCGATCTCGCCGTCGGTGCCGACGATCGCGCCCTTGCCGTACGAGGTGACGTCATCGGCCGCGATGCCCGACAGCGCGAGCACCTCGACGCCGCGGCGCGCGATCAACGCCGCGACCTCGGCGCCGAGCGCGTACAGCGGCGACAGGTCTTCGACGTAGCGACCGGCAAACGGGTTGTGGATCACCGCGGCCACCGTGACCTTGCGCGCCGGCGGGTTCACCGCGCGCCCCATCTCGCTGGCGGTCTCTTCGAGCTGGACCACGAGCTTGCGCAGCTTCAGCAGCGACATCACGCATTCCTTCCCGGCGTCCACCAAGGACCCGCAGCGCATTCTGGGCATCCGGCTCGATTGTGAAAATCGAAAGTTCTTTCACGCACAATTGACGAACGCTCAACAATGCCCACTGCCATGCTCGACCTCGATCAGCTGCGGACGCTGGTGGCATTCGCCGACAGCGGCAGCTGCAAGACGGCGGCGGCGCTGGTGCACAAGACGCCGTCGGCCGTGAGCCTGCACCTGAGCAAGCTGTCCGACGCACTGGGGCGCACGCTGCTCGAGCGTCGCGGCCGGCGCCTGGCGCTCACCGCCGACGGCACCGACCTCGTCAACTACGGCCGCCGCATGCTGGCGCTGCAGGGCGAGGCACTGGCGCACTTTCAGCGGCCCGACGTCGTCGGCACGCTGCGCTTCGGCCTGCCCGACGACTACATGCCGCTGATGGCCCCGCTGCTGGCGCGCCTGTCGCAGATTGCACCCGGCGCCAAGGTCGAACTGCAGTGCGCGCCGAGCGCGGAGCTGCGCCCGCTGCTGGCCGAAGGTGCGCTCGACTACGCCATCCTGTCGGCCGAGACCGACACGCAGGAGGGCATCGTGCTGCGCACCGAGCGCGTGGTCTGGACGGCCAGCGCGGGTCGACGACCGGCGCGCGATGCGGCGGTGCCGCTGGCGCTGTTTCCCGAGGGCTGCATCTTTCGCAAATGGGCGCTGACGCAGTTGCGCAAGCGGCGCCGCGATCACCAGGTGGTCTTCACCAGCCGCAGCATGCCGGCCATCCAGGCGGCGGTGCGCAGCGGCTTCGGCGTCGCGGTGATGGCCGAGAGCTGCGTGCCGGAGGGTGCGGCCGTGCTCGGCCCGGCCGACGGCTTCGCGAACCTGCCGCGGGTGACGATCATTCTCGCCGCCTCGGCGGCCGCCGACGGCCCTTTCGTGCAGCGCCTGGCCGCGCCGATGCGCACCGACCTGCAAAGGCTGAGCCCGTGACGCGGGCTCGGTAGACTGCCGCATCCCCCCTCAACCCATCTGCCTCGAGCCCCTCGGGCGAAGGAATCCACGATGAGCCACGACGAACGAGTGCGCGTGACGGTCGACGAGCGCGGCGTCGCCGACGTGGCGATGGTGCGCGCCGACAAGATGAACGCGATCGACGCGGCGATGTTCGAGGCCCTGATCGCCGCCATCGACCGCGTGCGCAGCGACAAGCGCGTGCGCGTCGTCGTGCTGCACGGCGAGGGCCGCGCGTTCTGCGCCGGCCTCGACATGGGTCGCTTCCGCGAGATGGGGTCGGGCCAGACCAGCGGCACGCTCGGCAACATCGTCGAGCGCACGCACGGCCCGGCCAACGCCCCGCAGCAGGTGGCGTGGGGCTGGCGCGCGCTGCCGGTGCCGGTGATCGCTGCCGTGCACGGCGTGGCCTTCGGCGGCGGCCTGCAGATCGCGCTCGGCGCCGACATCCGCCTGGTGCACCCGGACACGCAGCTCGCGGTGATGGAGGTCAAGTGGGGCCTGGTCCCCGACATGGCCGGCTGCGTGCTGCTGACCGAGCTGGCGCGGCCCGACGTGGTGCGCGAGCTGACGTTCAGCGGGCGCATCGTCTCGGGCAGCGAGGCGCAGGCGCTCGGCCTCGCCACCCGCGTGACCGCGCAACCGCTGGAGGACGCGCGCGCACTCGCCGCGCTGATCGCCAGCCGCAGCCCCGACGCCGTCCGCGCCGGCAAGCGCCTGCTCAACGGCGCCTCGCCGGTCGACGCCGCGTCGGTGCTGATGGCCGAATCGCACGAGCAGCAGCGGCTGATCGGCAGCGCCAACCAGCGCGAGGCGGCGCGCGCTGGACTGGAGAAGCGCGAGCCTCGGTTCGTCGACTGATGCGGCCGGCGCTGCGCCGCTCGCGCTTCGGTCCTGTGCGCCGCCACTGGGCCCTGCCAGGCGATCCTGAAGCTCGCCGCGCTCGAGGCGCGTGCTGCACCGCTCAGTCCGCCACCAGGCGGTAGCCGATCCCCGTCTCGTTCAGCAGATGGACCGGCCGCGTCGGATCGGCCTCGAGCTTCTGCCGCAGGTGGTGCACGTAGATGCGCAGGTAGTGTCCCTGGCGCTCGTGGCCGGGACCCCACACGTCGCGCAGCAGCGTGGCGCTGGTGACCACGCGTCCCGCATGGCGTGCCAGCGCCTCGAGGAGCCGCCACTGCGTGGCGGTCAACGCGATCGGCTCGTTGCCTCGCCGCACCGACTTGGCCGCCAGGTCGATGACGACGTCGCCGAGGGTGAGGCGGGTCGAGCCGGACGCGATCGAGCGGGCGGCGTTGCGCAGCGCCACGCGCAGGCGCGCGTGCAGCTCGGCGACCCCGAACGGCTTGGCCAGGTAGTCGTCGGCGCCGGCGTCGAGCGCGGCGACCTTCTGCTTCTCCTGCGATCGCGCCGACAGCACGATGATCGGTCGCTGCGTCCACCGCCGCAGCGAGGTGATCAACTCGTAGCCGTCGCCGTCGGGCAGGCCGAGGTCGATGATGAACAGATCGATCCTGCGGTTGCCCGACAGCGTCATGCCCTCGCGCAGGCTCGCCGCCTCGATCACGCGGTAGCCCGCGCCGGTCAGCGTCGTCGCCAGCAGCGCGCGGATGGGCGCCTCGTCCTCGACCACCAGCACCTGGGCGGCAGGCGCCTCCTTCATGGGTCGAGCTCCTCCGACTGCAGCGGCGGCTGCGGCAGCGTGATCACGATGCTCGCACCCGGCGTGTTGCGCGCGACCATGCCGCCGCCGTGCAGCCTCGCGATCGCCGCGCACAGCGCCAGGCCGAGGCCGACGCCTTCGCGCGGCGCCGACGGCCCGCGCTGGAACTTCTCGAACACCCCGCCGTCGCGCCCCGCGGGCAGGCCGGGCCCCTGGTCGGACACCGCCAGGCTCCAGTCGTGCGCACCGATGACCAGCGTGACGTCGATCGCGCCGGCCGCCGGCGCGTGCTTGATCGCGTTGTCGATCAGGTTGACCAGCGCCTGCTCGACCAGCCGCGGGTCGCACCACACCACCGCGCCCGGCCCCACCAGAACCCGCACCTCGCGCCCGGCCAGCCGCGTCTCCATCGCCCGCACCACTTCCTGCACCATCTCTTCGGCCGGGCACCATTCGCAGTGCGGCTTCATGGCCCCTTCCTGCATGCGCGTGAGGTCGAGCAGCGAGTCGGTCAGGTGGTGCAGCCGCCGCGCCTCGCCGAGGATGCTGTCCAGCAGCTCGCGTCGCCGCGGCGCGCCCAGTGCGCGGTCCTGCTCGAGCAGGATGCTCGCCGCGCCGACGATCGTCGTCAGCGGCGTCCGGAAGTCGTGCGACAGCCCCTGCAACAGCGTGGCGCGCATGCGCTCGGCGTCGGCTTCGAGTGCGGCGCGCGCCACCGCCGCCGCATGCTGGCGCACGCCGCGCGCCAGTTCGGTGACCAGCCCGCCGACCAGCGCCATCACCACGAAGGTGAAGTAGAAGTTCGGGTCGATCGGCGTGAACCCCCAGCGCGGGGCCACGTAGACGAAGTCGAACACCGCCAGGCTGAGTGCGATCGCGATCCAGGCGGCCGCACGCGTCGATCGCAACGCGACATAGACCACGCCACTCATATAGACGAGGACCAGGTTGGTGCCCTGCAGGTACGGCTCGACCACCCAGCACAGCGCCGTGCACGTCAGCACGGTCAGCGCCACTCGCAGCCACTGGCGCGCGCCGGACTCCTCGCGGTCGAGTTGAGGGTCGGCCAGGCGCGACCAGAACGACTTCGGGGACAAGGCGACTGCGAGCGACTTCACGAGCGACGCATTGTGCGTGCCCGCGTGCGCGACCGCTCGGCGCTGGGCAGGGAAAACCAGCGTTAAGGGGGCGTAAAAGGTGGGGCGCGGCGTGTTCACGGGGCCGTCGTCGACTTCTAGAGTGCCGGACCATGACGCATCCATCCCGCCGCGCATGAAGCCTCTGCTGTCGCTGGCGCACGCGATCGACCGCTTCAACGACGCGTTCGCGTGGCTCGCGGAATGGGGCGTGATGCTGTCGTGCTTCATCAGCGCCGGCAACGCGATCGTGCGCTACGGCATCAGCATGAGCTCGAATGCCTGGCTCGAGATCCAGTGGTACCTGTTCGCGATGGCGGTGATGTTCGGCGCCGCTCAGGTGCTGCGCGTCAACGAGCACGTGCGGGTCGACCTGGCGTACGCGCGCTACTCGACGCACGGCAAGGTCTACGTCGACCTGTTCGGCCTCGTCGTGTTCATGCTGCCGGTGCTGGCCATGATGCTGTACTTCTCGTGGCCGATGTTCCTCGACCGCTGGCACAGCGGCGAGATGTCGCAGAGCGCCGGCGGCCTGATTCGCTGGCCGGTGGTGCTCACGATGCCGCTGGGCTTCGCGCTGCTGCTGCTGCAGACCCTGGCGGAGATCATCAAGCGCATCGCCTGGCTGCGCCATGAATACGAGATGGATACGCACTACGAGAGGCCGCTGCAATGACGATGGAGGCCTTCGCCCCCACGATGTTCGCGGGGCTGATCGTCGTCATGCTGATCGGCTTTCCGGTCGCCTTCTCGCTGGCGGCGCTCGGGCTCGGCTGCGGCCTCTACGCGGTGCACATGGGCTGGTTCCCGGCCACGTTCATGGGCAACCTGCCGCTCAACGTGCTGGGCATCCTGTCCAACGACTTGCTGCTCGCGGTGCCGTTCTTCACGCTGATGGGCGCGGTGCTCGAAAAGTGCGGCCTGGCCGAGGACATGCTCGATTCGATGGGTCAGCTGTTCGGCCCCATGCGCGGCGGCCTTGGCTACTCGGTGATCATCGTCGGCTTCATCCTCGGCGCGATCACCGGCACGGTGGCCGGGCAGGTGATCGCGATGGCGATGATCTCGCTGCCGGTGATGATGCGCTGGAACTACAACATGCGCTACGCCACCGGCGTGCTCGCCGCGTCGGGCACGATCACGCAGCTGGTGCCGCCGTCACTGGTGCTGGTGGTGCTGGCCGACCAGCTCGGCCGTTCGGTGGGCGACATGTACAAGGGCGCGTGGGGCCCTTCGATCCTGCAGATCCTACTGTTCGCGCTGTACACGTTCGGGCTCGGGCGCGTCCGGCCGCATCACATCCCGGGCGTGCCGAAGGAGGCACGCACGCTCGACGGCTGGGCGCTGTGGCGCAAATGCCTGCGCGGCATCGTCCCGTCGGCGGTGCTGATCATCCTGGTGCTGGGCAGCATGGGTGGACTGCCTTTCGTGACGACCGCGGTATGCACGCCCACCGAGGCCGGCGCGATGGGCGCGGTGGGGGCGTTCGTGCTCGCGGCGATGCATCGGCGGCTGACCTGGCCGCTGGTCAAGCAGACGATGGCCGGCACGATGCGGCTGACCGCGATGGTGATCTTCATCCTGATCGGCTCGCGCACCTTCTCGCTGGTCTTTCAGGGCGTCGAGGGCGGCAAGTGGATCGAGCACATGCTGAGCGGCCTGCCGGGCGGCCCGATCGGTTTTCTGATCGCCGTCAACATCTTCATCTTCTTCCTGGCGTTCTTCCTCGACTTCTTCGAGATCGCTTTCATCATCATCCCGTTCCTCGCGCCAGTGGCCGAGAAGCTGGGCATCGACCTGATCTGGTTCGGCGTGATGATCTGCGTGAACATGCAGACCAGCTTCATGCACCCGCCGTTCGGCTTCGCGCTGTTCTACCTGCGCGGCATCGCCGACACGCTGTACAAGAACGGCTCGTTGCCGAGGAAGCTGTCTTCCACCGACATCTACATGGGCGCGATCCCGTGGGTGCTGATGCAGCTGATCCTGGTCGGCGTCGTGATCGCGTTCCCGCAGACGGTGACGGTGTTCCTCGAGAAGGAGAAGCTGCTCGACCCGGACACTGCGACGCGCATGCTGCAGGAGATGGGCACCGGCGCCAAGGACTCGGCGCCGGCCGCGTCGGCGCCCGGGGGCGCGTCGGCCCCGTCGGGATCGTCGTCGAGCAACGACGACGCGATGGAGGCCGTGCGCCGCGCGATCGGACAGGACAAGAAGTAGCGCCGGCTCAGGCCGCCGGCAGCACCGAGCCCACCTGCTGATACACCGCCATCTCGAAGCCCATCAGCGTCTCGATCACGCGCATGTCGAAGAACGGCAGCAGCTGCGTCATCAACACGCCGCCGACGCCGCGCGTGCGATCGATCCAGTAGTAGGAGTTGAAGACGCCGGCCCAGTCGCCGGTGCCGTTGCTGCGCATGCCCGGCAGGTCGGCCAGCGTGAGGTGGAAGCCCAGGCCCCAGCCCTGCGGCACCGGCAGTGCCGGCACGTCGTTCGACAGCTCGGGCACCATCGACTTCATCAGCTCCGGCAGCTTGATCGCGCCGAGGTGGTTCTGCAGTGCCAGCTGCACCGTGGCCGGCTTGAGGATGCCGGCACCGTCGTCGAGCCACGCCCGCACGAAGCGCCCGTAGTCCTGCACCGTGCCGTACGAGCCGTGGCCGCCGGCATCCCATTCCGAGGTGGGCGGCAGGTCGTGCGGCGACGGTGCCAGGCGCCCGTCGGCCTGGCGCTGCATCACGCGCAGCAGTCGCGCGCGCTGCGCGTCGCTGGGCGTGAACGTCGAGTCGTTCATCTTCAGCGGGCCGTAGATGTGCTGGCCCAGGTAGCTGCCGAGGCTCTGCCCGGAGATCTTCTCGATCACCAGGCCCAGCCAATCGGTGTTGACGCCGTACTCCCACGCGGTACCCGGGTCGTTGACGAGCGGCACCGACAGGCTGCGCTTCAGGCCCGTCAGCGCGGTGGGCTCGCCGGTGAGCTCGTGATAGCGCACCAGCTTCTCGTTGAGGAAGAAGTAGCCCAGCCCGCCGGTGTGCGTCATCAGCTGGCGCACGGTGGCCTGGCTCGCCGGCGGACGCAGCCGCGGCTTGTCGCCGTCGAAACCATCGAGCACCTGCAGCCGGCCGAACTCCGGCAGGATCGACGCGACGCTGGCATCGAGGCTCAGCCGGCCCTGCTCGACCAGCTGCAACGCCGCCGTGGTCGCCACCGCCTTGGTCATCGACGCGTTGCGGAACAGCGTGTCCGCGCGCGCCTCGCCCGCCGCGTGGTGAAACAGCTGACCGTTGCGGTCGACCACGACCGCGGCGACGCCGTGCAAGGCGCCTTTCGCCACCACGCCATCCAGCAAGGCCTTGATGGCCGATCCGTCGAATGCCATGTTCGTCTCCAATGTTCAGGGTTCGGACCCGTGCGCGACCGCGCGGGGGCACCATACGCCGAAGACCGCCCCAAGGGAATTCGGGCGAGATCGCGGGCGACCGTCGGCCGTGCCCGCGTACCATCGCCACTCCATGAAGATCCTGGCGCCTTCGGCGATCGAGAGCTGGCACGCCCACGTTTACTTCGACGCCGACAACCGCCACGACGCGTGGGCGCTGCGCGAAGTGATCAGTGCCGAGCTCGCAGAGCTGGTGGAGGTCGGGCGCTTTCACGAGCGGCCGGTGGGTCCGCACCCGATGTGGAGCTACCAGCTGGCATTCGTGCCGGCGCACTTTGCGCAGGTGGTGGGCTGGCTGGCCCTGAACCACGGCAAGCTCGACGTGTTCGTGCACCCCAACACCGGCGACGAGCTGCGCGATCACCGCGACTGTGCGCTCTGGCTGGGCCGGTCGCACACATTGCACCTCGCGGCGCTGGCGGCTTGACGCAGCTGCGCCGCGCGCATCCGCAGCGCGCTCGTTGCAGCGCGGGCGCGGTGAGCGCCGCGCCTTGAGCACCGACCCGATGCATCCGCGCGACGTGGCCGAACTGCTGCTGCTCAGTGTGCTTTGGGGCGCGGCCTATCTGTTCATGCGCGCCGCGGTGCCGGCCTTCGGGCCGGCGCCACTGATCGCGCTGCGGCTGGCGATCGCCGCGGCGGTGCTGCTGCCGGTGCTGATGTGGCGCGGTGGCCTGGGCCAGCTCGGCGCCCATCCGCTCGCGCTGCCGGTGCAGGCGGTGCCGTTCACGGCGCTGCCGTTCCTGCTGCTCGGCTACGCGGCCCAGCACCTCACCGCCGGGCTGATGGCGGTGCTCAACGCGACGGCACCGCTGTTCGCCGCGCTGCTGGCGCACTTCGTGTTCGACGAGCGTCTCGGCCGTTGGCGCAGCGCCGGGCTGGTGATCGGCTTCGGCGGCGTGGCGTGGCTCACCGCCGGCAGCGTGTCGTTCAAATCCGACTCCGGCCTGCTCGCGGTGGGCGCGGTGCTGCTCACCTCGGCGCTGTGGGCGGTGGGAGCCAACTTCACGCGCCGCCACCTGGGCGACATGGACGCCATCGCGCTCACCGTGGGCAGCCTCGCGGTGGCCGGCGCCGCGCTCGCGCCGCTGGCCACCGCCACCTGGCCCGCCGCGCCGGTGCCGCCGCGCGCGTGGATCGAGATGGCGTTTCTCGGCGTGGGCAGCTCAGGCCTCGGCTTCCTGCTGTACTACCGGCTGCTGCGGCGCATCGGCCCGGTGCGCGCGATGTCGGTGACGTTCCTCAACCCGGTGGTGGCGCTGGTGGCCGGTGCGTTGTACCTGGGCGAGGCGCTCGATGGGCCTACCGTGGCCGGCGCCGCCGTGGTGCTGGTGGGCACGGCACTGGCACTCGGCCTGTGGCCGGGCAGGTCGGCATCTCAGGGCCGCTGAACGGACGCAATGCGGCCGTCGGACTTGGCGGCGGCCAGCAGCGCCGGCTGACGGGTCGCCGCCTCGCTCTGCGGGGCGTGGTCCGGTGGCAGCGCGTAGTCGGCCAGCACCGTGACGCCGCCGTAGGTGACCAGCGCGGAGGCGAGCAGCGAGACAATGCGGGTGGTGAGTGAGGTCTTCATCGGGCTCTCCGGGATGTGCGCATCGGCGCGTTCTGGATGCGACACACTGTCGGCCGACCGCCCCGCCCGCGTCTTGAAGCAGCCTGAAACCGCGCCTGAAACGTTCTGTCGGTGGGCCTTCAGCGTCCGGGAAGGACCGAGCCGGTGCTGACCTTCGGCCGCTTCGAGCTGCAACCCGACCAGCGCCGCTTGCTGCGCGACGGCGAGCCGCTGGCCGTCGGCGCACGGGCCTTCGATGTCCTGCTCGCGCTGGCGCAACGGCACGACCGGCTGGTCAGCAAGGCCGAACTGCTCGACCTGGTGTGGCCCGACATGGTGGTCGAGGAGAACAACCTGCAGGTGCAGATCAGCGCCTTGCGCAAGCTGCTCGGGCCGCAGGCCATCGCCACCATCCCGGGCCGCGGCTATCGCTTCACGGCCACGCTGCTGGCCCCGGGCCGCGACACGCCGCCGCCCGCGCCAGCCCCGGTGCCGTGGCGCCGCATCGACGACGCAGTCGCGTCCGTCGCCGTGATGCCCTTCGTCAACATGACCGACGATGCCGCCAACGAATACTTCGCCGACGGCGTCGCCGAGGAGTTGCTCAACGTGCTGTCGCGCATCAACGGCCTGCGGGTGGCGTCTCGCACCTCGGCCTTCAGCTTCAAGGGCAGCCAAGTCGACATCCCCACCGCGGCGTGCCGACTGAACGTGGCGACGGTCCTGCAGGGCAGCGTGCGCAGGGTCGGCAAGCGGGTGCGCATTGCGGTGCAGCTGGTCGAGGCGGCCGCCGATTCGCAACTCTGGTCGCAGACCTACGACCGCGACCTCGACGACATCTTCGCGGTGCAGGACGACATCGCGCGCTCGGTCGTCATGGAGCTGAGGGCCACGTTCTGGCGCGAGCGAGCCGACGCTGCCGACCCCGCCACGCTCGACGCCGAGGTGCGCGCCGCCACCGCGGGCCGCAGCAGCAACGCGCAGGCCTATCAGCTCTACCTGAAAGGGCGCGCCTTGGTGGCCCGCCGCACCAAGGACGGCGTCGCCACCGGCATCGCCTACTGCAAGCAGGCGGTGGCGGCCGACCCCGCATGCGCGTCGGCGTGGGCCGAGCTGGCCGATGCCCAGGCGAAGGAGGCGGCGCTCGGCTGGGTGCCTTACGCGTCGGGCTTCGCCCACGCGCGCGAGGCCGTCGAGCGCGCGCTGATGCTGGAGCCGGCGCTGGCCGAGGCGCACGCCACGCTGGCCATCATCCAGGAGATGCGCGACTGGGACTTCGGCGCGGCCGACGCGTCGGCGCGGCGGGCACTGGCGTTGTCGCCCGGCGCGTCGCACGTGCTGCTCGGCGCGGCGTCGGTGGCGGTGACACAGGGCCGCCTAGACGAAGCGGTCGCGCTGTGCCGGCGCGCCATCGCGGTGGACCCGCTCAACGTGCACGGCCAGCGCTACCTCGGGCTCTACGCACTGTTCGCGGGCCAGCTCGACGTC
>DATJYZ010000173.1:0-31917 GCA_035499355.1 Burkholderiaceae bacterium | reverse complement strand
GAGCTGCTTGCGGATCGCCTCGTCCTGCAGCGCGCCGTCGGGGCCGAACACCGAGCCGGCGCGCGACACCATCAGCCGGCCGCCGCTCCACAGGCGCGCACCGAGCGTGCGCAGCACCGGCAGCCAATGGTTCTGCGACATGATCGTCCCGAAGCCGCCGGGCGACGCGCCGATCAGCGCGACGGGTCGGTCGGCGAACACCGGCGGCAGGCCCGGCGTGTTGCGCGACAGCCAGTCGACCGCGTTCTTGAACACACCGGGCACGCCGTTGTTGTATTCGGGCGTGACCAGCAGCAAGCCGTCGCTGCCCAGAATGCGCTGCTTCAGTTCGCGCACGGCCTGCGGCGTGCCGTCGCGCGCCTCGAGGTCGCCGTCGTACAGCGGGATGCCGTGCAACGTGGCAGCATCGATCTGCACGTCGGCGCCGGCCACTGCCTGCGCTGCATGCAGCAGCGCCGTGTTGAACGACTGGGCACGCAGGCTGCCCGAGATGCCGAGAATGTGGACCATGGCGGCGGCGATACGGCGCAAGTGTTGAACCGGACTACATTCTGGCTCCGTGCGCTGCCTGTTGGTCGAAGACGACGAGATGATCGGCGAGAGCCTGCGCGCGGCGCTGCGCCGCCACGGCTTCGCGGCCGACTGGGTGCGCGACGGCCGCGCGGCCGACACGGTGCTGGCCAGCGAGCGCTTCGACGCGGTGCTGCTCGACCTCGGCCTGCCGCACAAGGGGGGCCTCGAGGTGCTGAAGTCGCTGCGCGCGCGCGGCGACGCCACGCCGGTGATCGTGCTCACCGCGCGCGACGCCACCGCCGACAAGGTGGCCGGGCTCGACGCCGGCGCCGACGACTACCTCGTCAAGCCGTTCGAGCTCGACGAGCTGCTGGCGCGGTTGCGCGCGGTGGGCCGGCGCGCCAGCGGGCGCGCCGAGCCGGCGCTGCAGGTGGCCGACCTGCGACTCGACCCGGCCACCCGCGAGGTGAGCCGCGCTGGCCGCCCGGTGGTGCTGTCGGCGCGCGAGTTCGCGCTGCTGCAGGCGCTGATGGAGCGCCCGGGCGCGATCCTGTCGCGCGCGCAGCTGGAGGATCGCCTGTACGGCTGGGGCGAGGAGCTGGAGAGCAACGCCATCAGCGTCTACGTGCACCAGCTGCGCAAGAAGATCGGCGACGACCGCCTCCACACCGTGCGCGGCGTCGGCTATTACGTGGGCGAGGCCAAGGGCCAGGGCTAGCTGTCGATGCGCTCGCTGCGCCTGCGGCTGTTCGCGTTCCTGCTCGCGCTGGCATCGGTGGCGGCGCTGGCGGTCGGTGGCGCCACCTACATCAGCGTGCGCGGCGAGGCCGACGAGCTGTTCGACTACCAGTTGCGGCAGATGGCGCTGTCGTTGCGCGACCAGGGGCGCATCGCCGACGACGAACGCGCGGTGCTCGAGAGCGCCGAGTTCGACTACGTGGTGCAGGTGAGGTCGGTCGACGGCGTCGTGCTCTACAGCACCGTGCCGGCGCCGGTGCTGCCGGCGCGTGCGGTGCTCGGCTTTTCCACCGTGCAGGTCAACGGCGCACCGTGGCGCATCTACGCCGCCGCCACGCCGCTGCGCATCGTGCAGGTGGGGCAGCCGCTGGCGGCGCGCCGCGAGCTGGCCACTGCCGCCGCCGTGCGCAGCGTGCTGCCGATTGCGGTGGCGGCGCCGATCGTCGGCCTGGCGATCTGGTGGCTGGTCGGTGCCTCGCTGGCGCCGCTGGCGCGCGTGGTGCGTGCGCTGCGCGAACGCGGCGTCGATGCCCTGGAGCCGTTGCCGGCGCAGGGCCTGCCGTCGGAGGTGACGCCGCTGATCGACGGCTTCAATGCGCTGCTGGCGCGCCTGGCGGCGGCGTTCGACGCCCAACGTGCATTCACCGCCGATGCCGCGCACGAGCTGCGCTCGCCACTGACCGCATTGAAGCTGCAGGCCGGCCTGCTGCGCGACGCGCGCGACGACGGCGAGCGTGGCGAGGCCGTGCAGCGCCTGCAGGCCGGCATCGAGCGCGCGCACCGCCTGGTCGAGCAATTGCTCGCGCTGGCGCGGGCCGAGCCCGGCGGCGCGGCGGAGCGCGCACCGGTCGACCTCGCCCACGTGGCACGCCAGGCGGTGGCCGACACGGCGGCGCTCGCGGTGTCGCTGGGCGGCCGCGTCGACCTCGAGGTGCCGGCCGACGCGATGGTCGACGGCGATGCCGACGCGCTGCGCAGCCTGGCGCGCAACCTGGTCGACAACGCGCTCAAGTACGGCGGCACGCCGCCGCACGTGCACATCCACGTCGAGCGCGAAGGCAATGTCGCCGCGCTGGTGGTCGACGATGCCGGCGCCGGCATCCCGGAGGGCGAACGCGAGCGCGTGTTCGATCGCTTCCACCGCCGCGAGCCGGGCCGTGGCACCGGCAGCGGACTGGGCCTGGCGATCGTGCGCACAGTGGCGCGCGCCCATGGCGGCAGCGTGCAGCTGTCCAACTCGCCGCTCGGCGGGCTGCGCGTGGAGGTGCGGCTGCCGGTGGTGTGAGGGTGCCGCTTCGCGGAAGCCTACTTGCGCACGAGCGGAATCTGCAGGTTCGTCGGCCGGTTCGCTTCGCTGTCGAAGCCGCGGCCGTCGATGTTGCGAGCACCCCAGAACAGCATGTCGTGGCTGAGGTAGACCAGGTCGTACTCCATGAAGTGGCTGCCCTCGACGAGCCCGAAAGGCGCGAACGCCTTGCCGAAGACGCTTTGCGGCCTGCCGACCTCCCACTGGGCGTGGCCTTGGGCCGCCACCTTGTTGAGCAGGTCGGCGAAGGCCGGCAGCAGGGGCGTGACCGCGTAGGCTTCGTCGGCCACGAAGTCGACCTTCTGCGCCCCGTCGGCGATCGGATGGGGGCCGCGCCAGATCGTGTGCCCGCGGATGAAGATGCGCGCCAACGGTGCCGCCCCGTACGGATCGGCGGAGTTCTCGATGCTCAGCTCGAAGACGTCGCCCTCGACGTAGCGGAAGCTGCGCCTCAGATAGAACGGCTTCAGGCTGCCATCGGGATTCCTGGTGGCACTCGGGCGGATCTCGGGGGCGATGCTCGCCCAGTCGCCGACCATCGCTTGCTTGACTTGCTGCAGGTTCATGGGGCACGCAGTATCGTCAGGCCTCCGGCGTGGGCGTTAGCCCAAATCGGCAAATCGAGGCGGCGTTGCACTCGACGCAGACGACCGACATGTCCTTCCAGATCGACGTATTCGACGACTTCCACGTCCATGGCGCCTCCGCGCCGGAATGGAACCAGCGCTACGCACAGCTTTCGCCCGGTGCGATGCACAGCACGCTGACCGAGGCGACCGCAGGGCGCGTGCACGTGTTCCGCAAGTGGATGAGCGAGCGGGCGGTTCAGCAGGGTTGCCTGCCGCGCGGCCAGATCTGCTTTGCACTGCTCAACGGCTGCATCGCCGAGCTGCCACGGATGCAGGGGCACGAGCTGCGCGAGAACCACCTCTTCGTCCTGCGCGGCGGCGAGGAGTTCATCATCCACCGCCCTCGTGGCATGGAGCTGCTCGCGATCACCTTTCCGAGCGACGACTTCCTGCGCCTCGTCGACGAGCGACCATGGCCGCGGCAGGCACGCCAGCTGCTGTCGCGTCAAGGGCTGCAGGCTCCGGCCGGCGCGCTGCTGCGGCTGCGCAGGCAACTCATCGCCACGCTCCGTTCGCCCCGGCCGGGTCATGCCGATGCTCAGGTGCTCGTTAGCGAGCCAGGAGCATCCACGGGTTTGTTCGAGTCGCTGCGTGCGCTGTTCGGAGAGGCCAGCGGCGCGCGACCCACCGTCGCCAGCGCGTCGGCCGCCTTCATCGTCGCGCAGTGTCATCGCATCGTCGCGGACAGCGGAGATTCGCCGCCCGACATCGAAACCCTGTGCAGGCGGCTGCGGGTCAGCCGTCGCAGCGTGCAGAGCAGCTTTCGGCAGATGGCCGACAGCACCACGGTGCACTACCTGCGCAGCCTGCGCCTCAACCTGGTTCGCGAGCGTCTGCTGTCGACGACCCCGGCTCGCTTGAGCGTCTCGCAGGCGGCGGCCGACCGGGGCTTCCAACACCTGAGTCACTTCACCGCACGCTACAAGGCGCTGTTCGGCGAGTTGCCCTCGGAGACGAAGCGGGCTTGAGCGGTCTTCACCGGGGGCAACCGCGGCCGACTGCGAACCTCCCACAGGCATGCGGTTCGAACTGAACGGGAACTGACGCGCCTGTGCATGCCGAGGGCGTCCCTAACCTTGCCCTCACCTTCCCCTCACCTCGCACTCACCTGCAGCGCCTAGATTTCGTCGCACGGCCGATCGGCCATGCGCACGAATCCGCACGAAAGCCCACGAGGAAGGATGACCATGAAGACGACCCGCACCGCGATCGCGATCGCCAGCCTGCTGGCGGTGGCCGGTTTCGCCGCCAGCACCGCCGACGCGTTGACGCTGCCCAAGTGGTGGCACTCCGACGAGCCCGCCAAGGCCACGACTACGGCCGCGCCCGCCAGCCCGGCCGCGCCGATCGCGCCACTGAGCGCCGGCGCCACCCCCAACTACCGCGCCATCGTGCAGGAGTACGGTCCGGCGGTGGTCGGCGTCACGGTCTCGGGCCTGCACAACGTCGGCAACAGCGCCAGCGGAGGCGACGATGACGACAGCGGCCCCTCGTTCGACGACGACCCCTTCTTCCGCTTCTTCCGCGGCGTGCCGGGGCTGCGCATGCCGCCGCAGGGCCGCGTGCCGTTCCGCGGCCAGGGCTCGGGCTTCATCGTCAGCAGCGACGGCCTGATCCTCACCAACGCGCACGTGGTGCGCGAGGCCAAGCAGGTCACCGTCAAGCTCAACGACCGCCGCGAGTTCAGCGCCAAGGTGCTGGGCAGCGACGCCGCCACCGACATCGCGGTGCTGAAGGTCGACGCCAAGGGATTGCCGACGGTCGCGCTCGGCGACCCCAAGTCGGTGCAGGTCGGCGACTACGTGCTCGCGATCGGCGCGCCGTACGGCTTCGAGCAGACCGCGACGCAGGGCATCGTCAGCGCCAAGGGCCGCTCGCTGCCCGGTGACAGCGTGGTGCCGTTCATCCAGACCGACGCCGCGGTCAACCCCGGCAATTCCGGCGGCCCGCTATTCGATGCCGGCGGCCGCGTGATCGGCATCAACGCGCAGATCTACTCGCAGAGCGGCGGCTTCCAGGGCCTGGCGTTCGCGATTCCGGTCGACGTGGCGCTGCACGTGAAGGACGAGATCGTCGCGCACGGCCACGTCGACCACGCGCGCCTGGGCGTGACGCTGCAGGATCTGTCGGCACCGCTGGCCGAGTCGTTCGGCCTGAAGTCGCCCGATGGCGCGCTGGTGGCCAGCGTGATGCCGGGCAGTGCCGCCGCGCAGGCCGACCTGAAGGCCGGCGACGTGATCACCGAGATCAACGGCCAGCCGGTGCACACCGCCGGCGACGTGTCGCACCGCGTCGGCACGGCCGCGCCCGGCGAGAAGCTGGCGCTCAGCGTGTGGCGCGACAAGTCCAAGCGCGACATGACGGTGGCGCTCGGCAAGGCCGAGAGCGAACGCGACCAGCCGGTGGCCAAGGCCGAGAGCGGCACGTTGGGCCTCGCGGTGCGACCGCTGCAGCGCGACGAGCTGCAACGCGCCGGCGTCGACCACGGTCTGCTGGTCGAGCGCAGCGGCGGCGCCGCGGCGCAGGCCGGCATCCAGCCCGGCGACGTGCTGCTCGCGCTTAACGGCAAGCCGGTGCACAACGTCGAGCAGATCCGCCAGGCGCTGCAGGCGCACCCCAAGCATGTGGCGCTGCTGATCGACCGCGACGGCCAGCGCATCTTCGTGCCGGTGGACATCGGCTAACGAGCCGCCGGCAGGCCCTGAACGGCGCACCGGGCATCGATCGCGCCGCTCGTCCATTCACGCTGAAAGGATGCATCATGAACAAGCACACCCTGGTGGCGCTGGCCGCGTGCACGGCCGCGCTCGGTGGTACGGCGGCACGCGCGGCCACGATGCCGCACGAGCTCAACCACCATGCCGCGCAGCAGGCGCGCATCGCCGCCGACGAGGCGCGGGGTCGCCTCGACCCGGCCGCCGACGGCGGGCTGCACGAGCGGGTGGCGCTGGTCGAGCGCGTCGAGGCCGATGCGCTGGCGGCCGACAACGCGGCCTCGCTGCGGCAACTGGCCTACGCCGAGCGCGATCTCGACCGGGCCATCGCCCGTGCCGAGCACGCGCAGCACCGCGCCGACGCACTGCAGCGCATGCACGCGCAGGTGGCCGATGCGCGCGAGGCCGAGCAGCAGCACTGGATCGCCACCGAGTACCGCCGCGACAAGCTCGATCGCGACCAGACGGCTGCGCTGGAGCGCAACCAGGTCACGATTGTCACGCGCGAGGCCGCGCTCGAACGACGTGGCCACGAGAGCGTCGACGAAGCGCTGCAGGTGCAGCACCTGCAGGACGTGCAGGATTGGGCGATCCGCACGCGGCATCCGCAGGCGTGAGCCGGCGCGCACAGGCGCGCGGCGCAGGCCGCCGGCGCGCGGCGCTCAGTGCGCCTCGTTCGATCGCGCCTTGAGTCGCAAGCCGGCGGTGTCGGGCGCCGGCACGCGCGGCAGTCGCGTGCCCGGCACCTCGCCGAAGCGGTGGCCGGCATTCCAGTCGGCCGCCGCGGCGTCGACCTCGGCCTGCGTGCGCGCGACGAAGTTCCACCAGATCAGCAGCGGTTCGTCGAACGGCGCACCGCCGATCAACAGCAGCTGCGCCGCGGCGTCGCACGCGAGCTCGCTGTGCTCGCGCCCTGGCGCGGCCACGTGCAGCGCACCGGGCTCGATGGGCTGGCCATCGATGCGCGCGGCGCCGCGCAGGCACAGCACCGCATGCTCGAAATCGGGCCGCAGCGGCACGCGCGTGCGCGACGCCGCGTCGGCGACCAGGTCGACGCCGACCAGCGGCGAGAACGACTGCACCGGGGCGTCCAAGCCGAACGATCGCCCTGCCAGCACCGTGGCACGAAAGCCGTCGAGCTTCACAGTCGGCAACTGCGGGTGATGCACGAACGCCGGCTCGACGTGTCGATGCGCGTCGGGCAGCGCGATCCACAGCTGCGCGGCGTGCACGCTGCCTTGCGTGCCGATCGACTCCTCGCTGTGCGCGATGCCGCGGCCGGCGGTCATCAGATTCACTTGCCCGGGCCGAATGACTTGGCGGTTGCCGAGGCTGTCGTGGTGCAGCACCTCGCCTTCGATCATCCACGTGAAGGTCTGCAGCCCGATGTGCGGGTGCGGCCCCACGCGCATGCCCGGCCCCGGCGGGAAGCGCGCCGGTCCGGCATGGTCGAGAAAGCACCACGCACCCACGGTGCGCCGGGCGGCACTGGGCAGCGCGCGCGCGATCGAGAAACCGCCCCCGAGGTCGGCATGGCGCGCCGCGATGCGCTGCCAGGCGGGCGATGCGGTGTGGTTGGACGGTGGCGGCGAATCAGGGCCGAGCATGGGTACTCCCGGTTGCTGCGATTGTGCGACGCCATCTGTCTGAGCGTCTGATCGGCGCGACGTGATCTCTCGCCGCGCCTCGGCATGCTGTTGCGTCTGATAGATTCAACAGGCAGGTCGGAACGCCTATCCGCGCGAGGCGCTCATGGAAGCCGTGCGCCGCTTCGTCGAAGAGGACCTTGCGGCGCGCGCGAAGTACCTGCAGCCCGCGATGATGCCGCTCGCGTGGCCACCCCCTCCACCGCCGACAGCGATCACATTGGAGACCAGCAGCATGAGGACATTGCGCACCAGGGCCATCGCGGGCACGCTGGCGGGCCTGGGCTTGTTGGGCCTGTCGATGCCCGTCCGTGCCTGGGTCTACCCGGAGCATCGCGACATCAGCGTGCTTGCGGTGGAGAAGCTCGACCCGGACCGCAAGGCCCTGTTCGACAGCCTCTGGCGCGACGCCCGCAGCGGGCACGAGCAGCGCATGTGCGAACAGGCGGCGGACTCAAAGCAAGGTCTCGCCCCCGCCTGCATCGACTGGGCGGCGTGGCCCGCGATTGCCGGGGATCACTCGTGCTCGAGCAAGAAGATGCTCGACACCGCCCTGGACACCGACTGGATTCTGCAGGTCGCCGACGTGGCGGCGCAGCTGAAGCTGGACCTCGGACGGATCGCGGTCACCGCCCGGCCCGAAGTCAATTTCCGCAACCAGAACGTCATCGCCGATGTCCAGCGCCTGGTGGAAGACGAAGCGCTGCGCGCCGAGCGCACCAATGCGCTGCGCACATCGGACACCCGATTGCAGCGGGCCGACGTCGAATACGCGACCCGCGCCGGCTCGAACAACGCGCACTTTCTGCTGCCCCGGCCGCACACGGACACCACCGCGCGGCAGTACGCCGAGTCGACGCTCTCTCCAGGCTCCGAGATCAGCGCGATCGGCGTCTACGCTTGGTTCCACCTGAGCGCATTGCAGAAGGCCACGCGGCTGGCCACCGAACAGCTCGCACCACAGCAGCGCCAGGCACTCGCACGGGCGATGCTGGCCGACGAGGCCTTCGCGCTGCACTTCCTGGAGGACACGTTCGCCGCCGGCCACGTCGCCGGCACGTGGGGCGACGTGTCGCAACGCAAGGGCACGCACGACTACTACAACGCGGCCGGGCTGGAGGTCTTCACCTGGAAGGGCGGCAGCGAGTCGATGGTGCTGATGGGCGATGCGCACATGCGGCCCGAAGATGCCGAGCGCGCTGCCGCCGCAGTGCGCATCAGCCTGCAGCAGGTCATCGACCACGCCGCGGGTCGCAATCTCCCGACCCGTGTGCCCCACACCCCGGCAGCACCCAGCGAGCCCGACGCGTTCGACGTCTGCAAGAACAACAACCTGCCGCGACGCGACGAAGGCGTGCGTGCAACGCCCGAGGTCCTGGCGCTGCTGCCCGATGTGCTCGGCCCGACGCCCGTGCCGGGTCTCGGCCCGGGGCTCGGATCGATGCCGCGCTTTCGTGCCGAAGTGGGGCCGTTCATCGGCTTCGTCGGCTCGGGAGACATTCGCATGATCAATGGCGGATACGACTCGTCGGTCACCGACAACGGCTGGATCGCCGGCGCCGACCTGTCCGTGCGTGCGGGCCTGGGCCTCGACGGCGTGGTCGGCGAGGCGGGCGACGGGTTGGTCTATGCGTCGCTCGGGGTGCGCGGAGATACCCGTTCGTCCAACACGCTGCCAATCACCTCGCCTGCCTTGGAGGCCGCCGGCGGCGCTTCGGCGGTGCGATCGCGCTTTGGCATCTCCAGTCGGCTGCGCATGCCGTTCTACCTGATCCCGGGTGACCTGCTGCTTGCGTCGCCGCTGTACTTCCTGTCTCCCGAAACCTACACGGGCATGGCAGTCACCGCCGGCAACGGCGGCCTGATCCCCTGGCAGTCGGGGTGGGCTACCCGCTTCGGGCGTTTCCAGTTCGTGCTCGGACGCGAACTCGGCGCCACCTTCTACGGATATGGCTTCGACAACACGATGACCGTGCCGGGTGCGACGCCGGGTGCTGAAACGCGCGTCGTGGATTTCAAGTCGATCCTCTTCGACCTGCCGATCCTGGAATACCGGCCCTACCGCGCGTTCGACACCCGGCAGAGTTCGGCCGTGCTGATCCAGCTCTTCGCCGGTGCCGACGTTCCCAAGCACACGGCGGTGACGTACCCGCCGGGGGCTCCGGGGGTGAAGCTCGAGACGATCTACTCGATCGGGTTGCGGATGATCTTCGACTGGCGGCGCTATTTCTGAGCCTCGTCGCCGGTGCATCGCGCGCTGCGCCGGTGTGTTCGCGAGATTCTTTAAGATTGGCACCGCGGCAATGGGACAAGGAGCCACGGCCATGCACACAACAACACGGCGTTGCGCGGCCATGGCCACCGCGAACGTCGGCAGCCCCGCGCTGCCGGCTGCGCCGACGATCGGGGACACGCCCTGAGTCGTACTCGGCGCAGCGTCATGGCCACCGCAGGCACCGGCTGGTGCGCCCGACTCCTGCCGTGCCTGGCGGCGATGCTGGGCGCATCCGCGCATGCGCAACTGGCGGGGCGGGCGATCCAGGGCGTCGACGTGCAGAAGCTGGCCAACGGCATCCTCGGCGTGATGAGCTACACCGTGGCACCCGACGTCACCACCAGTTCGCTGGCGATCAGCAACGGCGCGACGTCCAGCCCGGGCCTGTCCCTCACCCAGGTGGGCGGCGGCTTCACCTGGAGCAAGAGCACGCCCTTGTACCTGGAGGGCAATGCCGCCTACGCACGCTACGACCCCACGTTCGTGGCCAGCGACGGTACCCAGACCCGAGCCGTGCCGGTGAAGTGGAACTCGGTGTCGGCCACCGGCGGCATCGGCTGGGACTTCCCGCTGTCCGAGCACTGGGTGGTGCGGCCGATCTTCAACTTCACGCTCGGCTATGTGGCCAGCGATCTGGCGGGGCTGAAGTGGTGGGTCGACAACAATACCAACCACGATCTGTCGTTCCTCGATGGCAAGAGGCTGAAGGCCTACGGCCTGGGCGGTTCGCTGATGCTGGACTACGAGAGGTTTGCCCCCGAGTACGACGACGATCTCGAACTGCGCTACACCAATGTCCAGCTGAGCAGCTACAGCGACGCTCCCGACGCGGTCGTCGGCAAGGCCAAGGCCGAGAGCGCCAGCGTCTGGGCGCGCCGCCGCGTGCCCACCGGCTGGGGTGTGGTCTGGGACAGACCGATCCGCTATGTCTACGAGGTCGCCTACACCCAGTTCCTGGGCGATCAGAAGGAAGTGGGCCTTTCGCGCATGGCTTCGCTCGGCTTCGGGCTGGAGCTCGACTCCAGTGCGCTCGAGCGCTGGGCCACACGCTGGCGCGCAGTGCTGCGCTACAAGTTCGGGCCCGATGTGCGCGGCTGGGCGCTGGGGATGGCGATCAGTTTCTGACCGTCGGTCGGGGGCAGGGTCGATCGCGGTGCGAGCGCTGTTCGGGTGGTCGATCACCTCACTGCCAGCGATAGCTGCACGCGTGGCGACCACGCCGCATCGTCCTCACCGGACACGCGCAGTTTCGGTGCGGCGAGGAACAGGCGCTCGCTGGGCAGGCCTTTGCTCACCAGCGCGTCGCGCACAGCCACGCCGCGCTGCAATGCGAGCTGGCGTGCAGTGTCCTCGCTGACGCGCATGTGCTTCTTCAGCAGCGCCTCCATCTCTGGCGCAGGGATGTCCTTGGCGAAGCCGATCACGTTGCGCGGCTTGTCGGGCAGATCGGCGTCGCGGTACACGGCGCGCAGCAGGCGCTCGCGCTCGTCGGGCGGCACGGCCGTCGGCGCGCTCGCCGCCACGCCGCTGCGCAGCGCCTCGTTGCGCAGCTGCGCCTGCAGGCGCTGCTCGAGCATCGCGTCGCGGATCGCGTCGCCCTCGCCCAGCGGATCGGCCGCGCCGGTCACCGTCATCTGCAGGCTCGGCCGCTCTTCGAGCGCCTTGGCCACCTTGTCGAGCGTGGCATCCGCGCTGTCCACCATCGACGCGGTGCCGGGCTTGAAGCCGACGTAGCTCAGGTCTTCGCCGCTACCGCCGGCGAGCCACGAGAACGGCGCCGTCACGATCTTGGTGATGAGATTGACGAGCACCTGCCAGATGATGCCGCCGACGCTGAACTTGGGGTCGTTGATCGAGCCGCTGATCGGCAGGTTGACGTCGATCACGCCGTGCCGATCGCTCAGCAGCGCCACCGCCAGCCGCACCGGCAGCTTGGTGGCGGTCGGGCTGTCGATGTGTTCGCCGAACGTCAGCTGGTTCAGGACGACGTGGTTCTTCGCTTCGAGCTTGCCGTCGGGCTGCACGTTGTAGTGCAGGTCCATCGACAGCTTGCCACGTTCGATCGCGTAGCCCGCGTACTTGCCCGCATACGGCGACAACGGCGCCAGCTCGATCTCGCTGGCCTTGGTGGCGACGTCGAGCGCCAGCGGGTCGGCGGTCGGGTTGAGGCTGCCGCGCACGTCGAGCAAGCCGGTGCCGGCGATGCGGCCCTTGAGCTCGAGCGTGGCCATGTCGCGCGAGGTCGAGTCGAAGGCGCCGAGGCGGCCGTTGACCTCGCTCAGCGCGGCGCTGAAGTTGGGCCTGATCAGGCGGTCGGTGTAGTCGACGCGGCCATTGACCAGCTGCACGCCGCCGACCGCGATGTCGAGCGGCAGCTTGCCACCGCGCGGCGCGCTCGCTGCAGCTTCGGAGGCCGGCGGCGCAGGCTCGGGCTTCGCCGGTGTCGCAGCCGCGCCGGCCTCGCCCTGCGCGGGCGCGGGTTTCGCCGTCTCGGCCTTGGCGGCGTCGGGCCTGGCGGCGTCGCTGGTCGGGGCGATCTGCGGGCCGACTGCGAAGCCGCCCGGTGGCGCTGCCGGCGCGCCGCGACGCGCAACGTCGCGCACGTTGAAGCGGCCGTCCTCGCTGAGGACCAGCTGCGAATAGAAGTCGCTCAGCACCGCTTCGGCGACGTCGATGCGCGGCCGCGCCGACGGGGCGACCGCGACCTTGAGGCCCTTGACGTTGAGCGCCTGCCAGCCGATCAGCTCGTCGGGCGACACCACCTGCGACGCCGGATCGCGGCCGAACACGTGCAGGTCGGCCAGCAGCAGATCACCTGCCACCTTGGCCTCGATGCCCTGAGGCCGTTGGCGCAGCGCGAGGTCGCCACGCCACTGCAGCTGACCGCGCTGCAGACTGGCGTTGAGGTTGCCGGTCGCGTAGCGCTCCAGCGCGTGCAGCGGAAAGCGCTCGATGCGCAATGCGCCCTGCACAGCAAGCGGCTGCGCGACGACGCGGCCTTTCCAGTCGATGCTGCCGCCGCGCACGCGGCGCTGCTCGCGCAGCGCGGCCGGGTCGGCCACCTGCGCCGACAACTGCATCTGCGCCTGCGTGGTGGCCACCGGCCAGGCGAGGCCGTTGACGGTGGCGCGGATCGCATGCACGTCGAGCCACACCGGGTCTTCGGCGCTGGCACCGGGCGCCGCCTCGTCGCGCCACCCGAACTGGCTGCCGTCGACCGCCAGCTCGGCCAGCGTCACCTGCCATTGCGGTGCCGACGCGGCGCTGTCCGGTGCAGCGGCACGGCCCGGCGCGCTCGCCGGCGGCGCCGCGTGCGTTGCAGGCGAAGGCGGCGCCTCGGCAGCGGCGGGCGACTTGCGCCAGCGCACGACGTTGAGCGTGCCGTCGCTGCCGCGCTCGACCAGCGCCTGCGCATCGTGCAGCGCGAGCTGGCCGATCGCCAGCTTGCGCGCCGGCACGTCGAGCTGCAAGTCGGTCAGCGCGAACTGCCTCCACGCCAGCGCGTCGCGCGGCGTCTTCTCGTTGCCGCGCCGCGGCTGCTGCGGATCGATCACGCGCAAGCCATCGACGCTGGCGCTCGCGAGCTTGACCCTGAGCTCCTGCGGCTCCTTGGCCCAATCGAGCGCGGCGTCGAGCGATGCGTGGCCTTCGACCATGGGCTTGATCTGTTGCGCGACGTACGGCGCGAACGCGGCGAAGTCGAGCGCGCCGACGCGCAGCGCCACGCTCGCCTTGTCCGGCATGGCGCTGCCCTGCACGTCGAGCGTCGCCACAGCGGCCTGCTGGCCGGCCGCATGCAGTTGCGCCTTCAGCGCCAGCGACGCCGGCTCGGCCATCGGCCAGGCGACCGGTCCGATCGTCGATTCGATGCCGTCGAGGCTCAGCGCGACGGACGGCTTGGTCGTCGCATCGGTCCAGCGCACGCGCGCGTCGGCCAGCTCGACCCGCGTCGCATTCACCTGCCACTGCCCGGCGGCGGCCCTGCGCCGCTGGAATCCGCTGCTTGCGCTCGCCGCGGCGTCCTGCTCGGCGGCCTCAGCCGCCCCGGCAGCGGCGGCCTGCGCCCACCCGAGATCGAGCAGATTGATGCGGCCCTGCGCGTCGCGCGTGAGCGTGACGTCGAGACCGTCGAGCCTCACGGTGCCCATTGCAAGCTTGCGCTCCAGAGGCTGCACGTCGGCCAACGCCACCTGCAGCGATCGCCACGCCGCCAGCGGCGCACCCGCACGGTCGGTCACGGCGAGATCCGACACCGACACGTTGCCGCGCAGCGAGACTGCGGCACTCTTGTCCTCGCGCAGCCCGAAGTGCAGCGACAGGTCGGCCTGCGCGCGACCGTGCTGCAGTTCGACCAACATGTCGGCTGGCAGGTAGGGCTTGGCGATCGTCAGGTCGAAGTCGCCCATCTTCAGCGTCATCGACGTCTCGCGGTCCTTGGCGAACGGCGTCGCCTGCGCGCCGGTATCGAACTGCGTGCCGTCGAAGTTGAACGCCAGCCGCGGCTCGACCGTCACCTCGACCTGCGACGGCAAGGTCGACAGAAACGGCAGCGTCAGCAGCAGCCCTCTCAGCTCGTGAAGGCGCGCGAACGGCCTGTCGTCGAACGTGAACGCGCCGTCGCGCACCTGCACGTTGTACAGCGCAAGGCGCGTCGGCGGCCGCGGCTCGGCCGGTGGTGGTTGCTGCAGCGCCCTGAGGCGTTCGAGCACATCGTCGATGTCGTAGCGATCGGGCGCGGTGCGCGCCAGGTACACCTGCGGGGCGTCGATCTCCAACGCCTCGATCACCGGCGCCAGCCGGAACAGCGACGTCCAGTCGGCATCGACATGAAAGCGTTCGACGCGCAGCAGCGGCTTGGCGCCGCTGTTCGCACCGGCGATCGCCACGTCGCGCAGCGTCAGCTGCAGGCTCCACGGCGCGAACTGCACCTGGCCGATCGTCACGGTGCGCCCGAGCAGCGTACTGAGACGTTGTTGCGCCTGGCTCTTCAGCAGCGGCGGCACCGCCAGCCACAGCACCAGCCAAGTGACCAGCACGACCGCCACCGCGACACCGAGCCCGCGCGCCCAGCGCAGCGCCACGCGGCGCCGCCGCTCGGCTGGCCACGTCCACGGCGCGGCGGCGGCCAGCCTGGGCATGAAGAAGGCGGGCCGGGTCGAGGCGAGGAATTCTTTCAGAACCATGCGCTGCGAGAGTCACGCCGCGCGACGGCGACCGGCGATGGCGCCGGCGCCGACCGCGACCGCGGCCGTTCCACCTTGTACCGCCGCCCGACGAGCCCGCGCAAGCCCACCGGACCCCAGGCCCGTCAGAGCGTCAGCTTGTTGAATTTGGTGCCGTCGAGGCTCAGGTTCGCCATCAGGCCTGCGGTGCTGCGCACGAAGCCGATGACTGGCGCGCGCGCGGTCTCGGTGTCCACGCGCGCCGCGGCGCCCTCGTCGACCACCACCACCGACGCGTCGGCACCGGCGGTCCAGCCGCTGCTGGCCTCGAACTTCTGCAGCGCATCCTGCGTCATGAACAGCAGCACCATCACCTTGCTCTGCGCGCCGGCGAGCAACCCCACCGAGCCCGCACCGACGCTGTAGTAGCCCGCGGTGACGTTGTTCTTGCGCAGGGCCCCTTCGCCATACGAAGCGCCGACCACGAAGCCGGCCGACACTACCTTCGGGAATACCAGGATGCCTTGCGCCTTGGCGGCGAGCTCGCGGGAGCCCTTGGTCGACGCGTACAGGTCGGCCAGCGCGCCGTCGACGGCGGCGTCGATCTCACGCCGTCTGGCCGCGGGATCGGCCGGCTTGTCGCCGGTGGTGGAGCAGGCCGCGACCAAGCCCGCGCCTGCGGCCAGCACGATGTCTCTGCGCTTCATGTCGGACAAACCTCCTGCGGCCGCAGCGGCCGCGTGACTGCGAGGATGGCTGACTCACCGCTCCAGGATCTGACCCACCTCGTCCTTCGAGATCGTGGCTTTCTTGCCCTCGGAATCCTTGTAGGTGTACATCCCGGTCTTGTCGTCGAGCGACGGCTTGCCGTACGACACCAGCAGCTGGCCGGTCTTGGTGCCGATGATGTACTGGGTGCTCGAGCAGGCGGTGCACGCCACGCCCAACGCGATGGCGGCCAGGACGATTCGGATGCTCACGGTGATCTCCTCTCGGTGACGTTGACGCGCAGATTGACGCCGGCAGCCGCCGGCAGCCTATTGGACCAAAGTCCAATGGGCGCAGCCAGCGCGGCTGGCGATGCTGCGCGAAAGGGCCGCCGCGCGCGGCGTGTTGACGCATGCACGAAACCCCTTCGGTCGACCGCACCGAGCCGACGGTGGCGGGCGCACCGGCGGACGAGCTGTTCCACGGCGGCCCGCTGCTGCGGCTGCGCTCGAAGCTTCCGCTGCTGCGCGGCACCAAGCCCTACGTGCTGCGGCGCGCGTTGCTGTTCGTCTTGGTCGCCTGGTTGCCGTTGCTGGTGCTGGCCACGCTGGTCGGCAGCGAAGGCAAGCCGCTGCTGCGCGACCTGGGCGCCTTCGCACGCTACGTGATTGCCGGGCCGCTGCTGCTGGCCGCCGACGCGGTGTGCCTGGCGGTGCTGGGCCACGTGGCGCACCGCTTCCTCGAGCTGCTGCCCACGGCCAAGGGCCGCGCGCGCTATGCCGACGCCATCGCCTCGGCGCGCGCGCTGTTGCGCCACCCGCTGGCCGACGTGGCGGTGGTGGTGCTGGCGTACCTGCTGAGCGCGGCGGCGCACCAGGCGGTGACGCTGGTGCACATGCCCATCTGGTACCGCTCGCACGCCGACCCGGCCGCGCTGTCGCCGACCGCCTGGTGGCACGCGCTGGTCAGCATGCCGCTGCTGTTGATGTTGGTGCTCGGCTGGCTGTGGCGGTTGCTGGTGTGGACGCGGTTGCTGTGGTTGCTGTCGCGGCTCGACCTCGCGCTGGTGGCGGTGCACCCCGACCGCTGTGCCGGGCTGGCCTTCGTCGGCAACTCGCTGGTCGGCTTCGCGCCGGTGGCCGCGGGCCTCGCCGCCATCGTCGCCGGCGCGATGGCCAACGAGGTGGTGTACGGCGGCGCCTCGCTGGCCGCGCAGAAAGACGCCGTCGTCGTGGTCGTGCTGCTGGCGATCGTGCTGTTCACCACTCCACTGCTGGTGTTCAGCCCGAAGCTGCTGCAATTGAAGCGGCGCGGGGCCGACGCCTACGACGGCCTGGCCACTGCCTTCGGCCGCCAGTTCGAGCGCGAGTGGTTCGATCCCGCGCGACCCGCGGCGCAGCGCGAGCTGCTCGATCGCAGCGATTTCTCGGCCGGCACCGATCTCTACCAGCTGGTCGATCGCGTCGGCGCGCTGCGCCTCGTGCCGGTGCACCTGACCGGCGTCGCGCTGCTGGCCATCGCGACGGCGCTGCCGTTCGTGCCGGTGGCACTTGCGGTGGTGTCGTTCGACGCCATCGTCGCCGCGCTGCTCGGGCTGCTGCACTGAGCCCGGCCCCGCACTTCAAGCAGACTGGAGTGCAGCGATGACGCCCACCGAACTGATCGGCCTGGCCATCCAGCTCAGCATGGCGCTGATCATCTTCTGCGTCGCGCTCGACGCGCGCTTCGCCGACCTCGCCTATCTGTGGCGCCGCCCGGGCCTGCTGCTGCGCTCGCTGCTGTCGATGCTGGTGGTGATGCCCGTGCTCGCACTGGGGATGGCCGTGTGGTTCGACTTCAACCACGCGGTCGAGATCGCGCTGCTGGCGTCGGCGCTGTCGCCGGTGCCGCCGATCCTGCCCAGCAAGCAGATCAAGGCCGGCGGCGAGTCGTCGTACGTGGTGGGTTTGCTGACCACCACCGCGCTGGTGTCGATCGTCTACATCCCGCTGGCCGCGTCGCTGCTGGAGTCGATGTTCCACCGCGCGATCGACGTCTCGGTGCCCCACATCACGCAGATCGTGCTCACGTCGATGCTGCTGCCGGTGCTGGCGGGCATGGCGGTGCGCAAGTTCGCGCCGCTGGTGGCTGGGCGCATCGACAAGCCGCTGTCGATCGTGGCCACCGTGGTGCTGGCGCTCGCCTGCATCCCGATCGTGATCAAGGAGTGGCCCGAGATGGCGCGCCTGGTCGGCAACTACAGCGTCGTCGCGATGACCGTGTTCGCGCTGATCGGCCTGGTGGTCGGCCACTGGCTCGGCGGCCCCGACCCCGACGAGCGCAGCGTGCTGGCGATGGCCACCTCGGCGCGCCACCCCGCCGTGGCGCTGGCCATCTCGCACAACGCGGTCGACAAGCCCGGCGTGATGGCCGCGGTGCTGCTGGTGTTGGTTGTCGCGTCGATCGTCAGCACGCCCTACGTGCGGTGGAGCCGGCGCGGCCACGACGCCGCGCTGGGCCACCCGCCGAACCGGTGAACCACCCGACAGGAGCCCGCCATGCCCACCCGAGTGCCCAGCCGTTCGAAACAGCGCCTCGAGCGTCCGCCGCGCCCCGCGCGCCTGGCGCCGTGGCAGCACCCGCGGCGGCCCGACCACGTGCCCGAGACGCCACCGCCGCCGGTGCCCGACGTCGACCCGAAGTTCCTCGACGACCCGTCGACCAAACTGTCGCAACACCGCACCAGGCTGTCGACGCACCGCACCGGGCTGTCGGAGCACCGCACGCAACTGTCGGAGCATCGCACCGACCTTTCGACCCACCGCACCGATCTGTCGGAGCACCGGACCGATCTGTCCGAGCACCGCACGGATCTCTCCGAGCATCGCACCGACCTGTCGGAAGACCGCACCGACATGTCGATGCGACGCACCGGCATGTCGTTCCAGCGTACGCGCATGAGCGCCGACCGCACGCTGATGTCGGTGATGCGCACGTCGCTGTCGTTGATCTCGTTCGGCTTCACCATCTACCAGGTGTTCCGGAAGATGGCCGACAACCAGCTGCTCACCGGCTCGGCACCGGCGCGCCACTTCGGCGTGCTGCTGGTGACGCTGGGCATCGCGATGCTGGTCATCGGCATCGTCTACCACGTGATGTTCATGACCGGCCTGCGCCACGAGCGCAACGCCATGACCGCCGAAGGGCTCATCCATGGCCAGAGCGGCTTCCCGCCGTCGATGACGCTGATTGCGGCCGTGCTGTTGCTGGTGATCGGCGTGATGGCGATCGCCAACATGGTGTTCCACGTCAGCCTGTTCGGGTGACGCCCGGCGTGTCACCCGGGGTCGCCGTGCGAGCCCGGCGCTCGTTCACGCGGGCATCGGCTCGAGCGTGATCCCCGCGGCGACCAGCCGCTTGGCCAGCACCATGCCCAGTCCGCTCGCCGGCGTCAGCACGCCGCCGGCGCGCTCGCCGCCGGGCAGCGTATGCGGCTGCAGCGCCAGCGCCAGCGCCGACTCGCAGACGAACTTCGTCGTCGCGCGGTTGCCGGGGTCGCCCTGGCCGGCGACTCGGCCACGCACCGCCTTGCCGTTGGCGGTCTTGCCGACCAGTTCGCAGCGAAACGAGCCGCCGTCCATCGCGCGCTCCGAAGGCCCCTGCCCCGGCGGCACGGCCACCGCGCGCGCCAGCGCGCGCCCGGCCTTGAAGCGCATCGCCGCCCACCCCGCCCCCATGCCGACGCTGACGCCGGCGGCGGTGGCGGCCGCCAGCGGCCCGCGGCCGAAGCGCAGGTACTCCTGGTAGTTGAAGTGCGCGCCGTAGGCCGCATCGCCGCGCGCCTTCAGCAGTGCCGCGGTGCGGCGCACGACGCGCGTGTTGACCGGCCCCATCACGAACGGCCCGACCCAGGCATCGAAGTCGGCGTCGCGGTGCGGCGCCACCGGGTCGGCGTGCTCGGACGGGTTGCGCGGCGCGGTACCGGCCGGATTGAGCAAGAACAGGTCGGCCAGCGCCCGGTCCTCGCCGGCCTCCATCATGTTCAACGCCGTTGCCAGCGTGCCGCCGTTGAGGCCGCCGCGCATCGAGTGGCAGGCCTTGACGCTGACGCACAGGTCGCCGTGCTGGCGTCGTACGGCCTCGGCGACCAACCAGGCGCCGAGATCCGACGGCACGGAGTCGAAACCGCAGCAGGGGATGATGCGCGTACCGTCGTGCATCGCCTGCGCATGATGGCGATCGATCAGGCCGCGCACCCACGGTGTCTCGCCGGTGATGTCGACGTAGTGCGTGCGGTGGGCCACGCAGGCCGCGACCAATGCGCTGCCATGCAACGCGAACGGACCGGCAGTGCTCAGCACCACGGCGGCCTGGCCGGCCAGCGCGTCCAGCGCCTTCTGGTCGGCGGCATCGGCCACGATGATTCCGGCGCCCGCGGCACCGGGCCCGCACGCCTGCCGCACCTGCTCGAGCTTGTCGGCCGAGCGGCCGGCGAGCGCCCAGCGCACACCGTCGGCGTGCGCCGCGAAGTGCGCCACCGTCTGCCGGCCCACGAAGCCGGTGGCGCCGTAGAGCACCACGTCGTACGTCCGCCGGGGCGAGGTTCGCTTGGCGTTCAAGGCAGTTCTCCCGAGAGCGTGTAACGACGAGCCGGCGAGGCGTCGATGGCGGCGGTCAGCGCGAACGCCAACGCTACGATGAGCGGCGCAACGGCGCAAGGCTCGCGTCGGCGAGGGAAGCCTGGAGTCGCGTCACCGCGTCGTCGACGCTGCCGGCTTCGAGCATGGCGCTCGCGGAGTTCGCCTGAGTGGCCTCCAGGACAGCCAACACCGGATCCTTGAGCCTGGCCAGCACCACTTGGACGCCCGCCCTTGCTTGCTCGGCCGAGAACTCGGCCAAGGCTTCGATCGACGTACCGTCGAGGTCGGGCGTTTCCTCCAGGCTCAGCACCAAGCCGCGCGGTCGCGTCGCGCCGATGCGAGCCGCGACGTCACGCAGGATGTGTTCGACGTTGGCGAAGAACAGCGGCGCCTCGGGTCTGAGGATCAGCAAACCCGCGATGCGCGTGGCCGCAGGGTGGGCGCGGCAGCTCAAGAAATCATGCCCGTCGCCGACTCGACCCAGTTCGCTGACCTGGGGTTCGGAGAAGCCGCGCAGCGTCATGACCAGGCTGATGGCGATGCCGGCCAGCAGCCCATCGAGCACGCCGAGCAGCACCACCGCCAGCGCGGCGGCGATCACCAGAGCGCGGTCGCGCCGCCAGCGGAAATAGGGTTCGAACGTGCCCCACCTCAGCGTGTGGGACACCGCGTGAATCACCACGGCGGCCAGCACCGGCTCGGGCGTCAATTCGATGAACGGCAGCAGAGCCGCCAGGAGCACCAACACCACGGTCGCGGCGATCCAGGCCGAGGCCCGACTCTCGGCCCCTGCCGCTTCGTTGGCCGATGTGGCCGAGAAGCCTGCCCCCACCGGCATCCCGTGCAACAGCCCCGACAGCAGGTTCGCCCCGCCCAGCGCCAGAAGGTCGCGGTCGGGCGTCGTCGGGTCGCCATGCTTCAGCGCCATGCTGCGAATGGAGCCATAGCTCTCGGCGAACAGCAGCAGCAGCATGGCCAGGGACAATTCGCCCAGCCTCAGCCACTGACCTTGCGTCAGGTCGGGCAAGTCGGGGGTCACCAGCGCCAGCGAGATCGGGCCCACGCGGTCGACCCCGCGCGACGGAAGATCGGCCCACTGGCTCACCGCGATGCCGGCGGCGATCACCAGCAGCGCCCCGGGCAGCCTGCGAAAGCGCGCCAGACCCTTTAGCGCGACCAGCGCACTGAGCCCCAGGGCGAGGCCGTTCCAGTTCCACTGTGGCATGGCCTCGAGCCATTGGACCACGAAGGACGGCAAGGCGCCGCTCAGCGCGTGCGTCGCGGTCATCTTCGGAAGCTGCTTGAGCACGATCGTCAGCGCCAGGCCGAAGGCAAAACCCCGCAGCACGGGCTTGGCGATGAAGCTGCATATCGCGCCGAGCCGGGCCGCTCCGGCAAGCACGAACGCCAGGCCCGTCGTCAGCACCAGCCCGGCCGCCAGGGCTGCGCGCAGCGCGGCGTCGGCGCCCGCCAGTGACAGCGTCGCGGCGCCGAGCACGGCAGCCGAGGACGAGGTGGCGGAGACGATGGCGAAGCGCGACCTGCCGATCAAGCCGTACACGAGCAGGCCGGCGAAGAGCCCGAACACACCCGCCTGCGGCGGCAGGCCCGCGATGCCCGAGTAGGCCACCGCCTCCGGGAGCAGGAGCCCGGCCATCGAGACGCCGGCGACCAGGTCGGCAGACCATGGAGGTCCGCCCTCGGCCGCGCCGTTGACGCTGGCCATCAGCGAGCTGCCAGGGGTGGCGTGACAGGCACGACCCCCGACCAGCCCGGCAAGTAGCGCGCGAGCGGACTCTTCGCTAGCCCCAAGGCCTCGCGCACCGCGGCCTCGAGCGACTCGCCGATCTGCGCCGCGGAGATGTGCGGTCGCAGGTAGTCGGCCCAGAGGAATTCGGCATACGGTGCCGCGTCCTTGGCGTACCCGCCGGCGCCGCGCAGCAGCCCCGCCAGGCTGCGGTACGGATCGTCGACGAGGCGGTCGATGCGTTTGGGGATGGCATCGAAGCCGCGTCGTTCGCCCGAGGCATCGAACGGATGGGCCCAGTTGTGCTGCTCCATGACGCGCCAGAAGATGTTCGGCGCGAGATAGGACAGGTCGGCCAGGACCATGACGCTGACCCGCTTGACGCCCTCCTGGAGCAGCGCGAGCCCGAGGTGGTGATGGTCGACGATGTGGTAACGGTTGCGCAGCCCGAGCACCGCCGGGAACCAGTGCGAGTCCAGCAGGTCGCGCCGCGCCTTCTTGCCCAGGCGAGCCCACTCGCCTCGCTTGAGTGCGACCTCGGCAAACCCTGCCGTGATCTGCGTCGGACGCAGGTCGTCGAGTTCAGTCTCGATCAGGTGATGGTGCAGGCTGCTGGACATGGGCGTCTCCTGGGGCTGCTCGCGTGTCACTGTGCGGTACTGCTGGCCGGCCGGTCGCCCGCACGCCACCACGTCGATACCTTGCCAAATCGATCAATCCTTGCACGCGCGCGAGCGCCAGCCCGATCTCCGACGCCGGGCTGGCGCCGACCTCGGCAGCGATGGTGGACGCCGCCGCCAGCGCAGTCGCAGCGGCCGCGTCGTCGCCCGCCGCGTGATGGGCCTCTGCTCGGCTGGTCAGCAGCACGCCCAGACCGAACGCGTCGGACGCCGCGCGCAGGAGCGCTTCACCCGCATCCAGGCAACGTCGCGCGTCGTCGTGTCTGCCCTGACGGGCGTGCAGCAAACCGAGGTAGCCCGTGAACTGGCCTTCCGAGATCTGATCGCCCGACGCATGCGCCAGCCGCACGGCGGCCTCGAACTGCGCTTGCGCCTCGTCGGGGCGTCCCTGGCGCTCGACGACGATGCCGAGGTTGCACAGCACGATGGATTCGACTTGCACGTTGCCCAGATCTCGAGCGATGACCAGCGCCGCGCGCGACGCCGCTTCGGATTCGGCCAGGCGCGCCTGCACCAGATACAGCATGCCCAGGTTGCAGAGCATGTTGCCCTCGACCCGACGATGGCCGACCGCGCGCGCGGTCGCCAGTGCCTCGGTGAACCGCGCATCGGCCTTATCCAGATGCCCGACCTCGAGGTGCAACTTGCCGAGGTTGCCGAGCACGCTGCTCTGTAAGTGCCGGTCGCCCGCTTCGCGCGCCACCGCCAGCGCCTGCGTGTAGAGCGACAGGGCCGCGTCCATCTGACCCTCGATGAGCGCCACGTTGCCCAGGTCGCTGGCCGCGAAGGCCTCCAGCCTGCGATCGCCCAACTCCCGCGCCAGGCGGATCGCGTCCAGCTGCCGCGCGCGTGCATCGTCGATCCGTCCCTCGAGTTGATTCAGCGTGCCGAGCCGAAACGTCACCCACGCTTCGCAGTGCCGGTCGCCCGCGCCACGGGCGCACGCCAGCGCACCTTCGTACATCTCGCGCGCGCGCTCCGAACGCCCCGAGATCACCAGCGCGTGCGCCAGCGCCAGCCGGGCGTGCGCCGCGGCGCGGTCGCTCAGCCCCGGCAGCGCACACACCCGCTCGGCGAGCTCGACGCCCGCGATGAAGGGCCCTCGCAAGGCCAGCGCGGCCCACGCGCCCTCCAGTGCGCCGACGCTGGCGTCGGCGTTGCCGAGCTGAACGGCACGCCTGCACGCGGCGACGAGGTTGTCGAGGTCGGCACAGCGCTCCTCGGTCGCGCGCAGCGGGCCGAGCGACGCAAACCACGCGGCATGCCGCGACTGGGCCGAGGCCAGCGCCGACGGGCCGCTGCCGGCATAGCGACCCTCGGTCTGCATGTGTTCGGCCGCGTAGGCCTGCACGCTCACCAGCAGGTCGAGTCGGCCGTCGCTGCGCGATCGCACGAACGACTTGTCGACCAGCGCCTGCACCGCATCCACGATCCACGGTGCGTCGTCCCACGCCGACAGGTCGATCACGGCCTCGGCGGCCTCGAGGGCGAAGCCGCCCTCGAACACCGACAGTTGCGCCAATGCCGCTTTCTCCGGCGCCGGCAGCAGGTCCCAGGACCAGTCGAATGCCGCGTGCAGCGTCGACTGGCGGTCGAGCCGGCCGCCTTTGGACGCGAGCAGCTTGAAGCGCTCGCTCATTCGCGAAAGCAGCACACGCGGCGACATCACGCGCACCCGCGCCGCGGCCAGCTCGATCGCCAGCGGCAGGCCGTCGAGCAGGGCCACCAACGGGGCGATGGCAGCCTCTTCCTCGGGGCTGGGGCGGAAGTCCGGCTTCGCGGCCTCGGCCCGCTTCACGAACAGCGTGGCGCCGTCGGCCGGCAGCAGCGGCGGCAGTGGCAGAACCACTTCGCCCGTCAGCCCCAGCACCTCGCGTGTGGTGACCACGAACCGGGCGCGATCGGCGCGAGACAACCAGTGGCCCAATGTCTGCCCGGCAAAGCGGGCCACCTGCTCGAAGTTGTCGAGGATCACCAGGCACGAACCGCGCGCGGCGATGGCATTGCCGATCTGC
This sequence comes from Burkholderiaceae bacterium, assembly GCA_035499355.1. Classification (GTDB taxonomy): domain Bacteria; phylum Pseudomonadota; class Gammaproteobacteria; order Burkholderiales; family Burkholderiaceae_C; genus JAEUPI01. The sequence continues at coordinate 7,165 of DATJYZ010000173.1, read as the reverse complement.
ACCACCGGATCGTCGCTGCCCAGTGGAACGTCGAGGCCTTGGGCCACTGCGCCGGCGATGTCGTCGGCGCTGCGTGCAGACGCCAGGTCGCAGAACCAGACGCCACCGGGGAACTCGCCGAGCCAGCTGCGCCCATAGCGCAGCACCACGCGGGTCTTGCCGCTGCCGCCGACACCCAGCACCGACACCAGCCGTGCGCCGGATTGAATGCGGCGCGACAGGTCGACCAGGGCCTCGGTACGCCCGATGAAGGTGTCTCCTTCGGCAGGAAGGCTGTGCCGGATCTCGCGTACCGGCAGCCAGATGTCGCCGTGGCGCGCGACCCGATAGGCCTTGTCGCTGTCGGGGGGCGGCAGGAATCGAGCGGGATCGTCTCCGGTCTCGAACAACTCGATCGGCTCGTCCAGGCCCTTCAGGCGCCAGTGCCCGTGCGATTGCAACTGCAGGCTGCCGGGGCCGAGCGATCGCTGCGCATCGGCCGACAGCAGGATCTGACCGCCCATGGCCGTCGACATCACGCGCGCGGCGGTCGCCTTGGCCACACCTTCGACTTCGATCGGCTTGGCACCGAGCGCGACATCGGCGGGGCTGTTCTCGCGCAGCGTGACGGGGCCGACGTGCAACCCGGCGCGCGCCTTGAGCGGCACCGTGAGCTGGCTCAGCGCCTGCTGATAGGCCAGTGCGTAGCCCACCGCGTCGGAGGCCGCATCGAACAACAGCAACATGCCGTCGGTCTTGTCGATCTCGCGCCCGTGCCAGACCGGAAGCAGATCGCGCGCGGCGCGGTCATGCGCGACCCACAGCCTGGCCATCTCCGCATCGCCGATGCGCTGCGACAACTGCGTGCTGTCGACGACATCGGTGAGGAGCAACGCGCGCAGATGGCTCATCGAAACACGCTCGGCACGGCGGCGATCGCGTGGATGGTAGTTTCAATGAATGGTCCGGGAGAGCGCCGCAATGCTGTTCAGCTGCGATTCAGGTTTCGTTTCCCTGTGTCTAGGGGAACTCCGCATTGAACGCAAGGCCACCTGGCTAAGCTGATCAGCGTCGTCGAGCGGCACTTCTCGTCTTCGACCCGACCGAGGGGTTGCCATCAAGTCAACGCATGTGCTGGTTGAGCCCGATCCTGCGCAAGGAGCAGCGGTGGAATCGGGTCAACCATGGCGACGCCGGCCCTGAGTTGCGTTGCCATGAACGCGGTCCGCATAGGCTGGGCGCGGATCGTAGGCCGTCCAACGGCCTGGCCCCGTGGCGGGCGAGTTCCCGCCTCCCGGAGGAGGTCCTCTCCATGAAGACGCAACTTGCTTGTGCGGGCGCTGCCATCGTCGTGGCGCTGTGGGTGCCCTTGGCGACGGCGCAGAAGAAGTACGACCCTGGCGCCTCCGACACCGAGATCAGGATCGGCCAGACGATGCCCTACAGCGGGCCAGCATCGGCCTACGGCGTCATCGGCAGGGCCGAGGCCGCGTACTTCAGGAAGATCAACGACGAGGGCGGCATCAACGGCCGCAAGATCGTCTTCATCAGCCTGGACGACGCCTACAGCCCACCCAAGACGGTGGAGGCGACGCGCCGGCTGGTTGAGCAAGACGAGGTGCTGCTGATGTTCGGCTCGCTCGGCACGGCGACGAATGCGGCGGTCCATGGCTACCTGAATGCCCGCAAGATTCCGCAGTTGTTCGTCGCCAGCGGCGCCACCAAATGGAACGACCCGCAGAACCATCCTTGGACGATGGGCCTTCAGGTTGACTACCAGACCGAGGCACGCATCTACGCCAAGCACATCCTGCAGACCAAGCCGGACGCGAAGATCGGCGTGCTGTATCAGAACGACGACGCCGGCAAGGACTACCTGAAGGGCTTGAAGGACGGACTCGGCGACAAGGCGGCCAGGATGATCGTCGCGGAGCTCACCTACGAAGTCGCCGATCCGACCATCGACTCGCAGATCGTGCAATTGAAGGGCTCGGGCGCCGATGTGTTCTTCGACATGACGACGCCGAAGTTTGCGGCGATGGCGATCCGCAGGGTCTACGACATCGGCTGGAAGCCGGTGCACTACCTGGTCAGCGTGGCGAACTATGTTGCCGCGGTGCTGGTGCCCGCCGGACTGGAGAAGTCGGTCGGAATCATTTCTGGCCAGTCCACCAAAGACCCGACCGATCCGAGGTGGAACGACGATCCTCGCATGCTCGAATGGCGTGCCTTCATGAAGAGGTACCACCCCGAAGGCAACCCCGCGGACATCTTGAACTTCGGCGGGTACGGTAACGCGGTCACGCTAGCGCATGTGCTCAGGCAATGCGGTGATGACCTGACCCACGAAAACATCATGCGGCAGGCTGCGAGCCTGAAGAACTTCGTCGGACCGACGCTGCTGCCGGGAATCACGCTCAACACCAGCCCCACCGATTTCGCGCCGACCAAGTCCATGCAACCGGTTCGCTTCGACGGCAAGACCTGGGTGCCCTTCGGCGATGTCCTGGGCCTGTGAAGGCGTGGTGGCTGAAGGGGCCGGAATGATCGAACGTCGCAAGCTGCCGCTTGCACTGGGTGGCCTTGGCGCAGTTGACGATCCCCGCGTCGCTTCGGCTGCGCGCGGACGAGGTGATCGAATGACGCACTGAGGAGGAGTCGCCATGTGTATTTGCGGCATGCTGATGAACAGGCGCCACTGGCTCACCATGACGCTGGCCTCGACGGCGGCGTTGGCCGAGAGCGAAGCGCTGGCGCAGGAGCCTTCCGCCCAGGTCCACGATGTCCTGCGCAGCGCCACCAGCGTCGATCTTCACAGCCACGCGGCCGGCATGATCTTCGGCTCCGCCGTGAGTGACAAGCTCGCTGCCAGCATGCGCGCGGGCAATCTGAGCGCGGTGTGCCTGGCGCACGTGCCCGACGGCCCGGTCATCGGCCGTCGACCCGATGGCGTGCTCGGTCTGATGCGCCAGCCCGGCCCGGGCGAGCTGTACAAGGGCCACCTGGGCCGGCTGGACTGGGTCGACCGACTGGTCGCCCAGGGTGGCATTCGACGGGTGCTGAGCATCGCCGAGTTGCAGGATGCCAAGGCCAAGGGCGAACCGGCCATGATCCACTCGATGCCAAGCTCGAGCGCCTCGAGGAGGCCGTGAGGCGAGGCATCCGTGTCGTCCAGCTCGTGCACTACATACCGAACGACATCGGCGACTTCCAGACCGGGCAGGTCGTGAACAACGGTCTCACCGAATTCGGCTCGACGGTGGTTCGCGAGCTGAACCGTCTCGGCGTCGTGATCGACGTGGCGCACGCCACCGAGGACATGGCGCGCGGCGTCGCCAAGGCAAGCAGCAAGCCGCTGCTGCTGTCGCACACGGCGCTGCAGGGTTCCAAGGCAATGGGGCAGACGCCGCTGGCCGGACGCCAGATCTCGTCGGAGCACGCGCGCATGGTCGCCGCGACCGGCGGGGTGATCGGCATCTGGCACTTCTTCGCCGGCGTCGATCGCTACGTGCAAGGCATCAAGGAGATGGTCGATGTCGTCGGCGTCGACCACGTCGGCGTCGGCTCCGACCAGCAGACCGCGCCGGGCACGCTGCAGGACTACGCGGGCTTTCCGCGGCTGGTCGACGAGATGCTCAAGGCCGGCTTCAGCGCGGAGGACGTGGGCAAGATGCTCGGCGGCAACTTCATGCGGCTGTGGCAGCAGGCATCCCAGCCGGGGTGACGCGGTGGTGCGCGCGTTCGTGAGCGGCCGCTGCGTCGTCGATATCGGAAGCGCGCTCGCGAGCCGCTCGTCTAGGCGCTGCGGCCCGTCGAACGCGACAGCCGGGCCAGCCAGACGTCGCGGCGAATCCACAGCAGCAAGGCACACGAGATCCACACCCCGCAGGCGAGCATGAACAATTCGCCGCCATCGCTGCTGCCATCGGCATTGACCACCGCCACGCCGAGCGGCGTGAACAGGTGGAAGAAGATCGCGCCGCTGATCACGCCCAGGCCCATCACAGCACCGATCACCTGCACGATCCGCCGGCGCGGCATCGCGGCCCCGATCAGGAGCAACGACGAAGCGATGAGCTCGAACGAGCCGACCACCTTGGCCGAGAAGATGCCGCCTGGCGCGAAAGCGCCGGCGAAGCCGAGCGATGCCGCCCACGGATCCAGCTTGCCCTCGAAGATGTAGACGGTCTCGGGCGAACCGGTGAACTTGAAGAACAGCGACTGGATGAAGACGAACGCCACGTACAGCGTGAGCACCCAGTGGCCGTGCCTGCGAATCCAGCTCGACACGGACGCCTCGGTGGACAGGGCAATGTTGTTCATGGCGATCACTTCTGCAACAGGGCCGGAAATTTCGTGTCGGCGGTCTTGATGTAGCCGGCCGGATCCATGCGCCACTTGGCCTGCACGTCGGCGTCGTAGTTGAGGTAGAGCTTGCCGTCTCGCACCGTGAACTGGTCGGGCTCGACCTTGACGAGATAGCCCTGCGCGACGCCATAGGCGCAGTAGCCGCCGTATTGCGGCGCGTACTTCTCGGGGTTGGCCTTGAACAGGTCCAGGTTGGCCTGGGATGCGAACTTCCACTTCGCGCCCATCCACTCGTGAACGAACGCGTCCTTGCCCATCACCGGCTTGCCGACGCTGAAGTAGGCGACGGTGTCGTAGCCGTTGATCGCCGCGTCGGTGCGCCCGCCAAACACGCTGTCCTTCAACGTGTTGATCGGCGGCTGCGCGGCCCGGGAAGGAAGGCTGTGGAGCAATGCGCCACCGCCGATTGCAAGCACGCTTCGGCGGGTCAGGCGGCGGGGGATCGAATGAAGCATGGTCATTTCCTGGTTCATGCGGCAAGACGAGCGGCCAGCGACTCGCTTTCATGCGCCACGGTGGAAGGAGCGCGTCCGAACTCCGCGCCGATCGGGATGCCGTGCCGGATGCAATGCGGCTTCAGCAGGGCGTAGTGGTGAATGGCGTGGCTGGCGACGAAGACGAGCTCGCGGCCCACCGAAGAGGTGACCTCGAAGCCGAAGTCGCCCGCAAGGCCGCCCCGGCCACGGGCCTGCACGGGCGCATCGAGGCTGGCCCCGGTCCAGGCGTCGAGTCGGTGCAGCAGCAGGTGCAGCCGCCGCAACGCCACGCGGGGGCTCCTCTGGAGTTCGCGATTGCGCGGTCGGCTGTCGTAGTCGACCACGCCGGGCTCGCTCGGAATCAGCAAGGCTTCGTAGTGCTCGATCACGTGGCGCAGGTGCGCGCCGATCGGATACGAATACGCCGGCGCGGCCGCTTGCCCATGCGCCACCACGAGTGGAACCGCCTGGCCCAGCACCGCCGCATTGAACTGCAGCAGGCGTTTCGCGTTCGGGTCCTGGAGGGTCGGCATGGTTGCAAGGTGCGGCTCCTGCGTAGTCGCGCGCACCGCCTTTGCATTACACCCACTCAGTCCGTCGCCGGGTACTTCGGCGTCAGGAACTTCTCGCGACGGTAGTCGCGCACGAAGTCGGCCAGCCGCATCGGCTCGAAGCCTCTGGCACGGTTGGCGGCGCCGATCTCGAACAGCCATTTGTACTGTCGCATCAGATCGCGCCACGCCTGGAGCAGACCGGTGCGGCGATCCCAGATGTGCGTGCTCTCGGCACCGGCACCGTTGATCTCGAGGATGGTGAAACCCTCGCCGCGCTGCACCGAGGCGAACGCCTCGAAGCGCACGTCGAAGCGTCCGAAGTGGAACTCCGGCAGCGCCTGCGCAATGGCATCGAAGCGCGCTTCCATCGCCGGTGTCACGAGGTGCGTGCCGTTGCGGAAGATCGCACCGCGGCTGTGGCTCCCTGCGAAGGCGAGCCGGATCGACTCGCCTACGGCCGGCACGTCGTCCAGACGCGCGCTGTGCCGTCGCAGGTACAGGTGCGATAGCTTGCCGGCGCGCGGGTCGGCCAGGATCAGTTCACGCAGGGTGCGGCGCCCGTCGCCGGTGACGTGCGGAAAGTACTTCAGCGTGACCGACACGACGCGTCCGCGCGACTGGCCCGGCCGTCGGCAGTAGAAGATGCCTGCCTCGCCCTCGTGCGGCACCAGCCGCTGCAGCAGGAACGCAGCGCCGTGCGGAAATCCGTCGATGTAGTGCTGCAGGTCCGCACGCGTGCGCACGAGCTTGACGCCCGCGCCCCGGCAGCCCAGATCGGGCTTGGCCACGACCGGCAGCGACAGGCCCGCCTCGGCCAGCGCGGCAAGCGCCGCGTCGCACTCGGCCGTGCTGTCGCCAGCCGGTCGATCGGGCCGCTGCCGGCGGATGAACGGCGCGATCCACTCGGCAGCATGTCGCGTCGCCAGCGCCAGGATCGCAGCCTTCGACTCGCCGTAGAAGCCGCCCCCGGGGAACGACGGGTTGGCCACGGTCGGCAGCAGCATGCCGCGATGGCGCAGCATGAGCCAGGCCGCATACGCCACGACCGGTGGATAGAAAGCCCACATCGGCCAGAACTCGAAGTAGCTCAGCGCGGGGCCGTCATGGTCGAGCGGCGGCATGCCCTGGTGCGGTCGGCCTCGGTTCGGACCGGCCTCCGGCCCGGCAACAAGGTCGGCCCGCGCGGCGTTCGCTGCGCTCAGGGCGAGAGGTGCGTTGTTCATGGTGTGATCCGTTGCGATCGTTGGCGGGTCTTGCGCACGAGCGGCACCAGGGCCGCCAGCGCCAGAATCGGCAGCGCCACCGCGACGGCCGGCGGCAGGCCGAGGGCATGCGCCAGGGTCCGGCCGAGCGCCACGCTCATGACATACAGCCCGGCCGTCCACAGCGTGACGGCCACGACCACCCACGCGGTGAACGGCAGCAGCGGTACGCGCACGAAGCCGCACGCGCTGTACGTCGCGAGCCGCAGGCCAGGGATCACGCGTGCCAGCAGCACCGCGGTGGGCAGACGCCGCACGATCCGGCCGCGCACCCGCTCCGACGAGGCGCCAACGAGACGCCGCCTCAGCACAGGCACCCGCGTGGCGGCGAGTCCGAAGGCATAGAGGCCCACATCACCCGCTGCGATGCCACCGCCGACCGCCGCGAGCGACAGCGCCCAGGAGATCGCGCCCTGCGTGGCCAACGCGACGCCAGCGGCAATCGCCACGTCTTCGAGCAGCAGCGTGGTCAGCGCCAGCGCCAACGCGATGGCGCCGGGCGAGCCCATGCCGTCGAGCAGCGCAC
>DATJYZ010000172.1:0-3053 GCA_035499355.1 Burkholderiaceae bacterium | reverse complement strand
AGTGGAAGAAGGGTGTTTCTTGGCGCTTCCGGGTGTTGAACCGTCGAACCCTGCGTTGGCAAGACACATCTGGTGAGGTCATCTTTGCGTGATCAGTTTGCTATTCGCGAAATGCTGCTGCTGTCCGCAAGGCTGCGGGTGGGCAGGTTCGGGCGCGCTTGGTCGGCGCCGAGCAGCGCAGCGTGCTGAGGGGCATCGCGACGCGGTAGCGCGCACGGCCCTGCCCATCCGCGGCCTTGCTCGCTTGGTCGACGCAGTACATTTCACCCGACCAGCGAGCGCGAGACCACTTCAATGATGAGCCGCCCAGCCAAAGCCTGCATCGTCGGCGCCTTCGAGCACCCGACACGCAAGGCGCCGGACAAGACGGTGGCGCAGCTGCATGCCGAGTGTGCGGCGGGCGCGCTCGCGGATGCCGGCCTGGGCAAAGACGACGTCGACGCCTACTTCTGCTCCGGCGATGCGCCGGGCATGGGGCCGACGTCGATGGTCGACTACCTCAATCTCAAGGTGCACCACACCGAGAGCACCGACCTCGGCGGCACGTCGTACCTCTCGCTGGTGGCGCATGCGCGCGACGCGATCGCGGCCGGCCGCTGCAACGTCGCGCTGATCACTTTGGCCGGGCGGCCGCGCAGCGAAGGCTCCAGCGGCACGGCGCCGCGCACGCGCGCCGGCACGCCCGAGGCGCCGTGGGAGGCGCCGTACGGGCTCACCACGGTCAACGGCTACGGCATGGTCGCGATGCGCCACATGCACGAGTTCGGCACCACGAGCGAACAGCTCGCGTGGATCAAGGTGGCGGCGTCGCACCACGCGCAGCACAACCCGCACGCGATGCTGCGCGAGGTGGTCACGGTGAAGGACGTGCTCGACTCGCCGCTGATCTCCGACCCGCTGCACCGCCTCGACTGCTGCGTGGTCAGCGACGGCGGCGGTGCGCTCGTCGTCGCGCGGCCCGAGATCGCGCGCACATTGAAGCGGCCGCTGGTCAACGTGATCGGTGCCGGCGAGACAGTGCGCGGCCAGCGCGCCGGCGACGTCGACCTCATCACCACCGGCGCGGCGGTGTCGGGCGCGGCCGCGTTTGCCGAGGCCGGCGTGACGCCGCGCGACATTCAGTACGCATCGATCTACGACAGCTTCACCATCACCGTGCTGCTGCAGATCGAGGACCTGGGCTTCTGCAACAAGGGCGAGGGTGGCCGTTTCGTCGCCGACGGCAACCTGATCTCCGGCGTCGGCCGTCTGCCGTTCAACACCGACGGCGGCGGGCTGTGCAACAACCACCCGGCCAACCGCGGCGGCATCACCAAGGTGATCGAGGCCGTGCGCCAGCTGCGCGGCGAGGCGCACCCGGCGGTGCAGGTGAAGGGCTGCGCGCTGGCGCTGGCGCAGGGCACCGGCGGCAACCTGGGCAGCCGACACGCCAGCTCGACGCTGATCCTCGAAAGGGGCTGACCGATGGGCGAGCGCATCCTCCCGACGCCGGGCATCGGCCCCGACAACGAGGCCTTCCTCGCCGCCGCCAAAGAGGGCCGCTTCGTGCTGCGTTGGTGCGACGACTGCGGCAAGACGCACTGGTATCCGCGCGCGGTGTGCCCGCATTGCATGAGCAGCCGCACGCAGTGGAAGCCTGCCAGCGGGCGCGGCACGGTGTATTCGTATTCGACGATGCAGCGCGTCGAGCCGCCGTTCACGCTGGCCTACGTCACGCTCGACGAAGGGCCGACGATGCTGACCAACCTGGTCGACGCCGGGCCCGCGGGCTGGCGCATCGGCATGGCGGTGCAGGTGAGGTTCCTGCCGAGCGACGACGGCACGCCGGTGGCGGTGTTCGCGCCGGGCTGAGTCACTGTGGGTCGCGCGACAGTCTCGCGCGGGCCCATGCCAGGCGGCCGGGAGCCGATGCCTCGACCATGCGTAGCAACAGGAGAAGCCCCGATGATCAAGGTCAGTGTCATGTACCCGTACGCCGCGGGCGCGCGATTCGATCATGCTTACTACCGCGAGAGGCATATGCCAATGGTGAAGCAGCGGCTCGGCGCTGCATGCCTGTACTACACCGTGGACAAAGGCATCGCAGGCGGTACTCCGGGCACTGACCCTGTCTACGTTGCCAAGTGCGACTTCGTCTGCACTTCTCTCGAAGCTTTCCAGGCAGCCCGCGCCCCGCACGCGCAGGAGATCAGGGGCGACACCGCCAACTACACGGATATACAACCCGTGCTGCAAATCAGTGAGGTGGTCGTGGAGCGTTCAGAAGGCTGACCGACCGGCCCCGGCGCGCTGTCCTTGAGGCGACCGAGTCGGGCCTTAAACCTTCTGAAGCATCGGTTTGGTCTTGGATCGACCAGTGGCCCGCGCCCTAAGATGGGCCCATGAACCTCACGCCGCAGCAGGAGTTGCGCTTCGGCCGACTCACCGCGCGCCCGGCACAGCGGCAGGTGCTGATCGATGGACGCCCCTTGGCGCTGGGCGCCAGGGCGCTCGACGTGCTGATGGCGCTGATCGAACACCGCACTCGGCTCGTGACCAAGGAAGAGCTGCTGGCCACGGCCTGGCGTGGCCTGGTGGTCGAGGAAAACAACCTTCAGGTGCAGATCAGCACGCTGCGCAAACTGATCGGCGCCAACGCGATCGCCACCATCCCGGCGCAGGGCTATCGCTTCACGCTTCCAGAGTCCCCGGAGCCATCTGATGCAGCGGACGGTTCCACGCCACGCCACAACCTGCCCGCGCAGCTCACGGGCTTCATTGGGCGCACGAATGAGTTGAGTGAGTTGAAGGGCCTGCTCGAGCAGGCGCGGCTTGTGACGCTGACCGGCATTGGTGGCTGCGGCAAGACGAGGCTCGCCCTGCAGCTTGCGCAGGAGGTCCTTCCGGCATTCAGCGACGGCGTCCGGTATGTGGACCTCGCGGCCGTGCAGGACGAGGCGCGCGTGGCGGGTGCCGTCGCCGATGTTCTGAACGTGGCTGCGCAACACGACCGCCCACTCGTCGATTTGCTGGGGCAGCAGTTGCGACGACAGAGCCTGTTGCTGGTGCTCGAC
>DATJYZ010000171.1:0-24881 GCA_035499355.1 Burkholderiaceae bacterium | reverse complement strand
AGTCGGCCTGGAACGCCATCGCGGTCTTGATGTCCTCCATGTCCTTGGCGGTGAGCGCTGGCGCGGTGAGGCCGCCACCCTGCTTGTTGATGCCCTTGTTGTTGGACAGCACACCACCGACCTTGACCCGCGTGTTCACGCAATCACCCGCCACGCCGTCGACCGTGAGCACGATCAGGCCATCGTTGAGCAGCAGCGTGTCGCCGGGCTTCACGTCTCGCGGCAGCTCTTTGTAGTCGAGGCCCACCGCAGCCTGGTCGCCCGGCTCGCTGCGCGCGGCGTCGAGTACGAACGCGTCGCCGGCGGTGAGCATCACCTTGCCGTCGGCGAACTTGCCGACCCGGATCTTCGGGCCCTGCAGATCGGCCATCAGCGCCACCGGCTTGCCGACGCGGGTGGCGGTATCGCGCACCAGCTGGGCGCGGTCGATGTGATCCTGCGCGCTGCCGTGGCTGAAGTTCAGGCGCACCACGTCGACCCCGGCCCGCAGCAGGCGCTCGAGCACGGCAGGGTCGCTGGTCGCCGGGCCGAGCGTGGCGACGATCTTGGTGGCGCGGGTCATGGCTGGGGTGACGTCGTTGTTCTGCAGGGTGGCGCGACCATTATCGCGGCCGATCTCGCGAGATCCGCGCTAGCCATTGGCGCGCCGTTGCAGGATCTCGAACGCCGGCAGTGTCTTGCCTTCGAGCACTTCGAGGAAGGCGCCGCCGCCGGTGGAGATGTAGCCGATGTCCTTCTCGATGCCGTACTTGGCGATCGCCGCCAGCGTGTCGCCACCGCCAGCGATGCTGAACGCCGGGCTGGCAGCGATCGCCCGCGCGATCGTCTCGGTGCCTTTGGCGAACGCGTCGAACTCGAACACACCGACCGGGCCGTTCCACACGATGGTGCCGGCGGCCTTGAGCCTGGCCGCAAGAGCCGCGGCGGTCCTGGGCCCGATGTCGAGGATCATCTCGTCGGCGGCAACGTCGCTGGCGGCCTTCACGGTGGGCTCGGCGCCGGCCTTGAACTCGGTGGCCACCACCACGTCCTGCGGGATCGGCACCTCGGCGCCGCGCGCCTTCATCGCCTGCATCACCGCCCGCGCAGCGTCGACCAGGTCGGGCTCGGCCAGGCTCTTGCCGATGGTCAAGCCGGCGGCGAGCATGAAGGTGTTGGCGATGCCGCCGCCGACGATGAGGCCGTCGACCTTGTCGGCCAGGCTCTGCAGGATCGTCAGCTTGGTGCTGACTTTGCTGCCGGCGACGATTGCCACCAACGGCCGCTTGGGCGAGCGCAGCGCCTTGCCGATGGCGTCGATCTCGGCGGCGAGCAGCGGCCCGGCACACGCCACCTTGGCGAACTGCGCAATGCCGTAGGTGCTGGCCTCGGCACGGTGCGCGGTACCGAACGCGTCGTGTACGAAGATGTCGCACAACGCGGCCATCTTGTGTGCGAGGCCTTCGTCGTTCTTCTTCTCACCCTTGTTCAGGCGGCAGTTCTCCAGCAGCACCATCGAGCCTGGTGCCACATCGACGCCGTCGACCCAGTCGGCACGCAAAGGCACTGGGCGACCAAGCAGTTCACTCAGGCGCTGCGCCACCGGCGCGAGCGAGTCCTCGGGCTTGAACTGACCTTCGGTCGGTCGGCCGAGGTGCGATGTCACCATCACCGCGGCGCCGGCGTCGAGCGCCATGCGGATGCACGGCAGCGACGCGCGGATGCGCGTGTCCTCGGTGATGCGGCCGTCATCGTCCTGCGGCACGTTCAGGTCGGCACGGATGAAGACGCGCCGGCCTTTGACGCGGCCTTGTGCAATGAGGTCTTGAAAGCGCAGGATGTCCATGGGTGGTGTGTGTTTGAGCTACCAGCCGAGCGTGAGGCGCAACGCGAGCAACACCGCGGTGCCGGCGACGATGGTGCCGAACATGTCGCGGCGCCAGAAGTACCAGGCCGTGGCCGCAGCGGCACCATAGAGGCGTGCATCCTTCCAGGTCGTGATGACCTGGCCTTGGGTCATCACGACCTCGGGCGCGACAACGGCGACCATGGCCGCCAGCGGCGCGTAGCGCAGGCCCTCGGTCAACCAGGCCGGCACCGGCAATTGCGAGCGCTGCAGGAAGAAGAAGCCGCGCGTCAGCAGCGTGATCGCCACCATGCCGGCGATCGCAATCAGCAATTCGAGAGCGCTCACGCAGCCACCTTGCGCGTGGCCTTGGGATTCAGGTGGTCGAGCAGCACGCCGATCGCCACCGCAGCGGCGATGGCTACCAGGATGTTCATGCGCAGCGGCAGCGCATAGGCAGCAACGGCCGCGCAGGCGGCCACCGCAGCGGCGACCCAGGTGGCGCGATCGGTCACCATGGTGTAGGTCAGTGCCAGCAGGGCGGTGGTACCGGCGAAACTCAACCCCCACTGCATCGGCAGTTGGTGCGCCAGCGCGATGCCCAGCAGCGACGAGACCTGCCATGAGCCCCAGTTGACGACCATGCCGCCCCAGAAATACGGCCACTGCTCGGGCGACGGCCTCGGGTCGGGAAAGCGGCGCACGAAGGTGAAGTAGTTGAGGTCGGCGCAGAAGTAGGCCACCGTCAAGCGCCAGCGCAACGGCAGGTGCACCCAGTAGGGCCGCCACTGCAGGCTGAAGATCACGAAGCGCAGATTGACGCACAGCACGGTGGCCCACACCACCCACAGTGGCGCGCCGCTGGACAGCAGCGGCAGCGACGCGATCTGTCCGGTGCCGGAGAACACCACCAGCGACATCACCACCGCCCACGCGGTGCCGAGGCTGCTGTTGGCCATGGCCACGCCGGCCACCACGCCCCATGCCGAGATGCCGAGCGCCACACCGGCCATTTCGCGCGCGCCACGCCGAAACTCCGGGTGGCGCCACAAGGCCGGCGCAGCGGCCACGAACTCACTCATGCATGGATTGTCCTATGGCGCCGCGACCCAGGCCGGTCGGGCCGGCGACGCGCCTCGGTGGGGCAGGTGCCGCCGCGGCGCTCAGGACTCGTTCTTGCGTGACTTCTCGGGCACGACGCTGCCGCTGTCCTTGCCGCGCGGCTTGTCGGCCGATTTCTCGAGCCTTTCGGCCGGCTTGTCTGCGGACTTGTCGGCGCTCTTCTCGGGCTGTTTGTCGCCGCTGCGCGCGCTCTTCTTCGCGTCGGGCTCGGCAACCTGTGCGACCGTATCGGCGTTGAGCTGCGGCGGCACCGGCTCGAGCTTGTTCTCGCGCATGTAGTCGTTCATCTCGCGCCAACCGGCGTAGACCGCCGCCTTGTCGGCGCGCCGATTGAGCACGTAGCAGTCTTCGATGGCACGGCCGGCGTGGCGGCACGCGCCGCCGATGGCCTTGCCATCGGCCTCGCGGCGCGCTGCCGCGGCTTCGGCGGCTTCGTTGTTGCAGCCTGCCGCGCTGAGGGCGGCGAGCAGCACGGCGGCGGACAGTCTTGCGCGCATGGCAGGTGCTCGGCAGGGGAGACGCCTGCACTATCGGCCGCTGCCGCGGCAACTTGAGCACCTGCCGCCCGGGGCAGGCGCGCGATCAACGGCCCGTGGCCATCGCCAGCAGGCGCTCGACGCGCTCCTCGGTCGGCGGGTGGGTCGAGAACAGCCCACGCAAGCCACCGCCGGACAGCGGATTCATGATCATCATCTGCGCCGTCTCGGGGTGGCGCTCGGCAGCCATCATCGGGATGCCTTGCGCGTAGTGGTGGATCTTCTGCAGCGCCGAAGCCAGCGCCTGCGGATCGCCCGAGATCTCGGCACCGCCGCGGTCGGCCTCGAATTCGCGGGCGCGGCTGATCGCCATCTGGATCAGGCTCGCCGCCAGTGGCGCGAGGATCGCGACCAGGATGCCGGCGATCGGGTTGGCCGGCCGGCCTTCGCTGTCGCGGCCGCCGAAGAACATCGCGAAGTTGGCGAGCATGCCGATGGCGCCGGCCATCGTCGCGCTGATGGTCGAGATCAGGATGTCGCGGTGCCTCACGTGCGCCAACTCGTGCGCCATCACCCCGCGCAGCTCACGCTCGCTGAGCAGCTGGAGGATGCCGGTGGTGGCAGCGACCGCGGCGTGCGACGGGTTGCGCCCGGTGGCGAACGCGTTCGGCGCCTGCTCGTCGATCAGGTAGACCCGCGGCATCGGCAGGCCGGCACGGGTGGCGAGGTCGCGAACCATGCGAACGAACTGCGGCGCGGTGGTTTCGTCGACTTCGCGCGCGTTGGTCATGCGCAGGACGATCTTGTCGCTGAACCAGTAGCTGAAGAAATTCAGCCCCAGCGCGAACAGTAAGGCCAGCATCATGCCGCTGCGTCCACCCCACATCTGGCCGAGGAACATGAACAGCGCCGTGATGGCCGCCATCAGGACTGCGGTCTTCAACAGATTGAACATGGTCGTCTGAGTGCGAAGTGGATCAGGGTGACGGCATAGATGCGGGCGCGACGCCGCAGTTCAATCGGGATTCGCGATCAGCCGCTGCCCGGGCCGCGGGGCGCCCGCCAGATAGCACTGTGCAGCCGGAAGCCGGCGGCCGCCCGGACGCTGCAGCTCGCACAGCTCGAGCGCGCCCTCGCCACAAGCGACCACCAAAGGTCCAGGCAGCGTGCTCAGCACCTGGCCGGGGGCGCCGCTGGCGCCTGGTCGCACTGCCGCCCGCCAGAGCTTCATCGTGGTGCCGCGATCGATGAAGGTGGCGCCCGGGAAGGGGTCGAACGCGCGCACGCGGCGCTCGAGCACGTCCGCACCGGCGCGCCAGTCGAGCGCGGCCTCGCGCTTGTCGATCTTGTGCGCGTAGGTGACGCCCTCGGCTGACTGTGGCGAGCGGTGCAAGGCACCACCTCCAAGTTGGGCGAGTGCGTCGACGACAGCCCGCGCACCGAGCGCGGCCAGGCGATCGTGCAGCGTCGTGCTGGTGTCCTCGGGCGCGATCGGCATCGGGTGGGTCGACAGCACGTCGCCGGTGTCGAGGCCGGCGTCCATCTGCATGATCGTGATCCCCGTCTCACGGTCGCCGGCCTCGATGGCGCGCTGAATCGGCGCCGCGCCGCGCCAGCGCGGCAGCAGCGAGGCATGGATGTTGATGCAGCCCAGGCGCGGCAACGCCAGCAACCAGGGTGGCAGGATCAACCCGTAGGCGGCGACCACCATCACCTCAGGTGCAGCCATCTCGAGCGCGCGCTGAGCAGCTTGCGCGTCGCGGGCGCTGCGCCCGTCAAGTCGCAGGCCGGCCGGCTGAGCCACCGCCAGGCCATGCCGGGTCGCGACGGTCTTCACCGGCGAGGCCTGCAGCTTGAGGCCGCGACCGGCCGGACGGTCGGGCTGCGTCAACACCAGCGCGACGTCGTGGCCCGCGGCGACGATCGCTTGCAGCGCCGTCGCGGCGAATGCCGGCGTGCCGGCGAATGCGAGCCTCATGGGCGCAAGGCCTTGCGCCTCGCGACCCGGTGCGCCGCCGTTGTTCGGACCCGCTGGCTCACTGCCGGCCCGCGTGCTGCGCGTTCCGGCACGAGCGGCGCGGAGCAGCCAGGGGCGCTCATGCCCGCTGGCGTTCCTGCTGTTCCTCGCGCGTGCGCTTCTGCATCTTGACGCGGATGCGCTCGCGCTTCAGCGGGCTGAGGTATTCGACGAACACCTTGCCGAGCAGGTGATCCATCTCGTGCTGCACACACACCGCCAAGAGGCCCTCGACGCGGCGCTCGAAGCGCTGGCCGTCGCGATCGAGCGCGGCCACGGTGACCGCTGCATGGCGCTCGACCTTGTCGTAGATCGCAGGCACAGACAGGCAGCCTTCCTCGTTGACCAGGCGTTCATCGCTGCGCCACACCAGCTCGGGGTTGATCAGCACCAACGGCTGGTCGCGCTGCTCCGAGGTGTCGATCACGATCACCCGCTCGTGCACGTCGACCTGCGTCGCCGCCAGTCCCACACCATCGGCCGCGTACATCGTCTCCAGCATGTCGTCGACCAGTTGGCGGATGCGTGCGTCGACGGCAACCACCGGTCGCGCGACGGTGTGCAGCCGCGGGTCGGGGTAGCGCAGGATCGCGAGCGCTGTCATGGCGACGACGGTACAGGTGGATACAGCCGCCGCTCGTGTGGACCGCCCGCAACGGGCAATGGCGTGATGGGCTCCACACCTTGGCGTTT
This sequence comes from Burkholderiaceae bacterium, assembly GCA_035499355.1. GTDB lineage: Bacteria > Pseudomonadota > Gammaproteobacteria > Burkholderiales > Burkholderiaceae_C > JAEUPI01. Next base: position 18,748 of record DATJYZ010000171.1, on the reverse strand, counting down.
CAGCGGCTGCTTTCGTTGCGGCATCAAGGGTTTATGGGCAGAATCTTCCGTGAAGCATGAGCATTGTCGCCAGATTGGTCGCGACACGTCGTCATGCGAGCCAAACGCCTGCGGCGACGCCGGGATTTTGGCATTGCCTACCAGCGGAGACCGAGTTCATGAGCCGACCCCAAGCCCACAGCCTTCAACGCCTGCGCTTGTCTCTGTGGGTCAGCGTGGCGCTCGCCGCGTGGTGCTGTGGCGCACACGGTCAGTCTGCCTCGACCACATGGCCGGTGACGCAGGAGCAGCGCGACACCGCAAGCCAGGTGGCGCAGGCGGGCGTGCCACTCAGCGAGCTGGCGCCCGACGCGCCGGACTCGCACACCGTGGTGCGCGGCGACACGCTGTGGGACATCTCCAAGCTGTTCCTGCGATCGCCGTGGCGCTGGCCCGAGTTGTGGGGCATGAACCTCGAGCAGATCAAGAACCCGCATCTGATCTATCCCGGACAGGTGCTGTCGCTCGTGAAGGTCGGCGACCGAGCGATGCTGCGCGTCGCGCAGCCGGCAGGCGCCAGCAGCGCCGAGCCGGTGGGCAACACGGTCAAGCTCTCGCCGCGGGTGCGGGCTGACACGCTCGACAATGGCGCGATCCCGTCCATTCCGATGCACCTGATCGGACCGTTCCTCAACGAGGCGGTGGTGTTCTCCACCGACGAGCTGGCCACTGCGCCGCGCATCGTGGCGTCGCAGGAGGGCCGCGTTCTGCTGTCGCGTGGAGAGACCGCCTATGTGCGCGGCGACCTGAAGGGCAACCGCGACTTCCGCGTCTTCCGCGACAGCGTGCCACTGGTCGATCCCGACAGCGGCGAGGTGCTCGGATTCGAAGCGCGCTACGTCGGCACGGCTGAATTCGTGCGCGATGGCGGTGTGCAGGCCACCGTCGATGGCAAGAGCGCGCAGATCGTGCCCGCGACCTTCAAGATGACGACCATCCGCCAGGAGGCCGGCGTCGGCGACCGCCTGGCACCGGTGCCGCAGAGCGACTACGCCGCCTACGTGCCGCATGCACCGTCGCAGCCGATCAAGGGCCGCATCGTCTCGATCTACGGCGAGGCGATCTCGGCCGGGCAGAACCAGATCATCACCTTGAACCGTGGCGCTCGCGATGGCGTCGAGCGTGGTCACGTGATGGCACTTTGGCGCGATGGCACGATGGCCGTCGATTCCACCGACAGCTCACGGCCGCTGATGAAGCTGCCCGATGAGCGCATCGGCACGCTGTTCGTCTTCCGGGTGTTCGACCGCGTGGCGTACGCGCTGATCCTGCAGTCGGAAGACCCGGTCAAGCCGGGTGATCGCTTCAGCCAGCCCTGACTGCGACTCGGGGCCTGGGCGCGATGGCGCCGGACGTTGCCGACGAGCTTGCGGCCTGGCTGCGGTTGCTGTTGACACCCGGCATCGGCCGCAGCGCCGCACGACAGCTGCTCAGCACGTTCGGCTCGCCACAGGCGGTGTTCGATGCGTCCGGCGCGGCGCGGCAGGCCTGCCTGGGCCAGGGCATCGTCGCTGACGAGGTCCCCGCCACGCTGCCGGCGGCGCTGGCCGCGCTGACGACATGGCTCGAAGGTGGCGCCCACCGTAGCTGGATCGCCCTGGGCGATGCCCGCTATCCGCGGGCACTCCTCGAGACCGCCGATCCGCCGCTGCTGCTGTATGCGCAGGGCGACGCCCAGCTGCTGAACAGCCCGTGTGTTGCCATCGTCGGCAGCCGCAACCCGACGCCTCAGGGTGCCGAGAACGCGCGCGCCTTTGCCGAGCACCTGGGGCGCGCGGGCCTCACCATCGTCTCGGGCATGGCGCTGGGCATCGACGGGGCTGCGCATACGGGTGCATTGGCCGCCGCCGCGCCGACGATCGCCGTGGTCGGCACGGGTCTGGATCGCGTGTACCCGCGCGCCAATCGCGAACTGGCCCACCGCATCGCCGAACGCGGCCTGATCGTCAGCGAGTTCAACCTCGGTACCGAACCCCTGGCGGCCAACTTTCCGCAGCGCAATCGCATCATCGCCGGCCTGAGCCTCGGGACGTTGGTGGTGGAGGCGGCGCTCGAATCCGGTTCGTTGATCACCGCGCGGCACGCCATCGAAGCCGGGCGCGAGGTGTTCGCGATTCCCGGCTCGATCCATTCGCCGCAATCGCGTGGCTGCCACGCGTTGATCAAACAGGGCGCCAAGCTGGTCGACGAGGTGCGCGACGTGCTCGAGGAGTTGCGTTTCGCTGCGCCGGTGCCGGTCCTGGCCCCACCGGGGCCGGACGCTGCGTCCTCAGCCTCGCCGGATGCGCTGCTCGCCGCCATGGGCTACGAGCCGGTCGAACTCGACCAGCTGCAGGCGCGTACCGGTTGGCCGACCGCTCGACTGAGCGCCAGGCTGCTCGAGCTCGAGTTGGCCGGCGACGTGTCGCGCCTGCCCGGCGGTCGATACCAGCGCCGGGCCAGGGCCTGAAGGGCCCTCGGGTATAGTCGTTCCATGTTCGACGTGTTGGTCTACGTCTACGAGAACTACTGGCGCCCCGATGCCTGCCCGGAGCATGACCAACTGACGCGCAAGCTGTCGGCAGTCGGCTTCGACAGCGACGAGATCGAAGAGGCGCTCACCTGGCTCGACGGGCTGGCCCAGGGCGCTCAAGCCGTTGCACAGGCGCAATCGGCGCGCGGCATGCGCGTCTACACCGAAGCCGAACGCGAGCTGCTCGGCGATGAAGCGGTGGCGTTCGTCAGCTTTCTCGAGTCGTCGGGCGTGTTGGCGCCGTCGATGCGCGAGATGGTGCTCGACCGCGCCAAGGCCGCCGGCGAGGCGCCGATCGACCTCGAGCACCTGAAAGTGATCGTGCTGATGGTGTTCTGGAGCGTCGGCGAGGAGCCCGACGCGTTGATCCTCGACGAGCTGTCGGTCAACACCGACCAGCGGTCGGTGCACTGAAGCCGCGCCAGCGGGGTCGGGCCCAGGGCCCGTTAGTTCAACAGCCGCGACGGGTCGGCGTCGAGCTTGGCCAGCGCGGTGCGGGTAGCGCGCACGGTGAGCGATTCGTCCTGCGCCGGCAGCAGCAAGCCCGCCTGCAGGAACGCCGCCAGTCGCTGCTGGTGGAACAGCACGCAGCGACCCTGCGGTGTGACGAACAGCGACAGCTGCTTGCGCAGGCCCTGCCACGCCAGCTGCACCGGCTCGTTGCGGTTGCGGTAGTCGAGCATGTACCAGCTGCCCACTTGAAGCTCGCGCGCCCAGGCCACCATCGCCGGCGTCGGCATCGAGCCGCCCTCGCCGACGACCTCGATCTCGGAGCTCTCGTGCCCTGACAGGTCGAGCACCATCGACTCGTCGATCTGCACGTTCTCCGCGTCGGGCAACAACTCCTCGAGCGACTCCAGGCGCTCGGTGAGGTCCTCGATGCGGTCGCTCGAGATGACCGCCGCCTTCGCGGTGAACGCCGCGGCCAGCGAGTTGTTCAGCGTCTGGATGTGCTCGTCCTGCTTCTCGGGGCTCATGCCGGCCGAGGCCATGCCGTCGCGCAGCATCTTCAGCAACGGCGGCAGGCGCCGCAGCACTTCGGCGCGCTCCTCGCGCGTGACCTTGGCACCGGCGGACCAGATCACTTCGGTGGCCGCCTTCTTCATCGCCTTGGTCTGGTCGGCCTGTGCGCCGTAGCGCACCGCGGTGGTGGCGAGCACGTCGGCCCACACCTGGAACAGGAACTGGCGCACCTCGTCCTGCACCGGCACCTCGTTGAGCATCTTGCGCAGCTCGATGGTGTACTGAATCGCCAGCGTCTCGCGCTGCTCGATCTGCTGCGCCAGCGACACTCCCTTGCGCGAGGCCTCGTTCTCGTTCTTGAAGTAGTGCTCGAGAAACTTCTCGAACTCGATCAGCACGGTCTGGAACACGCGGCGCCCGGTATCGGGATAGGCCTCGACCACCTGCACGACGCGCTTGACCTCCTTGGACAGTGCCTCCCCCGAGCTCTCGGATGCCGACGAGTCGAAGCCCATCACGCAGGCGCCCATGCGGTCGATCAACCGCCGCGCCGGATGATCGATGGTGGCGAAGAAGTCGGGCTCGCTGACCGCCACGCGCAGCGTGGGCATCTGCAGGCGCGCGAACCAGACGCGGATCGCAGCCGGGATGCGGTCTTCGGTGAGGATCGACTGGAACATCATCGCGACGATCTCGATCGTCGCGCGTTCGACCGGCGTGGTGGCAGCTTGCTTCAGCGCCTGCTTGCGCTGCTGCAATTCCGCCAGCATCTGCGGCGTGCTGATCGGTGGTGCATCGGCGCGGTCGGTGCGAGTCACCAGCCGCTGCTGCACGTTGACCTGCGCGTGGTTGATCGCCTCGGCCAGCACCGGCGACACCGGCTTCATCTGCGCTGTGTCGCCGAAGCCCGGCAGTTGTCTGCCGACCAGCCGGTTGAGCCGGCTCAGGATCTCACCGGAGTTCTCTCGACGCAGCGAGCCGGCGCGTGTCATCAACCGCGTCTCGTCGCTCACGCCGCGCGTGGCCCCGCCGGTGAGGCCGCCGCGCACCGAGGTCGATGTCGCATCGCCGGGGTTGGCGCCGGCCGCACCCGAGAACATGCCGCCGGTGTTGACGCCGCGCGAGCGACGGATCAGCGGGCGCAGGTCGACCTCGGGCATCACGCGCTGTTCGATCAACCAGCGGTTGGCCTCGTGGTAGGCCTCCTCGACCACGTGGGCGAACTCCTCGTGCACCACCGACTGCAACTCCCGCCAGCCGTCGAGGCTCATTCCCGAAGCGCGCCAGGCTTCCAGCGCGATCCGCGCCAGCACATGCGCGCGCACCGGATCGTGGGCGTCGAGTTCGTTGCGTCGCTCCAGCGACGACAGTCGCGAGCGCAGATCGGAAAACTCCCAGGACGCGCGGTCCATCATCGCCAGCGCCAGGCGGGACGTGAGAATTTCACGCTCGATGGTGTCGTCGTCGACCAGCGAAAGGCCGCCCGAACCTGGCGCCGGCAGGTCGGCCGCACGCGCGGCCGACACCGTCTGCCCCATCGCCTTGTACATGCCGTCGGCGATGCCGTGCTGCCAGCCGATGCCGGCGCGCTCCATCGCCTTGAAGAGTTCACGCCGCATCAGCGCCACCGCGGGCACTGCGGGCTTGTCCAACAAGGCGCGCGCCGTCTCGACCACGCCGCTGGCGAGCGCCGGCAGCGCCGCGATCACCTGATCGGCATACAGCCGTCTTGCCTGTTGGGCGAGGTGGCTGGCCGCTGCCGTGGCGTTCATGGGCTGGTGGAGTCGGGGCGCGCCAACTCTACACCACGGCACCCGCGTTCGGATCGTTGGGATCGCGGTCCTTGCTCGAGGTGCGGACCAAATCCTCGCGTTTGACGCCCAGCCACATCGCAATCGCGGCGGCCACGAAAACCGATGAATAGATGCCGAACAAGATGCCGATGGTCAGCGCGACTGCGAAATAGTGCAGCGTGGGCCCGCCCAACAGCAGCATCGCCAGCACCATCATCTGGGTCGAGCCGTGCGTGATGATGGTGCGGCTTATCGTGCTGGTGATGGCGTGGTCGATCACCTCGCGCGTGTTCATCTTGCGGAAGCGTCGGAACGCCTCGCGGATCCGGTCGAAGATCACGACCGATTCGTTGACCGAGTAGCCCAGCACCGCCAGCACCGCAGCCAGCACCGCGAGCGAGAACTCCCACTGGAAGAAGGCGAAGAAGCCGAGGATGATGACCACGTCGTGCAGGTTGGCGACGATGGCGGCGATCGAGAACTTCCACTCGAAGCGGAATGCCAGATACACCATGATGCCGACCACCACGAACGCCAGCGCCTTCAGCCCGTCCAGGTAGAGCTCGGCGCCGACCGCGGGGCCGACGAACTCGGTGCGCGACAGGTGGATCGGCTCGGCGTCGCCTGCACCGATGCAGGCCATGCGGGTGACCTGCTCGCCCTGCGGGGTGGCGTACTGGCGCTGGCCGACCTTGCCCGACTCGTCGGTGCACAGGCGCTCGAAGACGCGGCTGGCGACGTCGCTCTGCTTGAGGTCGCCGCGGATCGGCAGCCGGATCAGCACGTCGTGCGAGGTGCCGAAGTTCTGCACCTGCACCTCGCCAAAGCCCAGGGCTTCGACGCTGGCGCGCGTCTTGTTGATATCGGCCGTCTGCGCGTAGCTGACCTCGAGCAGCGTGCCACCGGTGAACTCGATCGACAGGTGCAGCCCGCGCGTCACCAGGAAGAACACCGCGGCCGCGAAGGTGAGGAACGAGACGACGTTGAACACCAGCGCATGGCGCATGAACGGGATGTCGCGCTGGATGCGGAAGAACTCCATCTGCGGGTCCTCGCGTCAGCCCTGCTGCACCGGCGGCGTCGCGCCCTGCGGGCGCCACACCTGGCCGATCGATACGCTCTTCAGCCGCTTCTGGCGGCCGTACCACAGGTTGACCAGCCCGCGCGAGAAGAGCACCGCCGAGAACATGCTGGTGAGGATGCCGAGGCAGTGCACGACGGCGAAGCCCTTCACCGGGCCGGAGCCGAACGCCAGCAGCGCCAGGCCGGCGATCAGCGTCGTCACGTTGGAGTCGAGGATGGTCGCCCACGCGCGTTCGTAGCCGGCGTGGATGGCCGCTTGCGGCGCTGCGCCGCCGCGCAACTCCTCGCGCACGCGCTCGTTGATCAGCACGTTGGCGTCGATCGCCATGCCGAGCGTCAGCGCGATGGCGGCGATGCCCGGCAGCGTCAACGTCGCCTGCAGCATCGACAACACCGCCACCAGCAGCAGCAGATTGAACGCCAGCGCCAGCGTCGAGAACACGCCGAACAGCAGGTAGTACGCGCACATGAACGCCGCGATCGCGGCGAAGCCGTAGGTGACGCTGGCGAAGCCGCGGTCGATGTTGTCCTTGCCGAGGCTCGGGCCGATCGTGCGCTCTTCGATGATCTCCATCGGCGCGGCCAGGCCGCCGGCACGCAGCAGCAGCGCCAGGTCGTTGGCCGCCTCGGTGGTGCCCATGCCGGTGATCTGGAACTGGTTGCCGAACTCGCCCTGGATGCGCGCGACGGTCAGCACCTCGCCCTTGTTCTTCTCGAACAGGATCGCGGCCATGAAGTTGCCGACGTTGGCGCGCGTGGTGTCCAGCATGCGGCGCCCGCCCTTGCTGTCGAGCGTCACCGACACCGCGGGCTGGTGGTACTGGTCGGGCCGCGGCTGCGCATCGGTGAGCATGTCGCCCGAGGCGATCACTTCCTTGTAGACGATCACCGGTGCACCGCGGCCGACGCCGAAGCGCTCGCGGCCGAATGGCACCGGGCCGCGGCCGTCGAGGGCGGCGCGCGCCTCCGGAGTCATGTCGGCAAGTCGGAACTCGAGGTTGGCGGTGCGGCCGATGATGTCCTTGGCCTTGGCGGTGTCCTGCACGCCGGGCAGCTGCACCGACACGCGGTCGGTGCCCTGCTGCTGGATCACCGGCTCCTTGACGCCGAGCTCGTTGACGCGGTTGTGCAGCGTGGTGATGTTCTGCTGCAGCGCCTGCTCCTGCACGCGGCGCGTGGCGTCGGGCTTCAGGGTGCCGGTCAGCTTGAGCTCGCCGCCATCGCTGCTTTCGACCCACTGCAGATCGGCAAACTGATCGGTGAGCAGCTTGTGCGCCTGCGCCAGCAGCGCGGGGTCGCGAAAGCGGATCGTGATGGTCTCGCCGTCGCGCGCGATGCCGGCATGGCGGATGTCCTTGTCGCGCAGCAGGCTGCGCAGGTCGCCGGCGTAGGACTCGGCCTTCTTCGACAGCGCGGCACGCATGTCCACCTGCATGAGGAAGTAGACACCGCCCCGCAGGTCGAGCCCGAGGTACATGGGCAGCGCGTGCAGCCTCGTCAGCCACGCCGGCGAGCGCGACAGCAGGTTCAGCGCGACGATGTAGCTGGGGTCGCTCGGATCGGGATTGAGCGCCTTGGCGATCGCGTCCTTGGCCTTGATCTGCGTGTCGGTGTCGGCAAAGCGCGCCTTGGCCGAGTTGCCCTCGAACTGCACGAAATCGGCCCGCACGTCCGCGGCCTTGAGTGCCGCCTCGATGCGCGGCACGACGCCGGCGTCGAGCTTCAGCGTGGCCTTGCCGCTGGAGACCTGCACCGCAGGCGCCTCGCCATAGAAGTTCGGCAGCGTGTACAGCAGCCCGACCACCAGCGCGAACGCCAGCATCAGGTACCTCCACAGCGGGTAGCGGTTCATCGCAGCGGCCCCGGGCCGCAGCGCCACGGCGTCACTTCAGCGTGCCTTTGGGCAGCACCTGCACCACGGACGAGCGCTGCACCTGCAGCTCGACGCCGTTGGCCACTTCGATGTGAAGGTAGGTTTCGCCCATCTTGGAGACGCGCCCGAGCATGCCGCCGGCGGTCACGATCTCGTCGCCCTTGGCCAGGGCTTCGACCATCGTCTTGTGCTCCTTCTGGCGCTTCATCTGCGGCCGGATCATGATGAAATACAGCACCACGAACATCAGCACGATCGGCAGCAGGCTCAACAGACTCGACTCGCCGCCGCCGGTGGCCGCGGGTGCTGTCTGCGCGAAGGCTTGCGAAATGAACACGGGTCGTTCCTTTTATTCCAGCAGTCCGCGCGAAGCGGGCAAAGCGGCGAATTCTAAGCCGCCGGCGCAGCGCCGCCGGCCGCTGCGCGCTCAGAAAAGCGCCATGCTGAGCTTGCGGCGGTACTGGTCGACCACCGGATCGCTCGGCGCGGCCGCCGGCCGGCCCGCCACTTCGAGCGCACCTTTGGCGGCTTCGGGCGCGGCCCTGGGCGCCGGCTTGCTCATCAGATCGAGGATCGCGACGTAGGTTCTGCGCGCGAGCTGGTCGTTCCATTGCTTGTCGCGCATCACGATCTCGAGCAGTTCGTCCATCGCCTCGGTGAAGCGTGCGGCGGCAAAGTGTCCCTGCGCCAGTTCGTAGCGCGCGTCGAAGTCGCGTTTGTTGGCGGTGATCGCCGCCCGCAACGCGTCGGCGCTGCGCGCCGAGGGCGCCTTCTCGCAGGCCGCGAGCCACAACGAGAGCGCCGCGATGCGAGGCTCGAGCGCCGTCTTGCTCGCGATCGGCTCGAACGCGGCGCGCGCCTGCTGCACGCGCTTGAGTTCGAGCAACAGCTTCACGTAGTCGCAGCGGGCGGCATCGTTGCCGGGCGCCACCGCCACCGCCTGCTGCAGCTTGGCCAGCGCCGCGTCGGTGTCGCCTTCGGCCTCGAGCGCTTCAGCCTCCTCCGCCTGCGCGTCGGCCTGGGCGTCGGCCTGGCTGGGCACGTGGCGGTCGAGGAACTGGCGGATCTGTGCCTCGGGCTGCGCACCGACGAAGCCGTCGACCGGCTGCCCCTGATCGAACAGCACGCAGAACGGAATCGAGCGTACGCCGAACGCCTGGCTCAGTTGGCCGGCGATCTCGGGCTGCTCGTCGCTGTTGAGCTTGGCCAACATGAAGCGACCGGCGTACTCGCGCTCGAGCTTCTCCAGCACGGGGCTCAGCGTCTTGCACGGCCCGCACCACGGCGCCCAGATGTCGAGCAGCACCGGCACACGCGCCGAGGCCTGAAGCAGTTCGGTTTCGAAGTTCTGGATGGTGATGTCGATCATGGCGGCCAAGGCTGCGGGCGAAATGGGCTCCCGGCGTTGCGCTGCAGTCACGTGGGGTGGCGCGCCTACAATGCAAGCCCCGTTTCAGTGCTGTCGAGAGACCGTGTCGCCCACCGATTCCCCCGTCGTCGGCGTGCTGATGGGCTCGTCCAGCGACTGGGAGACCCTGCAGCACGCGGCCGCCATTCTCTCCGAGTTCGGCGTGGCCCATGAGTGCCGGGTGGTTTCGGCCCACCGCATGCCGGACGACCTGTTCGCCTACGCCGAGGCCGCCGCCGGTCGCGGCCTGCAGGCCATCATCGCCGGCGCCGGTGGTGCCGCCCACCTGCCGGGCATGCTGGCCGCCAAGACCGCGGTGCCGGTGCTCGGCGTGCCGGTGCCCAGCCGCCACCTGCAAGGCGTCGACTCGCTGCACTCGATCGTGCAGATGCCCAAGGGCGTGCCGGTGGCGACCTTCGCGATCGGCACCGCTGGGGCGGCCAACGCAGCCCTGTTCGCGGTGGCCATGCTGGCCAACCACGACACCACCTTGCGCGGCCGTCTCGAGCAATACCGCGCCGCACAGACCGCCGCCGCGCGGGCGATGACGCAGGAGCTGCGGTGAGCCCGCCGCAGGCGATCGCGCCGGGCGCGACGCTCGGTGTGCTGGGGGGCGGCCAGCTCGGACGCATGTTCGTGCACGCGGCGCAACGGCTGGGCTACCGCTGCATCGTGCTCGATCCCGATGCCGACTCGCCGGCCGGTCGCGTGGCCGAACGGCATCTGCAGGCCGACTACGTCGACCCGCAAGCGCTCGATGCGCTGCAACGCGACGCCGAGGCAGTGACCACCGAATTCGAGAACGTGCCCGCAAAGGCACTGCAGCGCCTGGCCGGGCACGTGCCGGTGGCGCCGGGTGCCGATGCCGTAGCCGTGTGCCAGGACCGCGCCCAGGAGAAGGCGCTGTTCGTGCGCTGTGGCGTGCGCTGCGCGCCGCATGCGTTGATCGACTCGGAGGCTGCGCTGGCCGCAGTGCCCGCTGCGTTGCTGCCGGGCATCCTGAAGACCGCGCAGCTGGGCTACGACGGCAAGGGACAACGCAGCGTCGACGACCGCACGCAACTGGCTGCCGCGTGGCGCCAGCTCGGCGGCGTGCGCTGCGTGGTCGAGCAGCGCCTGTCGCTGGCACTCGAGATCAGTGTCGTGCTGGCGCGCTCGACCGACGACCAGGTCGTGAGCTACCCGCCGTTTCGCAACCTGCATCGCGATGGCATCCTGGCCGTCACTCACTGGCCCGCGCCGCGCATCGATGCTGCGCTGGCGTCGGCGGCCGACGCCGCGGCGCGCTCGCTGGCCAGGGCGCTGGGCTACGTCGGCGTGCTGTGCGTCGAGTTCTTCGTCGACCGCGACGGCCTGCTGTACGCCAACGAGATGGCGCCGCGGCCGCACAACTCCGGTCACTGCACGATCGACGCCGCCGACGTCAGCCAGTTCGAGTGGCAGGTGCGGACGCTCGCTCGCCTGCCGCTGCCGCCGCCGCGCGCGCAGGCGCACGCCGTCATGCTCAACCTGCTGGGCGACCTGTGGCGCGGCGGTCAGCAGCCCGATTGGGCTGAGGTGCTGGCGTTGCCCGGTGCGCACCTGCACCTGTATGGCAAGCGCGACGCCCGCCGCGGTCGCAAGATGGGTCACCTCACGCTGACGGCCGGCGCTGCCGACGACGTCGACACGCTGGCGCGCGAGGCGGCTCGGCGGCTCGGCGTTGCCGCCTGGTGAGGCGCCGGTGGCCATCGTCTCCGGGTCGAGCGGCGAGGGCATCGAGCGGGCGGCGCAGCGCCTGGCTGCCGGCGGCCTGGTGGCGCTGCCGACCGAGACCGTGTATGGCCTGGCTGCACGCGCCGACGATGATGCGGCGGTGGCGGCCATCTTCGCCGCCAAGGGCCGCCCGGTCGATCATCCGTTGATCGTGCACGTGCGTGGCCGCGACGATGCGCTGGCGTTCGCCGCCGGATTGAGCGCAGCCGCCGAGCGCCTGATCGATGCATTCTGGCCCGGACCGGTGACGGTGATCGTGCGTCGTTCGCCCGGGGTCGCCGCAGCGGCGGCCGCGCAGCGGCCGACGCTGGCACTGCGCTGCCCGGCGCATCCGGTGGCGCGTGCGGTGCTCGAGCGCTGCGCGCAACTCGGGGTGCGGGGCCTCGCCGCACCGAGCGCGAACCGCTTCGGTCGCGTCAGTCCCACCACCGCGGCGCACGTCGCCGACGAGTTCGGGCCCGAAGTGATGGTGCTCGATGGCGGCGCATGCGAGCTCGGCATCGAGTCGGCGATCGTCGATTGCTCGGGCATCGCGCCGGTGTTGCTGCGTCCGGGCGTGGTCAGCCGCGAGCAGCTCGAAGCCGCGCTCGGCAGCGCGCTGCATGAAGCCGACGCCGACAGCCCCGCGGCCCCGGGCACCCTCGAGAGCCACTACGCGCCGCACGCCAAGCTGCGCCTGATGAGCCCGTCCGAGATGACGACGGCGCTGCAGGTGCTCCCGGCGACGATTCAGGGCCTGGCGGTATATTCGCGCACGGCGCCGCGGCGTCACCCGCTGGTGCAGGTGATGCCCGATGACCCCAAGGCGGTGGCGCGCGAGCTGTTTGCGGTGCTGCGCGCGTTCGATGCCAGAGGCGTCAAGCTGATCTGGGTCGAACAACCGCCCGACACGCCGGAGTGGGAAGGCGTCAACGACCGCTTGCAACGAGCAGCCGCGCATTGAGCGAGTGCGCGTGCCGGAAAATGGAATGCGCATGCAATTGGCCGCGGTGATGAGGTTGGGGTGTCGGGGTCTGCGCGCGCTGCCGTGGCTGATGGTCGCCTGGCTGGCGTCGTCGTGCGGGGGTGGCACGCAGCAGATCGAGCCGTTCCACCCGCGGCAGATGATCTTCGTCGGCGACGAGACCGTCGGGCTGCTGCCCGATGGCAAGCGCTATGGCGTCAACGGCTTCGATACCAATGGCGCGTTCAACTGCGCGGTGCTGCCGATCTGGTCGCAACAGCTGGCCGGCAATTTCGGGTTCGGGGTCGACAACTGCGCCAGCGGCGCGCCCGGGGTGACGCGCGCATTCCCCAATGCCAAGGTGGCCGACCTCGACGCCCAGATCTCGGCGCAGCTCGCTGTCGGCGTGACGAACAAGGACTTGTTCGTCGTGATGATCGGCATGAACGACATCATCGACGTCTACGAAACCTTCGTCGGCGATCGCAGCTGCGATGCCGCCAACAACAGCCCGCCCGGCGGCTCGATGATGGCCGAGCTGGCTGCGCGCGGTCATCTGGCCGCGGTGCAGATCAGCCGCATCTTCGCGGCCGACGGCCGTGCCATCGTCTCCACCGTGCACGACATCGGCCTCACGCCGTACGCGCGCGCCAAGGAGGCGGTGGTACCCGGCCAGATGAATCTGCTCACCTGCATGACGCAGATCTTCAACGCGCGCGTGCGCGTCGACATCCGCCCGCTCGACGGCCGTTTCTGGGGCCTGGTGCTGGCCGACGACCTGACGGTGGCGATCGTGCGCAACCCCACCGGCTACAACATGGCCAACTGGACCGACGGCATCTGCACGGTGCCGCTGCCCGATTGCACGACGTCGACGCTGTCGACCGGCGCGACCGTGGCCCCGACCAACTTCCTGTGGGCGGACGACCGGCACTTCAGCCCGGTGGTGCACGATCAGCTGGCGGCTCAGGCCATCACCCGGGCGCGCAACAATCCCTTCTAGCGCGCGGTCGTTCGGCGCGCGACCCTGCCATGCCCGCCCGCCTGCTTGCGCTGGACAGCTCGACGGAGAGCCTCGCGGTCGCCGTGAGCGATGGCGACCGCGCTTGGACGCGCACCGTGACGGGCGGCGCGCAGGCGTCGTCGCGCATCCTCCCGCTGGCGTTCGAGGGCTTGGCCGAACTCGGTCTGGCGGTGGCGCAGCTGGATGCGGTGGCCTTCGCCGCCGGGCCCGGCGCCTTCACCGGTTTGCGCTGCGCCTGCGCGGTCGCGCAGGGACTGGCCTTCGCCACGGCCAAGCCGGTGCTGGCGATCGACAGCCTGATGATCGTCGCCGAATCCGCGCGGCAGCAGCAAGCCGATGATGTGGTCGACCTGTGGGTGGCGATGGATGCGCGGATGCAGGAGATCTATGCGGCCCGCTATCGCGCCGTCGGCCACGACATCGTTCGCACCGATCTCGATGTCCGTTGGCAGGTGCTGAGCGCGCCGGCGCTCTATGCCGCGCCGGCGCTGGCAGCGCGCTGGCGCGCCGAGCCGCCCAGGGCCGTGGCCGGCAACGCGCTGGCGGTGCTGGGCGAGCGCCTGCCGGTCGGCGATGCGGTGCGACTGACTGCGGGGATCGACCGCGCCACCGCGCTGCTGGAATTGTCGCGCCAGGCCTTCGCCGCGGGCGCAGGCATCGCACCGCATCTCGCGGCGCCGCTGTACCTGCGCGACAAGGTGGCGCTGACCACCGACGAGCGTGAGGCGGCGCGCCCCGCGCCAGCGTCGCGCGCATGACGCCATGATGGTGACCGACGGCCACGCCTACTTCATGCCGATCGGGCTCGAGCATGTCGACACGCTGCTGGCGATCGAGGCGTCGGCGTACGAGTTCCCGTGGAGCCGCGGCAACTTCATCGACTCGCTGAATGCCGGCTATCTGGCGCGCCGCCGTGTCGACGCGGCCGGGCAATGGCTCGGCTACTTCATTGCGATGCCAGGGGTGCAGGAGCTGCACCTGCTCAATCTGACGGTGGCGCCGGCGCACCAGCGTCGGGGCCATGCGCGCGCGATGCTGGATCGCCTCGTCAATGAAGGGGCGGCGCTGGGGGCGCAGCGCGTCTGGCTCGAAGTCCGCATGAGCAACGAGCGCGCCCAGCAGATCTATCGACGCTATGGGTTTCGCGAGATCGGTGTGCGGCGCGGCTACTACCCCGCCGGCGCGTTGGCGCGCGAGAATGCGTTGGTGATGAGCCTGGACCTGACCGACGGCGCGGCGACGCCGGCGGTGCCGTAGCGCGATGCGCTGGAACGAACGTCAGCGCGCGATGCTCGGCGCCATGGGCGTCACGCTGTGGCTGCCGGCAGACGATGGCGCCACGCCCGATGGTGCCGCGCAGGTCACCGACGAGCCAGCCGCGCGCAAGGTCGGGTTCGAGCCGACGCCCGCGCCGGTGGTGCCGCCAACCCGCGGCGCGCCGATCGCCGACGACGTCGCCACGCTCGATTGGGAGGCCTTGCGCGCGCGCGTCGCGTCGTGCCGCGCCTGCCGCTTGTGCGAAGGCCGCACCCAGACCGTGTTCGGGGTCGGCAACCGGCGGGCGCACTGCATGATCGTCGGCGAGGCGCCTGGCGAGAAGGAGGACCTGCAGGGCGAGCCGTTCGTCGGCGCCGCAGGCCAGCTGCTCGACCGCATGCTGCCGGCCATCGGCCTCACCCGCGGCGACGCCGAGCCGGCGCGACAGGTCTACATCGCCAACACCCTGAAGTGCCGGCCGCCGCGCAACCGCAACCCGGAGCCCGACGAGCTGGCGCGCTGCAGCGTCTACCTGGTCCGGCAGATCGAGCTGGTGCAACCGAGACTGCTGTTGGCGATGGGCCGCTTCGCGGTGCAGACACTCCTGAACAGCGCGGATCCGATCGGCCGCCTGCGCGGCCGCGTGCACCGCTGGCGCGACCTGCCGGTGGTGGTGACCTACCACCCGGCGTACCTGCTGCGCAACCCCGCGGACAAATCGCGTGCCTGGGCCGACCTGTGCCTGGCCGCGGCGCAGCTGGCGCACTGAGACCGATATCATCGACGCGCGGCAGCGTTCACACTGACACAAAAGACGGAGAAGTACGGAGACGATGGCGATGTCTGCCCCCGCAGCCAGCGACGCCGCCTGGGATGCCCTGCCGCTGCCGGCGATGGAACTCGACGCGCAGGGCACCGTCCGGCGGGCCAACCAGGCGTTCGGTGCACTCTCGGGCGCGCAACGCGAAGGTCTCCAGTGGTTCGAGTCGCTGAGCCCGCCGATGCAGGCGCGCCTGCGTGTGCGCCTGGCGGCGCAGCGCGACTTCATGGTCGAGCTGCAGGGCCGTCTGGCCGAAGGTACTCCCGCGTGGTTCGAGCTGAGCGCGCGCTGGCTCGAGGGCGCTCAGCGCTACACCTGCCTGCTGCGCGACGCCACGGCCGAACGCCTGGCCGAGCGCGACGCGCGCGCCGAGACGCAGCGCTTCTCGCTGCTGGCCGACAGCGTGCCGGCACTGATCGCGTACTACGAGGTCACGCGCCTCAGCTGCGCCTATGCCAACCAGCAATACGCCAAGGCGTTCGGCTTCACCCCGGAATCGATCATCGGGCGCACCTTCGCCGAGGTGGTGGGTCCACAGGCGGCGGCGGAGATCCAGCCGCACGTCGACCGCCTGCTGCAGCACCACGAGGTGGCGACGTACGAGCGCAAGCTGGCCGGCGCCGACGGTGCGCCGCGCTGGATCGAGGTCAGCCTGGTGCCGCACCTCGACAACGGCACGTTGATCGGCGCCTTCGTGCTGATCGGCGACATCACGCACCATCGCCTGATCGAAGCTGCGCTGCGCGAGAGCGAAGACCGCCTGTCGAAGTTCATGGATGCCAGCGTCGAGGGCATCGTGTTCCATCGCGATGGCGTGATCACCGATGTCAATGGCGCGCTGGTGGATCTGCTCGGGCGTTCCCCCGAGGAGCTGATCGGCGAGCCGATCCTCGACTTCGTGGCGCCGGAGCACCGAGCGCGCGCCCAGGCGGTGATGTCGTCGGCCTCCGAGCAGCGCTACGAACTGGTCGCGTTGACCGCCGACGGGCAGCGCATCGCCATCGAATCGATCGGCCGCACGATCACCCGGCGCGGCGAGCGGCTGCGCATGGCGATCGTGCGCGACATCCGCGACCGCCTGCAGGCGCAGGAGCGCATCGAGTTTCTCGCGCACCACGATCCGCTGACCGGACTGCCCAACCGCGCCAACTTCATGGAGCACCTGGCGTCACGACTGTCGGGCGGCGCGGCCATGCACGCGGCGCTGCTGTTCATCGACGTCGACCACTTCAAGCGCATCAACGATTCGCTCGGCCACCTGGTCGGCGACACGGTGCTGCAGGCGGTGGCGCACCGCATCGTGCAGTCGGTGCGCCCGGTCGACCTGGTCGGCCGCTTCGGGGGCGACGAGTTCGTCGTGCTGCTGGCCGACGTGGCCGACCGCCGCCTCGTCGAGGACCTGGTGCAGCGCCTGCTGCAGGCTGTCGAAGCACCGATTCCGGTGCAAGGGCAGAACATCGTGGTGTCGCCGTCGATCGGCGTGGCGATGGTGCCGCACGATGGCCGCCTGCCCGCCGAGCTGATCAAGAACGCCGACACCGCGATGTACGTGGCCAAGGCCGACGGCCGCGGCATCTGCCGCTTCTTCGAAACCGAGATGGCCGCGCATGCGTACGCGGCCCTCGTGCTCGAGGGCCAGTTGGCCAGCGCGCTGCAACGCAACGAGTTCGCACTGATGCTGCAGCCGCGCGTCGCGCTCGACGGCTCGGGGCTGCAGGTGCAGGCCCTGATCCGCTGGCAGCACCCCGACCGCGGCTGGCTGGCACCCGAGAGCTTTCTCGACGTCGCCGAGGAGCGCCGTTTGATGCAGCCGATCGTGCGCTGGGCCTTCCACGAAGCGATCGCCGCGCAGCGCGGGTGGGCGAGCATGGCCGGCACGCCGCCCGAGGTGGCGCTCGATCTGGCCAGCCTGC
Organism: Burkholderiaceae bacterium; assembly: GCA_035499355.1. Classification (GTDB taxonomy): domain Bacteria; phylum Pseudomonadota; class Gammaproteobacteria; order Burkholderiales; family Burkholderiaceae_C; genus JAEUPI01. The sequence goes on along the minus strand of DATJYZ010000171.1, from coordinate 1,365 downwards.
CGCTGCCCCTGGAAGCGGTGGCCGATCTGGCCGAGCAGGTGTGCGCGCAGTCGCCACCGGCCGGGGCGCTGTGCCTCGACATCGGCGAGGCCGCGCTCGGCCGCGATGCGCACGCGCTGCGCGCGGCGGTGGCGCGGCTGCGAGCGCTCGGTGTCACGGTGGCGATCGACGACTTCGGTGTCGGCACGATGGCGCTGTCGCAGCTGCGCTCGCTGCCGGTGCGCGGCCTCAACCTCGGCCGCGCCTTCGTGGCGTCGCTGCCGGCCGACGGCGCGGCCGCGACGATCGCCTCGGCCATCGTGCAGATGGCGCGCGGCCTGCAGCTCGAGGTCACCGCCAAGGGTGTCGAGACCGTCGAGCAGCGCCACTGGCTCGCCGGCATCGGCTGTGGCCACGTGCAGGGGCCGGGCATCGCCTTGCCGATGCAGCCGCCGGTATTCGCCGAGTGGCTGCAGAAGCAGGCTGCCTGACGGTTGGCCCCCACGCTCACTGCGTTCGCTGCCCCCAAAGGGGGCGCCGTCCGGCTTGGGGCGGCCCGGCGCCGGACCGAGCGCGCCTAAGCCTTCTTCTTCTTGATCGGCCGCGCCCAGCTGGCGATGCTGGTCTGCCGCGCGCGTGCGACCGTCAGCTGTCCGGCCGGGGCCGGCTTGCTGATGACGCTGCCAGCGCCGATGGTGGCGCCGTCGCCGATGGTGATCGGCGCCACCAGGACGCAGTTGGAGCCGACGTGCACGTCGTTGCCGAGCACGGTGCGGTGCTTGTTGGCGCCGTCGTAGTTGGCGGTGATGCTGCCGGCGCCGTAGTTGACGCGTTCGCCGACCGTGCTGTCGCCCAGGTAGGCGAGGTGGTTGGCCTTGGCGCCGCGGGCGAGGGTCGAATTCTTGACCTCGACGAAGTTGCCGATGTGCACCTCGGGGCCGAGCTGCGCGCCCGGGCGCAGGCGCGCGAACGGTCCGACCTGTGCGGCCTCGCCGATCGCCGAATCGGTGAAGTGGCAGAACGGCATCACCTCGGCGCGTGCACCGATCGTGGTGTTGCGGATCACGCAGTGCGCGCCGATGCGGGCACCGTCGCCGATCACCACGCGCCCCTCGAACACGCAGTTGACGTCGATCTCGACGTCGCTGCCGCACTGCAGTTCGCCGCGCACGTCGAGCCGGGCCGGGTCGGCCAGACGCACGCCGGCGGCCATCAGTGCGTCGGCGGTGCGCCGCTGCACGCGGCGCTCCAGGTCGGCCAGCTGGGCGGCGCTGTTGACGCCGAGCACCTCGGTCTCGTCGCGCGCCGCATGCGTGACCACCGGCACGCCATCGGCGACCGCCATCGCCACCACGTCGGTCAGGTAGTACTCGCGCTGCGCGTTGT
>DATJYZ010000170.1:0-8674 GCA_035499355.1 Burkholderiaceae bacterium | reverse complement strand
GTCACGGCCACCTACACCGAGGCGCTGGCCTACGAGGTGATGAAGAAGGGCGGCAAGCCCAGTGCGGACACGACCGTCGCCGCCGCTGCAGCCGCACCCGGCGCGAAGCCGGCGGGCGCCATCGGGCAGAACACGACGGTGACCGTCGCGATCACGGCCATCGACGCCAAGGCGCCGTCGGTCACGTTCAAGGGCCCGGACGGCAAGAAGCAGACGGTCAAGGTGGCGTCTGCCGACAAGCTGCAAGGCGTCAGCGTCGGCGATACGGTGGTCATCAGCTACACCGAAGCCATCGCGGTCAAGGTCGACAAGAAGAAGTAGCAGGGCGAGGTCGCGGCGTCGGCATCGACGACGCCGCGCGATCAACGCTTGGAGGAGCACGGACATGAGTGAACTGAGAGAAGCCGTCGGCAACTGGGCCCAACGCGCCGCCAAGAATGCAGGCTGGCTGGTCGCGCTCGGCGTGGTGACGGTGATCGCTGGCATCCTGGCCGTGGGCTCGCCGCTGGCCGCAGGCCTGGGCGTCTCGGTGCTGGTTGGCATCGCGATGGCGGTCGCCGGTGTCGCGCGAACCATAGGTGCATTCAGGGCCGGCTCGTTCGGCCAGGGGGCGCTCGCGTTGATCGGCGGCATTCTCGCGTTCGTGGCCGGCGTCATCATGGCGGCGCGGCCCGGGCTCGGCCTGGAGGCGCTCACGCTGATGCTGGCTGCCTATCTGCTGGTCGATGGCGTCTCGGGTGGCGTGCTGGCGTTCCACGTGCGGCCGCAGAAGGGCTGGGGCTGGATGCTCTTCAGCGCCGCAGCGAGCGTGATCCTCGGGTTCCTGCTGCTCAGGGATTGGCCGCTGTCCGGGCTGTGGGCCGTGGGCACGCTGGTGGGCATCAACCTGATCTTCAGCGGCGCCACGCTGGTCTCGGTCGGCTCGGCCGCCCGTGGCCTGGCCAAGCAGGTGACGTAGCCGCACGTGAGTGCCCGTGATGGAGAGCTTGGCGCCGGACAGCGCGGCGAGCACACGGGGCACGAGAGTGCCCCGTCGTTCTTTGGAGCGAGAAGATGAAAACACGTTTGCCATACCAGCTCGCATCGTCGCTGTGGTGCGCACTGCTGGGGTTCGGGCTCGCGGCGTCGGCCCATGGCCAGTCGGCGTCCGGCGCGGAGGGTCTGCTCAACGACCACTGGGTGGTCAACATGGGCGGCTATTTCTTCAACAGCAACGTGAAGGCGAACCTGAACGGCCAGTCGCGCATCAACCCGGAGATCGACTTCGACCATGAGTTCGGCAAGGCCGACGACTCACGCCGGGTGCGCGCCGACGTGCTGTGGCGAATCACGCCTCACCACCACCTGAGCTTGATGTACTTCGACAACACGCGCACTCGCTCGAAAGCGCTCGAGCGAGACCTGCAGTGGGGGGACTACACGTTCAGCCTCGGCGCGACCGCGGAGTTCAAGGAAAAGATCAAGGTCATGGAGGTGGCGTACGAATACGCCTTCGTGCACAGCCCCACCTACGAGCTGGCGGCCAACATCGGCGTGCACTACATGGAGACGAAACTCCAGCTGTCCGGCACCGCCACCTTCACAGACTCCTCGGGCAACACGTCGTCTGCCAGCGCAACCAGCAAGGTCAGTTCGCTGCCCGCGCCGCTGCCGGTCATCGGCCTGCGCGGCGGCTGGGTGCTTCACCCCGATTGGTACCTCGATGCCCAGGGCCAGTTCTTCAAGGTGAAGGTCGGCGACTACGACGGCTACTGGTCCGACCTGCGGGTGGGCGTCACGTGGATGTTCGCCCGCCACTTCGGCCTCGGGCTCGGATACGACCGCTTCATGACGAACCTCGACGTCAAGAAGAACGATTTCGATGGCCGTCTGAAGAGCGGCTACTCGGGACTGCAGGCCTATCTCACGGGGACGTTCTGATATGGACCGAGCCGTACTCACCGATGCCGTCTCTCGCCGCGATTTCGTGGCGACATCTGCCGCAGTCGGAGCAGCGATGCTGGCGAGTCCCCTGTATGCCGTGGCGCAAGCCAAGAAGACCTTCACGATCCTGCACACCAACGACATGCACTCCGCCTTCGTCGGCATGGGGCCGGCGTCGGACTACACGCCGTTCACGCTCAACGACGACAAGACCCGGGGCGGCTATGCGCGCATCGCCGCCCTGATCGCGGCGCGCAAGAAAGCGCGCGAGCTCCAGGGGCCGGTGCTGGTGCTCGACGCCGGTGACTTCAGCATGGGCACCGCATTCGCTGCGGCGAGCCGCGAGATCGGCGGCGAGTTGCAGTTGATGGCCCACATGGGCTACGACGCCACCACCTTTGGCAACCATGAGTTCGACCTCGGTCCGGACGGCCTGGGCAAGGCGATCGGCGTCGCCAGCAAGGCGGGACGGATCCCGGCCGTGCTGTCGGCGAACAGCGACTTCTCTGGCGGCGACCCCACCCTGGCCGGCCTGCAGCAGTTGGTCCAGGCGGGCGTGATCCGCCGCCACCTCGTGATCGAGCGCGGTGGCATCCGCTTCGGGATCTTCGGCGTGCTCGGGAAGGAGGCTCAGATCTACACCAGCGGCGGCGCGGCGAAATTTCCCGACCCGGTCGAGTCCGCGCGCGAGGTGGTGAAGACCTTGCGCGAGACCGAGAAGGTCGACGTGGTCGTCGCGCTCAGCCACGGCGGCCTACGCAAGGACAAGGACGGGCACTTCAGCGCCGGCGAGGACGTCGAGCTGCCCGTCGCGGTGCCGGGCATCGATGTCGTGATCGGTGGGCACAGCCACACCGAACTGCGTGAGCCCATCATCGCCAACGGCCGCACGCCGGTGGTGCAGACCGGCAAGGAAGGACGGAACCTCGGCGAACTGGTGATCACCGTCGACGGCGCCAGGCTCACGGTCGAGTCCTATCGCCTTTACCCGATCGACGACAGCATCGCCGGCGACCACGCGATCGCCGACGAGATCGACAACCTCAAGAAGGGGGTCACGGCGGCGGTGTTCGCATCGCGCGGCTACCGCATCGACCAGCCGCTCGCGGTGACGCCGCAGGATCTGTCCAACGACTTCATCGACATCGCGGCCGGCACGATCCTGGCCAACATCGTCACCGACTCGTTCAGGAAGGCGACGCAGGCCGACGTGGGCTTCACCGTCAACGGCATGATGCGCGCGCCGCTCCTGCGCGGCAAGACCGGCGTGGTCACGGTCTACGACGCGTTCGCGGTCGCGCCGCTGGGCGCCGGCGTCCTCGACATGACGGCGGGCAGCACGCTCGTGACTGGCTACTTCACCGGGCGCGAGCTGAAGAACATGCTGGAGTTCTTCCTCGTCGACAACCCGACCCACCCCGGCGAGTACTTCCCGCGCGCCTCGGGCATGCGCTTTCGCTACGACAAGTCGCGCCCGGCGTTCGATGTCGTGACCGCGATCGAGCTGGGTGACCTCGACCGCGGCTACCGGGCGCTCGATCTCGGCGGCAACGACACCCGCCTGGTCAGCCTCACCTGCACCCTCTATGTCGCCTTGGTGCTGGTGGCGATCCCCAAGTACACCAAGGGCAAGCTGGCGCTGGTCGCGAAGAACAAGTCGGGGCAGCCGCTGGCGTCGAAGGTCGAGGCGCTCGATACGCCGCTCGAGAACTCGGGTTACCTGCTGGCGCCGCCGGGCACGGTAGACCAAGGCAGCGTGGCCACCAGCGCGGGCAGCGGCGCCCCGCGCGAGATCAAGGAGTGGCAGGCCATCATGGACTACCTGCGCGACCTGCCGGCGAAGAGCAAGGGCGAACTGCCGATGATCCCGGTCGATGCGCGCGCCGCCGAGGTGCGGGCGATCAAGGTCGCCTGACTGGCCCGAAGCGGATCAACCGCTCCATTGCGTTCAGGACAAGGGTGATGCGTTCGTTCTTGGCGCGCGCACTGTGGCGCGGGATGTGGCTGGTTGTGCCCCTGTGCTTGATCGTGGTCGTGGCGATGCAAGCCATTGCGGCGATCCGCCCTTACGCCGATGCGATCGTGGCCGCCCTGCCCTTCGCGGCCCTGATTCCAGGTGATTGGGCCATTGCATGCGCTGTGGTCGTGGTGGTTCTGGTGTGCTTTGCCGCCGGTGTGGTACTGAGCTTGCCGCCGGTCCGCGCGCTCATCACGTCGGTCCAGGATTCGCTGGTCGAGCGCTACCCGCTCTACGCGTACCTGTGCGGTTTCGAGAGTGGCTTTCTGGGAGAGGGCCGCGGCAAGCCCGTTCAAGCTGTGCTGGCCCAGTTCGACGGGGACATGCAGGCGCTGGGCTTCGTGGCCGAGGAACTCCCGGATGGACGCTACGTCGTCTTCGTGCCGTCGACCCCGAGTGCCCGCGACGGCTCCGTCTACATCTTCGGCCGCGAGCGCGTCCACCTGATCGATGCGAATGTGCGCCGGGTGCTCCAGTGCGTTCACTTGTGGGGAGTCGGTGCAGGCGAGTTGGTCAAGTCGATGCGAAGAACCGTGTAGCTCGGCTGAAGCCCCGCGCGAGATCAGGGAACGGCAGGCGGGCTACGAAGCACCGCAGGTCGCGGACCGGTTTGTCGGAACCTCGCCTCCCTCACTGCTCATCACGGTCGCCAACGACGCAGAACCTGTCCAGAATCCTTCTCGCGGGCTGACTCACGAGGCAAACCGCTGAGTGGCTGTGGCAACCGAGTGGGCAACGGAATTCTGCGCGCTTGCGAAACACTTTGCGATACCTCAGGGGACAACAGTGTGCTGCAAGGTTGTTGATCCCTAACAAGACGCTGAGACGGCCTAGAATCCCATGGGACGGCCTGAATCCCCCTTTGGCGCTGATGGGGTGCTGCACACCCACCAGGCCAATCCGCACGTGCACCTGAATAGCCGGCGCCGGAGATCGATCAGTGGTGCGTGGTGGATCGACACCAGTCTGCGCGATGAATTGCGGCGATTCTTAGGTGCGGGAGCCGATTGGCGCGATTGCCCATTGGCCATCGCAAAGACGTCAATCTGCGCTGGGCTGAGGTCCGCCCTCGGGTAGAGACCCGCCATCCAAGGCGGGCTTGAGACTGGATTGACCGTTTGGATGCGAAGCAATTGTCTGGCGACTTCCCTTCACACACTGTCGGTGGAATCTCTTCATAATGCGCCTTGCGATGCGCAAGCTGACCCTGTCCTGGCTGCTGCCGCTGCTCATGCTGTTTGGCCAGCATGGCGCGTTCGTGCACGAGCTCGAGCACCTGAAGCCGCCGGCGCAGCAGACCCACGAGAAGAAGCAGACAGCCGACAAGCTTTGCGAGTTGTGCCTCGTCTTCTCGCATCTCTCCAACTTCGGCGCACCGGCGCCGTTCGCGTCACCGCTGCTCAGCCTGCGTTTCGAGTTCGATGCCTCGAACGCCTTTGCGTCCATCGCGTCGGACACCCCAGCCGCGCGCAGCCGCGGACCTCCGCAGTTCCTCTGATCCTGGTTTTGCCAACCTCCTGCGGGCCGTCGTTCGTCGACCGCCCGCGAGGCGTCGTTCCATGCTCAGAGGAAGACCAACATGCTCCCTGCACGCAGCGGGACGGTGGTTGCCACCATCGCCCTGTCGTTTCCGGTCGGCGCGTTCGCTGCCGCTCCCGATCCTGATCCCGAATCCGCACCAGCGCCGGCGGCCGCCGCTTCCGCCGTCCAGCCGTCGACCGCGCCAGCGCAGCCCATGCAGCGCGTCGAGATCGTCGGCACCCATCAGCGCCTGGACGCTGCCCGCAACGGCCTGTCGCCAGATACCGGAAGCACCGTCTACCGCTTCGACCAGCAGGACATCGCCAACCTGCCGTTGGGAGACAACACGCCGCTCAACCAGGTCATTCTGCGGGCCCCCGGTGTGGTGCAGGATTCCTATGGACAGCTGCATGTGCGCGGCGATCACGCCAACCTGCAGTACCGCATCAACGGCGTCGTCATTCCCGAGGCGATCAGCGGCTTCGGCCAAGCGCTCGAAACGCGGTTCGCCCAGCGCATCAGCGTCCTCACCGGCGCTCTGCCTGCGCAGTACGGCTATCGCACGGCCGGCGTGGTGGACATCCAGGCCAAGGGCGAAACCGTGGAAAGCGGCGGCCGGGTCGCGCTCACGGTGGGCAGCTACAACCACGTTGAACCCAGCTTCGAACTCAACGGCGGCCAGGGCGCCTTCAGTTACTACCTGAGCGGCTCGTATCTGCAAAACAACCTCGGCATCGAGAACCCGACCGCCGAGCGCGATGCGATCCACGACCGCACCAACCAATCGAAGGGCTTCGGTTCACTGTCGTACCTGCTGGGGCCCGACAGCCGAGTCAACCTGATGTTCGGCACCACCAACAACCGCTTCCAGATCCCGAACGTACCGGGCCAGACGCCGTCGTTCACGCTCGACTCGGCGCCCAGCGTCGATTCGGCGGCGCTGAACGCGAATCAGCGCGAACTCAACAATTTCGTGGTGCTGAGCTACCAAGGCGTGCTCGGTCGGGACGTCGACTACCAGGTCTCGCTGTTCAACCGCACTTCCGACGTGCACTACATGCCCGATCCGGTGGGCGACCTGGTCTTCAACGGCGTTGCGGCCGACATCACGCGGCGCAACGTGGCCACCGGGGTGCAGGGCGACCTGAGCTACCGGCTCAACCAGGCCCACACCCTGCGCACCGGCGTGTTCGTCCAGCAGGAGAGATTCACGGTCAACAACGGCTCGTCGGTGTTTCCCGCCGACGCCGATGGCAACCAGACGAGCGGCGTGCCGATCTTCATCCAGGACAACGCACGCATCGACGGGCCGACCTGGGGCGTCTACGTGCAGGACGAGTGGCAGCCGAGCAAAGGCCTGACCCTCAACTACGGCGTGCGCTACGACCAGGTGCGCACGGTAGTCGACGAGAACCAGCTGAGCCCGCGCATCGGCCTGGTGTTCGATCTCACGCAGGATCTGCGCCTGCACGCCGGTTATGCGCGCTACTTCACGCCGCCGCCCACCGAGAAGATCGACACCACGTCGATCGAGAAGTTTCTCGGCACGACCAACGCGCTGCCCTCCGACGCCAACACCGCTGTCAAGTCGGAGCGCTCCGACTACTTCGATGCCGGGCTCGCTTTCCAGGCCACGCCGCACTGGACGCTGGGCATCGACGGCTACTACCGCAACGTGAAGCACCTGCAGGATGAAGGCCAGTTCGGCAATGCGTTGATCTTCTCGGCGTTCAACTACGCGCAGGGACGCATCTACGGACTCGACCTGACTGCCAGCTATCGCGACAAGGGGCTGTCGGGCTATTTCAACATCGGCGGTCAGAGCGCGCGCGGCAAGACCGTCGAGACCGGGCAGTTCAACTTCGAACAGGACGAGCTCGACTACATCAACGCCAACTGGGTCCACCTCGACCACGAGCAGACGCTGAGCAGCTCGGCGGGCCTGGCCTACCAGTGGGGCGACGGCTGGCTCGTCAGCACCGATGCGCTGTATGGCAGCGGGTTGCGCCGCGGCTTCGCCAACACCGAGCACCTGCCCAGCTACACCCAGATCAACGCCGCGATCGCCAAGACGTTCGACCTCGGGGGCGGCGTGGGCAAGGTCGATACCCGTCTCGCGCTGCTGAACGTGTTCGACCGCGTGTACCAGCTGCGCGACGGCTCGGGCATCGGTGTCGGTGCACCCCAGTACGGCACGCGCAGGGCCGCGTACCTCACGCTCGGCAAGACGTTCTAGCCCAGGAGCCGCCATGATCAACGCCAAGTCGGGTTCACTGCTGGCCGCTGCCATGCTGGCCGCATCGATGGCCGCCGCGGCACCGGCGGATGAGCCGCCCGCGGCGGCAGCCACGACGTTCAAGGAAATCCAGTGGGATGACCTGATCCCCAAGGACTGGGACCCGCTCAAGCGCTTTCGCGACATGAACGTCGGCGCCCTGAGCGACGCCAGCCCGCGCATGCAGGAACTGTTGAATCAGATGCGCGACACCTGGGACAACGCACCCACCATCGCCGCCATGAACGGCGCCAACGTCAAGCTGCCCGGCTACGTGGTGCCGCTGGAAGAGGCCAAGGGAGGCGTCAAGGAGTTCCTGCTCGTGCCGTATTTCGGTGCCTGCATCCACGCGCCGCCGCCACCGGCGAACCAGATCGTGCATGTGGTCTCGACGAAGCCGCTCAAGGGCGTGCGAAGCATGGACGCCGTGTGGGCCAGCGGAACCTTGCACACCGCGCGCCAGGACTCGGTGATGGGCATGAGCGGGTATCGCATGCAGGCCGCGGAGGTCGTCCCGTACACGCCGGCGGCCAAGCGCTGAGACCGCCATGAAGACGACAACCTCCCTCGTGCTGGCAACTTCGCTGTGCGCGATGTCGCTCGCGCACGCCGCCGGCCATGCCCACGTGCACGGCATCGCCAGCCTCGACGTCGCGGTCGAGGCGCACAAGCTCACGCTGCAGTTGAGCGTGCCGCTGGACAACCTGCTCGGCTTCGAACGCGCACCGCGTTCCGACGCCGAGCGGCGTCAGACCGACGCGGTGGTGGCCAAGCTGCGCCAGGCCGACGTCGTGTTCCGCGTCGACCCGGCTGCCGGGTGCCAGCCGGCCGGCGTCACGCTCACGTCGGCCGCGCTCAAGCTCGGCACACCCGACCCCGCAGAGGCGCAGGAAGAAGGCCATGCCGACATCGATGCGAGCTACGAGTTCACGTGCGCC
>DATJYZ010000169.1:0-12009 GCA_035499355.1 Burkholderiaceae bacterium | reverse complement strand
TGCCGGTGGGGCTGCAGGCGCTGGCCGCGGGCAAGCACGTGCACAGCGAAAAGCCGCTGGGCGTGACGCTGGCCGACGGGCAGCGCCTGGTGCAGCGCGGCCGCGAGCTCGGGCTGCGCGTGGGCTGTGCGCCCGACACGTTCTTGAGCGGCGCGCAGCAGACCTGCCGCAAGCTGATCGACGACGGTGCCATCGGCCGCGTGGTGGCCGGCAGTGCGTTCTTCATGTGCCCTGGCCACGAGCGCTGGCATCCGAACCCGGCCTTCTACTACGGGCCGGGTGGTGGGCCGATGCTCGACATGGGGCCGTACTACATCACTACCCTGGTAAACCTGCTGGGCCCGGTGGCCAGCGTGGTCGGCGCGGTGGCCACGCCGCGCCGGCAGCGCGAGATCCTGAGCGAGCCGCGCAGGGGGCAGTTCGTCGACGTGCAGGTGCCGACCCATGTGGCCGGGCTGATGACCTTCGCCAGCGGCGCGGTGGTGAGCGTCGTGATGAGCTTCGACGTGCCGCGGCATCGCCATCTGCCGATCGAGCTCTACGGTACCGACGGCGCGATGATCGTGCCCGACCCCAACCGCTTCGGCGGCCAGATCGAGGTGGCGCGCGGCGCCGGCGAGTTCAAGCCCGAGGAGACGTTGCACGCGTACGCCAACGGCAACTTCCGCATCATCGGCGTGGCCGACATGGCGCAGGCGATCGTCGACGGCCGGCCGCACCGCGCCAGCGGCGACCTCGCGCTGCACGTGCTGGAGGTGATGCTGGCGCTGCAGGAGGCCGGAGAGACTGGCCTCAGCGTGGCGATCGCCACCCGCCCCGAGCGGCCGGCGATGCTGGCCATCGAGCAGGCCGGCGGATCGCTGAACTAGCGTGCGCGACCGCAATCAGGAGCAATCATGCGCAAGGCGTTGATCGTGTGGGGCGGCTGGCCCGGGCATGAGCCGGAGCAGTCTGCCGGCGTCTGCGCGGCGATGCTGCGCGAAGCTGGCTTCGAGGTGCGCATCGAGAACAGCACCGCCGCCTTCGCCGACCCTGCGATCCGCGACCTGAGCCTGATCATCCCGGTGATCACGATGAGCAAGATCGAGAAGGACCAATGCGCGATGCTCACCGGCGCTGTGCGCGACGGCGTCGGGCTGGCCGGGTTCCACGGCTGCATGTGCGACTCGTTCCGCGACGCGGTGGAGTATCAGTTCATGACCGGCGGCCAGTGGGTCGCGCACCCGGGCAACATCATCGACTTTCGCGTCAACGTGAGCGACCGCGACGACCCGGTGATGCAGGGCATCGACGACTTCGACTTCCGCTCGGAGCAGTACTACATGCACGTCGACCCGAGCAACCACGTGCTGGCCACCACCACCTTCTCGGGCGAGCACGCGCCGTGGACCCAGGGTGTGACGATGCCGGTGGTGTGGAAGCGCCGGCACGGCAGCGGCCGCGTCTTCTACAGCGCGCTCGGCCACGTGAGCGCCGAGTTCAGCGTGCCGCAGATGCGCACGATCTTCGAGCGCGGCATGCTGTGGGCGGCGCGCTGAGACCGTCAGTTCATCGCAGCGCAGGCGTCACGGGGCCGATGTGCGACGGATCGCGCAGGAACGTGGACACCACGGCGCCGTGGACCACGAGGTCGTAGGCGTCGAAGATCAGGCCGGCCGTGGCCAGCGCCACGATCCAGGCCACGGTGCGCAGGCGCCGCGCGTCGCGCTCGGCGTCCAGGGCGGGGGAGGTGTTGGGCGCGCCGCGCTGACGCCGCGGCCTAGCGTTCGAATGCGCTGCTGCCGCGCAGCGGGTCCGGGTACAGCAGCCGTCGCGCGCCGGCGCGATCGAACGGCTGCCACGCGCCTTCGGGTTGCGCCAGGCGATCGGCCAGCGCATACAGCGCCAGCGGATTCACGCCGAGGCCCATGTGGCTGGCGTGCACCTCGATGTTCTCGGTCATCGGCCCCGGCGTCTCCAGGCTGCACTGCCAAGCCACGATGCCGTCGGTGCGCGTGTAGATCGACGTCGTGGGCACCGGCGGCGGGATGCGTAGGTCCTCGTGGCGGTGATGCGATTGCTCGCGGCCGCGTTGCAGCCACTCGTAGGTGCGCCGCGCGTTGCTGGCGTCGCGCGGCCCGGTGAACGGGCTGCCGAGCGAGACCACGATGCGCACGATCTCGGGCGCCTCCTTGGCCAGTTCGCGCGCATAGAGGCCGCCGAGGCTCCAGCCCACCAGGCTCACGTTGCGGCCGGTCTCGGCGCGCACCGCGCGCAGGCGTTGCAGCGCCTGGTCGAGCACGCCGGCACGCGCGCCGTTGTTGCGCCCCTGGTCCCAGCCGCGTGCGTCGTGACCCAGCGTGCGCAGCAGGCGGCGCAACGGCCGCGTGCTGAAGTCCGACGCCAGCAGGCCGGGATACACCAGCACGGCATGCCCGTCGCCGCGCGGCGCGCTCAACAGCCACGGCGCCGCCACCAGGCTGGCGGCGTACTCGAATGGCGCGCGGCCCTCGAGCAGCAGGTTGACCAGCCCCGGCCGCCGAACCGTCGATGGCCCTTGCTGCTCCATCAGGCGGCGCGGCGGCGCGCGCCCGCGTGAGCGGCTCGCGAGGCTTTGGCCGGCGCCGCGCGCGATGCTTTAGCCGGTGTGGCGCGCGGCGTTCTTGCGACGGCGGTGGCGCGGTGCGCCTTGGCCGGCGGCTTGATGGGCTGCTCGGTCGTCACCACGGCCAGGCGCGGCTTGCCACGCCGCCGCGTGGCGGCGGCCGGCACGATGGGGGCGGGCGCCGCGGCGTCGGCGAGCTCCGCGGCCGGTGCCGGCAGCGCACGCATTGCCTGCATCGCACGCTCGAGATGGCCCGCGAGGTCGCGCACGTCGGGCATCGCGCGGCGGCATGCGATGAGGCCGAAACACAGCTGGCCCATGTAGCTCTGCACCGTGATGTTGAGCGCCAGTCCATGCCCGACGATCGACAGCGGATACAGCCCCGCCATCCGCGCGCCTGCCAGGTACAGCGGCACCTGCGGCCCGGGCACGTTGGAGATGGCGACGTTGGCCACGCGCATGCGATGGGCGAGGCCCGAGCGGCCGTAGAGCGAAGCCAACCCGCTCAACAGCCAGGGCGAGCCGAACGACGGGAAGTCCTTGGGGATCAGGTTGCCGAAGATGCCCATCTGCGCCTTCATCGCGCGCGTGCCGGCCATGATCTCGGCCAGCCGCTTGATCGGATCCTTGCGCTGCGTGGCGAGGTCGATCAGCGTGCCCGACACCTGGTTGTTGCTGCTGGTGTCGCCTTCGGCGCGCAGCGAGATCGGCACGCCGGCCACGAGCGACTTCTCGGGCAGCTCGCGCCCTTCGGACAGGTACTCGCGCAGCGCGGTGCTGCACAGCCACAGCACCATGTCGTTGATCGAGGCGCCGTGCGCCTTGCCGATCGCCTTCACTTCCTGCAGCGGCAGCGACACGCCGGCGAACGCGCGCTGGTTGGTGATCGAGGTGTTGAAGGGCGTCGGCGGCGCGAGCTTCAAGCGCGTGGGCGCGGCCGATTTGCCGCCGCCCGAGCGCCGCTGCGCCAGCGCCGACTTGGCCGACGACCAGGCCGCGCCCGCCAGCGGCGGCAACAGCCTGGCGAACTGCACGACCTGCTGCGCCTGGTTGGTCAACGCCGCGCTCAGCAGCTCGGCCACGCCGAGCTGATAGCGGTGGCTGCGCACCGCGCGCGGCGGCTTGACACGGCGCGGCTCGACCGTGACGTCGAAGATGCTGTTGGCCAAGGCCACCGCGGCCTGGCCGTCGACGGCGGCGTGATGCACCTTGGAGTAGAACCCGACGCGCCCGTCGGCCAGGCCCTCGATCACGTAGAACTCCCACAGCGGCCGGCTGCGGTCGAGCAGGCTGGAGTGCAGCCGCGCGGCGAGCGCCTCCATCTGCGCCAGCGTGCCCGGCTTGGGCAGCACGGTGTAGCGCATGTGGTAGTCGAGATCGATGTCGTCGTCGTGGATCCACACCGGGTTGGCGAGGTCGAACGGCATCAACGCCAGCTTGCGCGTGAACACCGGTGCCAGGTGCATGCGGCTGGCCACGTGCGCCTTCACCGCCTCGTACCAGGCGCTCGCGCCGCCGGGCGGCGCATCGAACAGCGCCAGACTGCCCACGTGCATCGGCATCTCGGGGCTCTCGAGGTGCAGGAACGCGCCGTCGACGACGCTCAGATGCTTCATGTCGGCCATGGGTGCCTCCGGAATCTCTTTTTGCACTCGGGCCGATGGACTATAGGCCACATGGCGCCGGCCATTCGCGTCGAGGCCACGGGGGAGGCCGTCCGCCGGTGACCGCCATCCGGAGGCTCACCGCGGCCGACCGTTCGCCGACGGCACGAAGGCTGTGGGCCCGTCGCCCGCGGGGCGCCGGCTCGCTACCGCGCCCGCGGCGCGCCCGGCACCGGCCGGTTCACCACCGAAGCCGGCCCCAGCAATTGCGGCACCTGGCTGTAGCCCAGCGACTTCAGGGTCTTGGCCGTCCGCGTGACCACCGTGTTGAACGTGCTCCCGGGTTGCGCGCGCAGGTTCTTCACCATCGAGTAGGTGAACGCGCCGTACGAGGTGACGCCGTGGCGGTACTCGTACGACAGCTGCGCCTCCTGGCAGGCCTCGATGATCAACGGCAGGTACGGCCCGCGCTGATCCGGCGGCAGGCGCTTGTACACGCTCTCGGGCCGGATGCGGGCGCGCATGCCGCGCCCGAGCCGGAGCGTGGCGCCGTTGCTGCCCATCCAGGCGGCACGTTCGTCGCGGTTGCCGCCGAAGCGGTCGTTCAGGGGACGCAGCTCGCGCTCGCGCCACATCTGCTCCCGCGCGTCCCAGCGCAGCTGCCGGTGGCGGATGTCGTCGGGCGGGGCCAGGCCGCGCACCCGCGGCCCGCCATCGCGGGCCATGCCGCCGGAGTGGCAGCAGTCGAAGATGGCGAAGAAGCGCGCCTTGAACGAGAGGTTGGCGTAGAGCGCGAAGAAGTCGTCGTCGACGATCGCCGTCTCCTTGGTCCACGCGAAGTCGTAGGGCACCAGGCACTCGTCGACGTGATCCACCTTCTCCTGCGCGCTGTACGCGGGCATCTGCGCGCCGTGGCCGCTGTAGAAGAAGACGCGCTCCATGCCGTCCTCGGCGCCGTCGAGCAGCCACTGCAGGCGCTCGCGGATGCCCTGCGCGGTGGCGCGCTCGTCGAGCACCACGCGAATGTCCTCGGCGTCGAAGCCGCGCTCCTGCAGCAGCGCGCTGACCAGGAACGTGTCGTTGACGCAGCCGTCGAGCCGGTTGGCCGGGTCGGGGTAGGCGTTGATGCCCACCAGCAGCGCGCGCCGCCGCGGCTTGACCGCCGTGCGGCGATAGATGGCGACCGTGGCCTTGAACGCGCGCGCGCCGCTCGGGGTGGCCAGCGCGCTCCACACGCGCTCGATCGTGTTGGGGTGGTTGAGGTAGCCGGGCTGGTCGGGGCTGCCGATCGGGTCGTGCCCCGCCGGCGACGGCGTGAGCACCTGCAGGAAGCGGTCGTCGGCGATCTGGATCGGCGCGGTGAAGACCAGATCGTCCTCGTTGTAGAGGTGGAACCAGCCTTTGACGGCGGGCACGCGCACCGGGCCCGGGAACAGGCGGCTGTGCGCGAACACGTTGTTGATCTGCGAGCCGAAGGTGATGTAGGTGGCCTGCGGCGCGGCGTTGGCGCCACGGGCATCGTTGTGCAGGAAGTCGTAGGTGATCAGCGTGCCGAGGCTGTGCGCGGCGATGACGTCGGGCTGGAAGCCCTGCAGCTTGTCGGCCAGCCGGTCGCACAGCGCCTTGCGCAGCGGGTCTTCCGCGGTGAGCTGGGCCACCATGCCGGCCTTCCAGCGAAGGTCGTCGCCGAAGCCGCGGCTGGGGTGGAAGATGCTGCTCACCGAGTCGGCCACCGTGTGCCAGGCGGCTGCACCCAGCAGCTCGGCCACCGCGGCGGCGTACACCGCCGGCGACTTGTTGAACTGGTCGAACAGCTCGTCGTACACCAGGCCATCGAACTGCGGCTCGCCGTCGAAGCCGCGATCCTTGAGGTGCGCCGCGATGGCGGCCTTCCACGGCTCGTAGTAGTTGGGGTTGGCGTCGCAGTGGCCAATGCCGTGCACGAGCAGGATCTTCATGGGCGTGCCTTTCGTCTCGGACGAAGGGCGACTCTATGTGTGCGCGAGCGCAGGGCCATCCCTAGTCGCGTACAATGAGGGCTCTTGCCGCGGTTGCTCACCAACGCGGCAGCGTCGACTGACACGGCCCCGGCATCATCTTTGCCGCGCGCCGAGCGCCTGCGGCGGGGCAACGCCCCAAACGCCTCGGCGGTCAGCTTCTCCCTGCGGCGAGCTGTTCGTCCCGGTCTGCCACCGATCGTCGGTGTCGCCCTGACCGGGCACCCTGGGTCGCAGCACGCGTGTGCTGCACCCCCCGAGATCCCGCGGCCTGGTCCGTCGGGGTCGCTTTGTATCCCAGTGCCGCGATCGAAGCGGCTTGCAAATGAACCAAAACAACAACACCGAGCCTGCCATCCCGGTGGGCAAGTACGTCGTTTCCCCCCTCGTCACCGCCACCGGGTCGGGCCGCTATGCGGCCTCGGCGGCGATCCGCAGCGGCCATGGCGTCGGCACGCACCACCGCGTGCTGCGCTTCGTGCCACGCTTCACCTCGCGCGAGAAAGCGCGGCGCTATGCCGTCGAGCACGGCATCGCCCACGCCTCGGCGCTGCTTCAGAAGGAGAGCTGATTGGCCAAGGAAGAACTGATCGAGATGCGCGGCAAGGTCGACGAAGTGCTGCCCGACTCGCGCTTTCGCGTCACGCTCGACAACGGGCATTCGCTGGTGGCGTACACGTCGGGGCGCATGCGCCGGCACTCCATCCGCATCCTGGCGGGCGACCAGGTGTCGCTCGAGCTGTCGCCGTACGACCTGAGCAAGGGCCGCATCACCTTCCGCCACATCGAGCAGCAGCGTCCGATGGGCGCGCGGCCGCCGGCGCGGCGCAATTTTCGTTGAGCGGCCGCGCTTGTGCGCGTACGCTCGTGTTCCCGCGTCGCATGCCGTGTTCGGCCGCTGCGCACGCACCTCACTGTTGAAAGGAGCCCTCCGTGGGCAACAAACTCTACGTCGGTAACCTCGCCTACTCGGTGAACGACGATTCCCTGCAAACCGCCTTCGCCCAGTTCGGCAGCGTGCAGTCGGCCAAGGTGATGATCGACCGCGACAGCGGCCGCTCCAAGGGATTCGGCTTTGTCGAGATGGGCACCGCCGACGAGGCGCAGGCGGCGATCCGCGGCCTGAACGGCAAGCCGATCGACGGCCGCGACGTGGTGGTCAATGAAGCCCGTCCCAAGGAATCGAGCGGCGGCTTCGGCGGTGGCGGCCAGCGCCGTGGGCCGGGCGGTGGTGGTGGCTACGGCGGCGGCGGCCGACGCGGCTACTGAGGCCTTGCCCTGGGCGGGGGCGCAGGCGTCGCTCGCCCCTCAGTGCACGCTGCCCATCAGACGGTTCGGCAGCCAGGTGGCGATGTCCGGAAAGATGCACAGCAGCACGATCGCCAGCATCATGCACAGCACGTAGGGCAGGGTGCCGATCATCACGCGCGTGACCGGCACGCTGGGCACGATCGCCTGCACGATGTAGATGTTCAGGCCCACCGGCGGGTGGATGAGCCCGATCTCCATGTTGATCGTCATGATCACGCCGAACCAGACCGGGTTGAAACCGGCCGCGGTGATGATGGGCAGCAGGATCGGGCTGGTCATCAGGATGATCGCCGCCGGCGGGATGAAGAACCCGCACACCAGCAGGAACACGTTGATGAGCGCCATCAGCGCCCAGCGGTTGACGTGCAGCTCGGTGATGGCTTGCGCCAGCGTCTGCGTGAGGTACAGCGACGTCAGCATGTAGCCGAACAGCACCGACGCCGCGATGATCATCAGGATCATCACCGACTCGCGCATCGTGTCGCGCAGGATCTGCCACCAGTCGCGCGCCTTCCACATGCGGTAGACCACCACCGCCAGCGCCACGCACAGCGCCGCGCCGACGCCCGCCGCCTCCGACGGCGTGGCCACGCCGCCATAGAGCACCACCATCACGCCGGCGATGACGGCCAGGAACGGCGTGATCTTCGGCAGCGCCTCGAACTTCTGCCGCCAGCTGAAGCGGAAATCCGGCGCGTGCACGTGCACGCCCTTGCGCCACACCGCAAACAGCGTCCACGCCATGAACAGCAGCGTCAACATGATCCCCGGCACGATGCCGGCGATGAACAGGCGTCCGATCGACGTCTCGGTGGCGATGCCGTAGAGGATGAACGTGATCGACGGCGGGATCAGGATGCCGAGCGTGCCGCCGGCGCAGATCGACCCGGTGGCGATCTCGTCGGAGTAGCCGCGGCGCCGCATCTCGGGGATGCCCATCTTGCCGATCGCCGCGCAGCACGCGGGCGACGAGCCGGTCAGCGCGGCGAAGAGGGCGCAGGCGCCGATGTTCGAGATCACCAGGCCGCCGGGCAGCCGGTACAGCCAGCGGTCGAGCGCCTCGTAGAGGTCCTTGCCGGCGGGCGAGGAGCCGATGGCGGCGCCCATCATCACGAACATGGGTATCGACACCAGCGTGAACTCGTCGAGGCCGGCATAGAAGGTCTCGGCCACCACGTGCAGCGCACCGAGCCCCTGGAAGACCACCAGGAACACCACCGAGATCGCGCCCAGCCCGAACGCCACCGGAATGCCCGACAGCAGGACCAGCAGCGTGGTCACGAGCACCACGGCACCCTGTGTCGTGGCGTTCATCCCGGGCTTCCGCCGATGCCGAACGGCGTGACCTCGCCGCTCACCAGGCCGATCAACTCGGCCACGTACTGCAGCACCAGCAGGCCGAGCCCGAGCGGCATCGCGGCATAGGGGATCCACAGCCGTGCGCGCCACACGGTGTCGGAGCGCCAGTTGCCCGCCCACGCCTCGTGCCAGAAGGCCGTGCACAGCACGAACAGCACCCCGCAGAAGCCCAGCGCCACCGCCGCCGTCGCGATGGCCAGCCACCGCCGCGCGCCCGGTCCGAGGTGCAGCGGCAGCACGTCGACGTTGACGTGGCCGCGCGTGAGCAGCACGTACGGGCTGCCGATGAATGCCGCGGCGACGATGCTGTAGGTGACCACGTCGATCTGCCAGATCGTGGTGTGGTCGAAGACGTAGCGCTCGACGACCATGTCGCAGATCACCAGCACGCCGAGCGCGATCAGCGCCGCGGCCGCCGCGCCGAACAGGCGCGACAGCCAGCGCACCGCGCTCACGTAGCGGTCGACGAACCCCGAGGGGCGGGCGGCGGGCATCGCGCGCGGGATCCGCGGAGCGCCACGCTCACTTGACCGCGAGTGCTTCGTCGATCAGCTTCTGGCCGTTGGGCACGTCGGCGGCGAACTTGGCGTACGAGCTCTTCTTGGCGATGTCGAGCCACGCGTTGTACTGCGCGTCGGTGAGCGTGGTGACCTGCACCTTGTGATCCTCGAAGGCTTTGATCGCCTCCGCATTGACGGTGTCGGCCTTGCCCTCGTAGTAGGCCTGCGCCTTGCGGCCGGCGGCGAGCAGCGCGTCCTGCTGGGGCTTGTCGAGGCGGTCGAACGACTTCTTCGACATCAGCAGCGGCTCGTACATGAACCACAGCGCGTTGTTGCCCGGCGCGGTGAGGCAGCTGGTCACCTCGTACAGACGCATCGACGCGAACGTGCCGAGGCTGGTGTCGGTGGCGTTGACCACGCCGGTCTGGAAGGCGTTGTAGATCTCGTTGCTCGGCGGGCTCACGATGCTGGCGCCCGCCGCCTCCCACATGCCGGCGAAGGTGGGGCCGGCGGCACGGAATTTCACGCCCTTGAGGTCCGCGGGGCTCGAGATGCAGCCGCTCTTGGAGGCCATGCCGCCTGCGAACCACGCGTCGGACAGCACGATGACGCCGTGCTTCTCGATCTCGGCGTGGATGTCCTTCATGAACTGCGAATCGTTGATGCGCTTGGCGCGCTCCTGGCTGCGGATCAGCCCCGGCATCAGCGTGGCGCTGAAGACCGGCACCTTGCCGCTGGCGTAGTCGAGCGGGAACAGCGTGATGTCGAGCTGGCCCTCGACGATGGCGTTCCACTGCTGGTTGGGCTTGAACAGCGATGCGCCGGGGTAGACCTGCACGTCGAGCCCGACGTTGGCCGCCTTGGTCTCGCGCGCGATCATCTGCACCATGTCGTCGCGCACGTCGCCCTTGCCGCCGGGGAACTGGTGCGAGGCGCGCAGCACCACCGGCGCCGCCGTGGCGGTGCCTGCGACCAACGCGCCGGCCAGCGCACACCACATGGCCACATGCTTGAGGTTCGTCATCGCTGTCACCTCCGGGTGAGCCGGCGCGAACCTGCTGGGCCTGCGCCGAGGGTTGCCTGCCTCCGCCACGAAAAATTCTAGGCGGCGCGAAGACGCGGTAAACAGGTACAAACCGCGATCCCGCAGGCAGTGTTGGCCCTGGCGCGAGCAGGGCGAAGCCCGAGCGAAGCGCCGCGCCGGCAGGGCCGCGAGCGTCGGCGTGAATCGATGGTCTTCAGCGCTCCGCGATGTAGTGCTGCATCGTCACCGTCTCGCCCTCGGGCACGAACGCGCGCACCTTCGCCTCCAGCTCCTGGTCGGCCAGCGTGGCGCGGCTGCGCTGGTGCAGGTAGTCGGCCCAGCTGGTGACGATGAAGCGCTCGCAGTAGCGCGACGGGTCGCCCAGGTCGCGGTAGATGCGCCAGAAGGTGGCGCCGTCGCGCCGGCGTGGCGCGCGCAGCTGGCTCAGCGCGTCGAGGAACTCCGGCGCGTCTTCGGCGCGGATGCGATAGGCGATCTCCACCGCCACCGGGCCGGCCCGTGGGTCGGGCTCCTGGGCCACGAACAGCTCCTTCCACGGCGCAGGGCTGACCTCGTGCTCTTCGCCCATGCGCAGCGGAAACCGCCTGGCCAGCAGCATGCCGGCGAGCATCGCGAGCGTGGCGATGGTGAGCGCGGCGCGCAGGCCGAAGGCGCTCGACATCGCGCCCCAGAACGCCGAGCCGAACGCGAACGCCCCTAACGCCGAGAGCGCGTGCAGCGCCGCCGCGCGCGAGCGAACCCACGGCGGCGCGCTGGTCTGGGTGGCGGTGTTGAAGGTGGACATCACGCTCATCCAGGCCGCGCCGCCAGCCACCAGCCCGAGGTAGACGACGGCGTGCAGGCGCGTCCACGCGGCGATGGCCATCGCGGCGGCGAAGACCACGCAGCCCACGTGCACCAGGCGTTCGAGGCCGAGTTCGGTGCGCGCGCGGCCCACCACCAGCCCGGCACCGACCGCGCCGATGCCCAGGCAGCCGATCAGCGCGCCGAAGCCGGCCGCGCCGGTGCCGAGCTGCTGCTGTCCGATCACCGGCAGCAGCGCCCACAGCGCGGAGCCCGCCGCGCTGTAGACCATCGTGCGCAGCAGTTGTGCCAGGATGAGTTCGCTGTGCCACGCGAAGCGCAGCGCCGCCAGCGTGCCGCCCCACAGGCGCTCGGCCGGCAGGCGCGACGGCGGGTGCGGCTTCGGCGGCCAGCGCCGGATCGACTCCCACATCAGCAGCGTGGTGAGCACGGTGATGCCGAACACCCAGTCGCTGCCGACGTAGGCGAACACCACGCCGGCCAGCGTGGGGCCGAGCGCGCGCGCGCTGTTGTAGGCGATGCCCACCAGCGTGATCGCCTGCGCCATCTCGGCGCGCGGCACGCTGTCGGCCACCGTGGTGTTCCACGCCGGCGACAGCAGCGCCGTGCAGCAGCCGATGGCAAACGTGAACAGCAGCAGCGCCGTGGCGCCGGCCACGTCGAACAGCAGCAGCACGGTGAGCAGCGCCAGCAGGGCGGTCTGCGTGGCCAGCGCGGCCACCAGCAGCCGGCGGCGGTCGGTGACGTCGGCCAGCACGCCGGCCGGCAGCACGAACAGGAACATCGGCAGGAACACGGCGGTCTG
>DATJYZ010000168.1:0-21644 GCA_035499355.1 Burkholderiaceae bacterium | reverse complement strand
ATCTGGCGTCGCGCCCTGTTCGTCCGCGAGAGACTGGATCGCGCAGTGCTCGTGGCCGCCCTCGTGGTGGCGGGGGGGGCTTTGCTGCTCCCGTGGATCGACTCACGGCTCGGGTTGGCCGGCTCTCACCTGGCGGAGCGCATCTCAGGCGGGCGTCGCCCCGACGCCTGGGGGCTGTTCCTGGATGCCGCCCGGTCCAATCCCTGGACCGGGTGGGGCGCGCTGCAGAACGGCAGTGCCCAGTTCATGCTCGCCGACCGCCATCCCGCGCTGGCTTACTTCTTCTCCAGTGCACACAACGTCGTGCTGGACCTGATGGTCTGGTTCGGCATCCCGGTGGGCTTGCTGGCCGGGCTGGTCCTGCTGGTCGCTGCTGCTCGGCGCGTGGCACGCGCAGCGGACTCTGCGTCGATGGCGCCAGCTCTCGCGGCCGTCATGCTCCTGCTGCATGGCATGGTCGAGCTGCCTCTGCAATACGCGTACTTCCTGTTCCCGCTCGGCTTCTATCTCGGGCTCGGCGGCCCTGGCGCTGGCCCCGCCTTGCGCATGCCCATGCGCCTCAAGCCGCTGCTCCCAGTGGTCGCACTCGCCTCGTTCGGTGTGCTGGCGCTGCTCGCGAGCGAGTACATCCGCGTCACCGACGTTCGTCCCGCACTTGCCTACGATCGCAAATACCGCACCTTCACGCTGGAGGCGGACGAGGCGTCACCGCAGGTCGTGCTTCTGGATCAGTTGAGAGCCTTCCACGAGTTCGCAGCGCTTCCGACCGCGCCGGGCCGATCGCGGTCCGAGCTGGAAATGGCGCGTGAATCCATGTTGCGGCTGCCCCTACGTGCCTCCATCGAGCGATATGCGCTGTTGGCGGGCCTCAATGGGCAAGGGGCCGCCGCAAGCGAGGCATTGAGTCGCCTGTGCAAGTTCGTGACCCAGCGACAGTGCGATGACAGCCAGAGAGTCTGGCTGACCAGACGTCAACAGTGGCCGGAGCTTCCCGAGTGGCCTGACCCGGCCGTCGCGGCCGCGCCGACCCAATAGGCCCTCGGCATCTGCGGCGTCTGGATACCTGCCTGCGTGTGCGATGCTTGTCGTCATGCAGCGGGCAGTCCAACGGGGCGTTGCCTTCGTCGCGATCTCGGTGCCGCTGATCTCGGCGGTGAACGAGCCTCCGTCGCCGACGCTTCTCAATCAATGCGCCAGCATTGGTCTCGTTGGCCTGTGGATCGCCATGCTCGGTGCTCAGGGCATGCGCCCCTCGGCGCGTGACATTGCGGGCTTGCTCGGGGTGGCGCTAGGGCTCGTCGGAGGCATTGTCGTGTCTCACGCGAGGGGCTTGCCGCCATCGCTCGCAAGCAATCTTTGGGCAACCAGCCTGGCCTTGGCCATGGCGGTCTGTGCCGGCAATTCAGCCGGGCGCGACGCGTCGGCGGTCACTTGGTTCGTCGACTTCGCATGGGCGCTGTGCCTGGCTGGAGTGATCAATGCGGCCATAGGCTGCATCCAGGTTCTGGCCCCTGGGGTGCCTGATGGGGACTGGATGGCCCGATCGTCGATCGCGGGTCGCTCGGTGGGAAACCTGCGGCAGCCCAATCACCTGGCCAGCCTGGGTCTCTGGGCTCTGGTGGCCATCGTCGGGCTCCACGAATTGAAGGCGGTCCGGCGCGCGTATGCAGTGGTACTCATGATGGTCACACTCATGGGCGTGGTGCTCAGTGGCTCGCGCACCGGACTTGTGGGCGTCTTCCTGTTGGCGGGCTGGGGATTCTTCGACGGCCAGCTGTCGCGGCCCGCGAGATTGGCACTCAGGGGCGCGCCGATCCTCTTTCTCGGCCTGTGGCTTGCCGCTGCGGCATGGGCGCACCTGTCCGCGCAGACCTTTGGGGGCGAAGGGCATCTCTTGAGCGAGGGCGGCGACATCTCCAGCTCGCGCTTTGCGATCTGGTCGAACACCCTGGCGATGATCGCGCAAGAGCCGTTGGCCGGCGTTGGCTTCGGCGAGTTCAACATCGCATGGACCCTCACCGCGTTTCCGGACCGCCCGGTCGCCTTCTTCGATCACACCCACAACCTGGTCCTCCAGTTCCTCGTGGAGCTGGGCATCCCCCTGGGGAGCTTCACGATTGCCTTGCTGTGTGTCGCCCTGGTCGTAGCCTGGCGAAAGGCTTGGGGGTCAGCCGGGGAGCTTGGCGTCGCCAAGCGGGCGGCCTTCATGGTGGTGCTGATGATCGGCCTGCACAGCCTGCTCGAATACCCGCTGTGGTACGCGTACTTCCTGCTGCCGACGGCGTTTGCCTGGGGATTCGTGCTGTCTTCGCCGCCGCCGTCGTCAGTCGAGCGCGGCTCGTGGAGCGCCCCAAACACCCGTGGCAGCCGGACACTGGCCTTCGCCGGCCTGGCGATGGCGATCGGGGCGGCCGCCGCCGTGCTCGACTACTGGCGCGTCGCGGTCATCTACGACCCGGGCGACAGCAGCATGCCGCTGGAGGAGCGCATCGAGCGCGGCCAGCGCAGCCCGCTGTTCGGCCATCATGCCGACTACGCCGCTGCCACCGCGTTCGGTGAACCCAAGGCGCCGCTGTCACCGTCCCAGCAACTCGCATTCAGGCGCGCACCCCACCAGTTGCTGGACGTGCGCCTCATGATCGCATGGGCGCAGGCGCTCGCCGCAGAGGGCGAACTCGACAAGGCGCGCTGGCTCGCCGCACGCATCCGTGAGTTCCGCAATCCGGGTTCCGACGAGTTCTTCGCCCCGTGCCAGCGTGCAGAGACGGCCGCGACAGCGTTCCAGTGTCAGCCGCCACAGCGAGCGGTGCCCTGGCGCGAGTTCATTCAGCGCTGAGAAGACGACACGCCGGACCTCAGGCGGGTGCCGGCGCCTCCCAATGCCCCGACCGCCCACCGCTCTTCTGGAGCAGTCGGATGTCGCCCATCACCATGCCGCGGTCGACGGCCTTGCACATGTCATAGACGGTGAGCAGCGCCACCTGCACCGCGGTCAGCGCCTCCATCTCGACGCCGGTGCGGCCGAGCGTCTCGGTCTGGGCCGTGCAGTGCACGGCGCCGTCCGCCGCGTCGATCTCGAAGTCGACGCTGACCTTCGTGAGCGGCACGGGGTGGCACAGCGGGATCAGGTCGGCGGTGCGCTTGGCGGCCTGGATCGCGGCGATGCGCGCCACACCGATCACGTCACCCTTGCTGGCACGGCCGGAGGCGATCAGCGCCAGCGTGGCCGGCTGCATGCGGATGCTGCCCCGCGCGCGCGCCACGCGGTGAGTCTCGGGTTTGCTGCCGACGTCGACCATGTGGGCTTGGCCCTGGGCGTCGAAGTGGGTCAACGTCGGGTCGCTGGAAGCCATCGTGGCTGGGTTGAGATTCGTTAACAAGCGGGCAACGCCATGGTGAGATCATAGGCGGCCTGACACCGTGCGGGCCCGGCGAGCGCGTCGGCCTCCCCGCCCCAGGTTGCACCCTGCCGATGAATCGCAGTTGCCCCGCCGTTGAACCGAAGCCCGCGCGCGCGCGGGCCCGTCGCGCCGTGGCCACTGTGCTCGCGCTGGCCCTCGCGCTGGCCAGCCCGGCGTGGCCGCAGGTGCGCCTGCCGTCGCTGGGCGAATCGGCCTCCGACGAGGTGTCGGTCAGCGCCGAGCGGCGCCTGGGCGAGCAGATCATGCGCGAGGTGCGGCGCGACCCCGACTACTTCGACGACCCGGTGCTGCTCGAGTACCTGCAGTCGATCTGGGATCCGCTGGTGCAGGCGGCGCGCCAGCGCGGCGACATCGCGCCGGACATCGACGCCAACTACCCGTTCGAGTCGTTCCTGGTGCGCGACCGCACGGTCAACGCATTCGCCCTGCCCGGTGGCTATGTCGGCGTGAACCTGGGGCTGATCAACATCACCGCCTCGGCCGACGAGCTGGCGTCGGTGCTGGGGCACGAGCTGTCGCACATCACGCAGCGCCACATCGCGCGCAGCATCAGCGTCGGCCAGCGCCAGAGCCTGCTGGCGCTGGCCGGGCTGATCCTCGGCGTGCTGGCGGCGCGCAACAACCCGGACGCCGCGCAAGCGGCGATCATGAGCGGCCAGGCGGCAGCCGCACAAGGGCAGCTCAGCTTCTCGCGCGACATGGAGCGCGAGGCCGACCGCGTCGGCTTCGCGGTGATGCGCGACGCCGGCTTCTCCGCGCTCGGCATGGCGCGCATGTTCGAGAAGCTGGACTACGCCAACCGTCTCAACGACAGCGGCGGCTACCCGTACCTGCGCAGCCACCCGCTGACCTCCGAGCGCATCGCCGAGGCGCAGGCGCGTGCGAGCATCGATCCGGCGCCCAGTCGCAACCCGCGCCCCGAGCACGCGCTGATGCAATCGCGCGCGCGGGTGCTGATGGAGACCACCGTGCAGGCGCGCCAGCGCCTGCAGGACCTCGACAAGGCGCTTGCCAACCCATCCGATGACCGCCTGGCGGCGCTCTACGCCAGCGTGCTGGCGTCGCTGCTGCTGCGCGACTTCAAGCGTGCGTCGTCGGCCTTCGCCGAAGGCGAGCAGATGGTGGCCACCGGCACGGCGGAGCCGCGTCGGGCGCGCGAGTGGCGCCTGCTGGGCGTCGAGCTGTCGGTGGCGCAGGGCGACGGTGCAACCGCGGAGAAGCGGTTGGCGGCACTGGCCAACGACGCGTCACGCCCGCGCATGCTGCTGGAGGCGCAGGCATCGTTGCTGACCAGCGACGCCGCGCTGCTGAAGCAGCGCTGCGAGGCGCTGCAGAGCTGGACCAGCAACCACCGCGGCGACGCGCTCGCCTGGACCGCGCTGTCGACGTGCGCCGATCGCCAGGGCCAGACGCTGCGCGCCGTGCGCGCGCAGGCCGAGTCGCGGGCGGCGCTGGGCGACTGGAGCGGCGCGATCGACCGGCTGCGCGCCGGGCAACGTCTGGCGCGCTCCGGCGCCAGCCAGGACTTCATCGAGGCGTCGGTCATCGACTCGCGGCTGCGCGAGCTCGAGGGCCAACGTCGCGCCCTGATGGACGAGATGCGCGCCAAGGGCCCACAGCTCGAGCCTGCGCAGTGACGCGCTGGCGCCCCGATCGTCAGGCGGCCGCCGGGCTGAACAGGCGCTCGATCGCGACGTCGATCACCACGCCGGCCACGCTGTAGATCAGCGAGCCGATCAGCGCGGCGCCGAAGCCCGCGACGTTGAAACTGTCGCCCAACAGGCTCGCCGCCGCCCAGAACATCAACGCGTTGATCACGAACAGGAACAGGCCGAGCGTCAACAGCGTCACCGGCAGCGTCAGCAGCACCAGCAGCGGCCGCACCAGCGTGTTGAGCAGGCCCAGCACGAGCGCCGCCACCATCGCGGCACCGAAGCTCGCGACGTGCACGCCCGCGTACAGCTGCGCCACCAGCAGCAGCGCGGCGGCGAGCAAGAGCCAGCGAATGATCAGCTTCATGGCGGCGAGCATACCTCTGCATCGAGGCGCTCCGAGGCGGCGCGCGTGATGCGTCGTGGCGACAGAAATGCGCTCCACGAGGGAGAAAAGCGCTCTCTACGAGGGAAAAACGCTTCTCATCGAGGAAAGCTCGCTGTACCATCGCGCCCGCAGGGATCATGAGAGAACCGAGAGTCCACGTGGCTCTCACCCGGGTTCCGGCACATCAACCACTCACGTGATGGAGAGATTTCAGATGGCAACTGCGAAGAAGGCGAAGAAGGCAGCGAAGAAGGCTCCGGCCAAGAAGGCCGCCAAGAAGGCGGCGAAGAAGGCCCCGGCCAAGAAGGCTGCGAAGAAGGCTGCTCCCGCGAAGAAGAAGGCCCCGGCCAAGAAGGCCGCGAAGAAGAAGGCTCCCGCCAAGAAGCGCACCCCGAATGCAGCGTTCATGAAGGCGATGACGCCGAGCGCCGCGCTCGCCGCCGTGATCGGCGACAAGCCGATGCCGCGCACCGAGGTGACCAAGAAGGTGTGGGACTACATCAAGAAGAACGGGCTGCAAGACAAGGTCAAGCGCACGATGATCAACGCCGACGCCAAGCTGAAGGAGATCTTCAACAAGGCCCAGGTATCGATGTTCGAGATGACCAAGTTGATCAATTCGCACCTGAAGTGAGCCGCCAGCGGGCCTTCGTGGCCCGCAGGCGTGCCAACGAAAGGCCGGCTCCACGCCGGCCTTCTTGTTTCTGCTGTCCAGCCCACCCTGCACCGCCTGGAGGGCCACAGCGGCCCGCGCAGTGGCCCCTAGCGCCGCGCCGCGTCGAGCACCGGCCGCAGGAAGCGACCGGTGTGGCTGAGCGCGTTGGCGGCCACGTTCTCGGGCGTGCCCGTCGCCACGATCTGCCCGCCGCCGGCGCCCCCTTCGGGACCGAGGTCGATCAACCAATCGGCGGTCTTGATCACGTCGAGGTTGTGCTCGATCACGACGATGGTGTTGCCGGCGTCGCGCAGCTGGTGCAGCACCGCCAGCAGCAACTCGATGTCGGCGAAGTGCAGCCCGGTGGTCGGCTCGTCCAGGATGTACAGCGTGCGCCCGGTGTCGCGCTTGGAGAGTTCCAGCGCCAGCTTCACGCGCTGCGCCTCGCCGCCGGACAGCGTGGTCGCGCTCTGGCCGAGCTTCACGTACCCGAGCCCCACCTCGAGCAGCGTCTTCAGCTTGCGCGCGATGGTCGGTACGGCATCGAAGAAGGTATGCGCGTCCTCCACCGTGAGGCCGAGCACCTGGCTGATGTCGAGCCCCTTGTAGAGGATCTCCAGCGTCTCGCGGTTGTAGCGCAGGCCGCGGCAGGCGTCGCACGGCACGTAGACGTCGGGCAGGAAGTGCATCTCGACCTTGATCACGCCATCGCCCTGGCACGCCTCGCAGCGGCCACCGGCGACGTTGAAGCTGAAGCGCCCGGCGCCATAGCCGCGCTCGCGCGCGCTCGGCACCTCGGCGAACAGCTCTCGGATCGGCGTGAACAGCCCGGTGTAGGTGGCCGGGTTGCTGCGCGGCGTGCGGCCGATCGGACTCTGGTCGACCGCGATCACCTTGTCGAACGCGCCGATGCCTTCGATCGCGTCGTGCGGCGCCGGCTCCGCCGTGCTTCCATAGAGATGGCGCGCCACCGCCGCGTATAGCGTGTCGTTGACCAGCGTGCTCTTGCCCGAGCCCGACACGCCGGTGACGCAGGTGAACAGGCCCACCGGCACGTCGGCGGTCACGCCGCGCAGGTTGTTGCCGCGCGCGCCGGCGATGCGCAGGCAGGCGCCGGCGGCGCCCGTTGGACCATCCTCGATCAGCGACGCGCTCTGCCACGGCGTGCGCTTGGCCGGCACCGCGATGCGCCGTCGCCCCGACAGGAACTGGCCGGTCAGCGACGTCGGGTGCGCGGCGATCTGCGCGGGTGATCCTTCAGCCACCAGCTCGCCGCCGTGCACGCCGGCGCCGGGGCCGAGGTCGATGCAGTGGTCGGCGGCGCGGATCATGTCCTCGTCGTGCTCGACCACCAGCACGCTGTTGTCGAGGTCGCGCAGGCGTTTGAGCGTGTCGATCAGCCGCGCGTTGTCGCGCTGGTGCAGCCCGATGCTTGGCTCGTCGAGCACGTACATCACGCCGGTCAGCCCAGAGCCGATCTGCGAGGCCAGCCGGATGCGCTGGGCCTCGCCGCCCGACAGCGTGTCGGCACCGCGGTCGAGGCTGAGGTAGCTCAGGCCCACGTCGTTGAGGAACTTGAGCCGCGCACGGATCTCGCGCACCACCTTGTCGGCGATCTCGGCCTTGGCGCCGGCCAGCTGCAGCGACTCGAAGTACGCCAGCGCGTCGGCCAGCGTGGCGTGCTCGATCTCGTAGATCGCACGGCCGGCGGCCGGCTCGGCATCGCCCACCGCGGCCAGCCGCACGTGGCGGGCCTCGCGGCGCAACCGCGTGCCGTCGCATTGAGGGCAGGGCCGCGCGGCCTGGTAGCGCGCAAGGTCTTCGCGCACCGCGATCGAATCGGTCTCGCGAAAGCGCCGCTCGAAGTTCGGGATGATGCCTTCGAACGGATGCCAGCGCTTGACCGTGCGCACGCGCCCCTTGCCGCCTTCGGCGCGGTAGATGAACTCGATGTCCTGCGCACCCGAACCGTGCAGCAGCACCTGCCTGGCCGCCTCGGGCAACTGCTCGAACGGCGTCTCGACGTCGAAGCCGCAGTGCTTGGCAACGCTCTCGATCATCGAGAACGTGTACGCATTGCGGCGGTCCCAGCCCTTCACCGCGCCGGCGGCCAGGCTCAACGACGGGAAGGCGACCACGCGCTCGGGGTCGAACGCGGTCACCTGGCCGAGCCCGTCGCAATGCGGGCAGGCACCGACCGGGGAATTGAACGAGAACAGCCGAGGCTCCAGCTCGGGCAGCGAATAGCTGCACACCGGGCAGGCGAAGCGGTTGGAGAACAGGTGCTCGCGGGGTGGCCGCGGCCGCCCCGCTTCGTCGGTGCCGCCACCGTCGAGTTCGAGCGCGATGGCGCGACCTTCGGCGATGCGCAGCGCTGCCTCGAAGCTCTCGGCCAGCCGCTGCTTCATCTCGGGCCGTGCACGCAGGCGGTCGATCACGACGTCGATGTCGTGCTTCTCGCTCTTCTTCAGCGGCTGCAGGTCGGCGGCCTCGACCACGCGGCGCTCGCCGCCGGCCGCACCGATGCGAAAGCGCACGAACCCTTGCGCCTGCATCTGCGTGAACAGGTCGCTGAACTCGCCCTTGCGGTCGCGCACCACCGGCGCCAGCACCAGCAGCCGCGTGTCGAGCGGCAACGCCAGCGCCGCGTCGACCATCTGGCTCACGTTCTGCGCCTGCAGTGGCAGACCGTGGTCGGGGCAGAACGGCGTGCCTGCGCGCGCGAACAGCAGGCGCAGGTAGTCGTGCACCTCGGTGATCGTGCCGACGGTGGAGCGTGGGTTGTGCGAGCTCGCCTTCTGCTCGATGCTGATGGCTGGCGACAGGCCCTCGATGAGGTCGACGTCGGGCTTGTCCATCAGCTGCAGGAACTGCCGCGCATACGCCGACAGACTCTCGACGTAGCGACGCTGCCCCTCGGCATACAGTGTGTCGAACGCCAGGCTCGACTTGCCCGAGCCCGACAGGCCGGTGATCACCACCAGCTGGCGCTTCGGAATGTCGAGGTCGATGTTCTTCAGGTTGTGCGTGCGAGCACCGCGCACGTGCAGCGTGCGCGGCTCCTGGGCCGGAGCCAGCGGCGGGCTTGGTACCCGAGCCTGCGCGACCAGCGCGCCGGCACTGCCTTCGGCGGGGGACATGAGCATTGGGGGCAGGCGCACGGAACCGGCCATCTTACGGGGCGGGGCCAGCCACGCGCCAGTGCGCCGGTGCGCGCGCGATGACGTTGCGCCGCCGTCAGTAGTTGCGCAGCTGCTGCAGCGTGGCTGCATCGAGCGGCGCGTACAGGCTGCGGCCACCGGGCTCAAGCCAGCGCACGCCAGCGGACTCGATGCGCAACGTGGCATCCGGCCAGCCGTCGCGCCACCAGCGCACCTCGAGCGCGTCGCCACCGTCGCTGCGCTCGGCGCCTTCCCGCCAGCGCCCTTCGGCCGCCGCGAGCACGCGCGCCAGCCAGGCCTGTGCGGCCGCATCGAACGGCGTGATCGTAGGCCGCCCAGGGGCCGACCAGGTCCAACGCGCGGTGCCGGCCATCGATTCGCTCTGCGCGCGACTCAGCAGCGCCGGTGGCATTGCAGTCTCCGGGCGGGCGGCTCTCAGCGCCGTCTCCGCGCGCATCGCATTGAGCTTGGCGCTGTTCTCCGCCGCGCGCATCCCGGCCGCTGCCTCGTCGGCCGCATTCGCGGCTTGTGGCGCGGGTGCGGCAGCAGCCGCCACCGCGGTCGACCCCTGCTCGCTCGACCCCTGCCTCGTGGCGACGCTGTCGCTCGAGCGCTTGGCTGACGGGGCGGCTGCTCCCGCGCGCTGATTCGGGTGCAGGTTGTCAGCGGGCTCGGTCGCATCGCGCGCAGGCGGGGCTTGTGGGCCAGATTCCTGGGCGCGTGCCTCGGCGGGGCGTTCGCCGTTCTGGCGTTGCGCAGTGGCTGACTGTTGCGCCCGTACGGTGCCGGCCGTGCCGGGTGCTTGCAGCGACGCGCCGATGCGGCGGTCGCTGCGTGCCTGGGTCGCTTCGGAAGGCGCCGGCGCCACCGGCGCGGCCTTGGCCAGGAGCCCGACGGTGCCTGTCGGCGCCTCTTCCTTGGCTTCCTTCGCGGCCGCCACGGCCGGAGACTCGACCGCCGGCTCCGGTGCCAGGTCGAGCCAGAGCCCGAGGCCCAACGCGGCCACCAGGGCCGCGGCCCATGCGCCCGCCCAGCGCGGCGACAGCAGCCGATGCAGCCAGGTGCGCAGCGACGGGGCACCGGCCACGCGCATGCGCATCGGCGGCGGCGCCGGGCTGGGCGGCAACGGCTCGCGCGCCCGCCGCGCCGCCGTCAGGATCGATTGCGTCAGCCCCGACGGAGGTGACAACGCATGGTCGGGCGCGTGGCGCAGGGCGGCCCGCAGGTGGGCGTCGTGTGCCAGGTCGTCGCTCATGGCAGACGCTCCGTGTCGCGCCGCACGACGGCGGCGGCGCTGACCGCCGCGCGCGGGCGCAGCGCGGCGGCGTCGAGGTAGGCGCCCATGCAGGTGCGCAATTTGGTCAATGCGTAGCGCAGCCGGCTCTTGGCGGTTTCGAACCCGATGTCGAGTGCTCGCGCCAGCTCGTCCAGCGAGATGCCGTCCTCATGGTGCAGCAGGAAGGCGGTCTTCTGCGCCAGCGGCAACTGCTCCAGGCAATCGAGCAGCTTGGCGCCGGCGCGGCGCCAGAACACGAGTTCGTCGATCGCTTCCTCGGGCCGCGGCCAGGCCGCCCATGGGGCACCGTCGGGCACGAACGGCTCGCCGGCGTCGTCTTCCGGCAGCGCGACCTCGCGGCCCGAGCGCCGCAGCACGTCGATCGCGCGGTGGTGGGCCAGCGTGAACAGCCAGGTGCGAAAGCTCGCGCCTTGGGGTGCATAGCGCTCCTTGGCGTGGATCACGCGCAGCCAGGTGTCTTGGAACACCTCGTCGGCCTGCGAGGCACCGTCGCGCCCCAGCAGGCGGCGCACGAAGCGATACAGCGCGGCGTTGTGACGCTGGTACAGCCACTCGAACGCCTGCGCGTCGCCGGCGGCGAAGGCCGCCATCAGCGCCAGATCGTCGGCATCGGCGTGCACCGCCCCCTGCAGTGCGTCGTGGTCCATCGTCGTCAGTCTGCCATGGGGCGCGCGCCAGAATCGGCCGGCGAACAGTTTGAAAACATTCAACGGCGCACGGCCGTCGACGGGGTCAACCGCCCGTCGTCGATCAGGGCGCGCCGGCCTCGGTGGCCTCGCGCAGCACCTGCAGAAGCGCGCCGCCGTAGGCGTCGAGCTTCTTGGCACCGACGCCGCTGATGAGCGCGAGCGCCTCCAGCGTGGCAGGGGCCCGCTGCGCCATCTGCAGCAGCGTGGCGTCGTGGAACACGACGTAGGCGGGCAGGTTGTGCTCGCGCGCCACCGTCGAGCGCCACTGGCGCAGCGCCGTGAAGCGCGCCTCACCCGCCTCGCTGAGCACCACGTCCGCAAGCGCGGCGGCGCCACGCTCGCCGCCGCGCTTGCGCCGCGGCGCGGCTTCACGCGGCTCGCGCAGGACGACTGCGACCTCGCCCCGCAGCACCGCGCGCGCCGAGGGTGCGAGCTGCAACGTGTTGAACTCGCCCTGCGCGCGCACGTGGCCGAGCGCCACCAGCTGCCGCAACACGCTGCGCCACTGCGCCTCCGACAGGTCGCTGCCGACGCCGAAGGTGGAGAGCGCCTCGTGGCCGTGCTGCGCGGTCTTCTCGGTGTGCTTGCCGCGCAGCACGTCGATCAGGTGCCCGGCGCCGAAGCCGATGCCGCCGTGCTGGTGGAAGCGGTAGATGCACGACAGCGCCTTGCGCGCGGCCTCGGTGGCATCCCAGGCCTGCGGCGGGTTGAGGCAGTTGTCGCAGCAACCGTGCCCCCCAGCCAGCGGCTGCGCCGCGTCGCTGCTGCCCGAGGGTGCGTCTCCGCCCTGGGGCGGCACGGCGGCGGGCGCCGCAACGTTCGCGCTGCCGGAGACCGGTCGAGGCACGTAGGTCTCGCCGAAGTACGCCAGCAGCCGCACGCGTCGGCAGTCGCGCGCCTCGGCCAACGCCAGCAGCGCGTCGAGCTTGCCGCGCTGGATGCGCTTGAAATCCTCGCCGGCGACGCCGTCGTCGATCATGCGCCGCTGGTTCACCACATCAGCCAGGCCATAGGTCATCCAGGCGTCGGCGCTCGCGCCGTCGCGGCCGGCGCGGCCGGTCTCCTGGTAGTAGCCCTCGATGTTCTTCGGCAGGTCGAGGTGCGCGACGAAGCGCACGTCGGGCTTGTCGATGCCCATGCCGAAGGCGATGGTGGCGACCATCACGACGCCGTCGTCGCGCAGGAAGCGGTCCTGGTGCTCGCGGCGGACGGCAGCCTCGAGCCCGGCGTGGTAGGGCAGCGCGGTGACCCCGATGCCGGCGAGCCAGGCGGCGGTCTCCTCCACCTTCTTGCGGCTCTGGCAGTAGACGATGCCGGCCTCGGCCGGGTGCTCGTCCTGGATGAAGCGCTGCAGCTGCGCGCGCGCGTTGTCCTTCTCGACGATCGTGTAGCGGATGTTGGGCCGGTCGAAGCTGCTGATGAACTGCCGGGCATCGTCCAGCGCCAGGCGCTGCACGATGTCGGCCCGGGTGTGTGCATCGGCAGTCGCGGTGAGCGCGATGCGCGGCACGCTCGGAAAGCGCTCGTGCAGCTGCGACAGGCCGAGGTATTCCTCGCGGAAGTCGTGGCCCCACTGGCTGACGCAATGCGCCTCGTCGATCGCCACCAGGCTGAGCAGGCCGCGCGCGTGCAGCGAATCGAGCATCGCCAGGAAGCGTGGCGTCAGGATGCGCTCGGGCGCCGCGTACAGCAGCACCAGGCGGCCGGCGAGCAGTTCGCGCTCGATCTGCCGCGCCTCGTCGGACTCCAGCGTCGAATTGAGGAACGCCGCGTGCACGCCCAGCTCCTCGAGCGCGCCGACCTGGTCGTGCATCAGCGCGATCAGCGGGCTCACGACCAGTGTCACGCCGCGGCCAGCGCGGTGGCGCGCGATCGCCGGCACCTGATAGCACAGGCTCTTGCCGCCGCCGGTGGGCATCAGCACCAGCGCGTCACCGCCGGCGCACACGTGCTCGACGATGGCGCGCTGTGGGCCGCGGAACGCGTCGTACCCGAACACCTCGCGCAGCAGCAACTGCGGACGATCGACGACCGCGGACTCGTGCTGGGCGTGGACGACGTCGGCCATGAATGCGCGATGGTAGCGACCACGCGCGACCGGCAGCGGCCGGTCGGTGGCGCGGCGACCCGTGAACCGGCGCCACCAGGGGAGTGCCCACCTCCGAGGGCGGCCTGCGGCGCGATGGTGCGCCGCGGCCGCGTGGCTATGATGAACGCATCGGGCCATCGGCAGCGAACGGCCCCGCCACCAGGAGCCCGCCATGGCATCGGTCAACAAAGTCATCGTCATCGGCAACCTCGGCCGCGACCCCGAGGTGCGCTACACGCCCAGCGGCGCCGCCGTCTGCAACGTCAGCATCGCCACCACGCGCAACTGGAAGAACCGCGACAGCGGCGAGAAGCAGGAAGAAACCGAGTGGCATCGCGTGGTCTTCTACGACCGGCTGGCCGAGATCGCCGGCGAGTACCTGAAGAAGGGCCGTTCGGTGTACGTGGAGGGGCGCCTGAAGACCCGCAAGTGGCAGGACAAGGAAGGCAAGGACAACTACACCACCGAGATCATCGCCGAGCAGATGCAGATGCTCGGCAGCCGCGAGGGCATGGGTGGCGCCAATGCCGACGATCACGCCGAACCGCGCAGTGCACCGGCGCCGCGTGCGCCGGCGGCCAAGCCGGCTGCGAAGTCGAGCACCGGCTTCGACGACATGGACGACGACATTCCGTTCTAGGGCGCCCACCGCGCCCGAGCGGCCCGCGGCGCGCAACGCAGCGGGCCGTTTGGTTCTTTGAGTGTCGAGCTACCATCGGCGCCCATCGTTGGGCACTCGTCGGGGGTGATGGTCATGACGGTGAGCAGGCTGTGGCGTGCGCTGGGCGCGCTGGGGATGGCGGCGGCGATGGCGGCGGCGATGGCGGCCGCGCCGCCGGCGCTGGCGCAGGGCAAGAAGGACAGTGCCGTCATCGGCATGGCGCTCGAGCCGACGGGGCTGGACCCCACTGCGGGTGCCGCCTCGGCGATCGGCGAGGTCGTGCACTACAACATCCTCGAGACGCTCACCAAGATCGATTCCGACGGCTCGATCAAGCCGCTGCTGGCGCAGAGCTGGAGCGTCACGCCCGACAACAAGACCTGGGCCTTCAAGCTGCGCCCGGGCGTCACGTTCCACAACGGCGAACCGTTCAACGCGCAGACAGTGAAGTTCTCGTTCGAGCGGGCGGTGGCACCCGGCTCGGCGAACAAGGACAAGGCGGTGTTCAACAACATCGTGAACATCGCGACCACCGACGACCACACGGTCGTGCTGACGCTGAAGAACCCGAACCCGGACTTCCTGTTCCAGCTCGGGCAGACGACGGCATCGATCGTCGAACCCAAGAGCGCGGCCACCAACAACGCGCAGCCGGTGGGCACCGGCCCGTACAGGCTGGAGAGCTGGAACAAGGGCTCGTCGGTGGTGCTGACGCGCTGGGACGGTTACCGCGAGGCCAGGTCCGTCAAGCTCAAGCGCGTGACCATCCGCTTCATCAGCGACGGCGCCGCGCAGGTGGCGGCCATGCTCTCGGGCGACATCGACGCGTTTCCGCGCGTGGCGGCGGCACGCAGCCTGTCGCAGTTCCAGAACGACAAGCGCTTCCAGGTGCTGATCGGCGGCTCGCGCTCGAAGACGATCCTGGCGATCAACAACAAGCGCAAGCCGCTCGACGATGTGCGCGTGCGTCGCGCAATCGCGATGGCGATCGACCGCAAGGCGGTGATCGACGGTGCCGCTGACGGCTTCGGCACGCCGATCGGCAGCTTCTACGTGCCGGGCGCGCCCGGCTACGTCGACCTCACCGCCGTCAACGCCTATGCGCCGGACACGTCACGCGCGCTGCTCAAGGAGGCCGGCGTCGCAACGCCGCTCGAGCTGACGATGAAGCTGCCGCCGGTGCCCTATGCGCGCCAGGGCGGCGAAGTGATCGCGGCGCAGCTGGCCAAGGTGGGTATCAATGCCAAGATCGAGAACGTCGAGTGGGCGCAGTGGCTGTCCGGCGTGTACGGCCAGAAGGCCTACGACCTGACGGTGGTGGCGCATGTCGAACCGCTGGACTTCGGCAACTTCGCGCGCCCCGGGTACTACTGGGGCTATGAATCCGCGCAGTTCAACGCGCTGTGGGAGCGCATCAACGCCACCGCCGACAACGCGCAGCGTGACAAGCTGATGGCCGAGGCGCAGCGGCTGGTCGCCGACGACGCGGTGGCGGCGTACCTCTACCAGCCGACGTGGATCACGGTGGCGAAGGCCGGCCTCAAGGGGTTGTGGAAGGACGCGCCGATCCTCGCCAACGACCTGTCGGCGCTGTCTTGGCAGTGAGCCGTCTGCGACGCACCGCGTGCCGCTGGGTCGCGGCGCCGTGAGCGCCGGGGCCGATGAGCACGGCGGCCTGGTGCCGCGGCTGTTTCAGCGCACGCCCAGCGGCGTGGTGTCGGGCTGCTCGGGCAAGCCTTCGAGGTGCGCGGCATCGGCCCACTGCACGATCTCGAGCGTGTCGTCGTCGCGCCAGCGCAGGCGGTTGATGCCGGTGTTCGGAATGTCGCAGGTGCGCGGCCCGCTCAGCGGCGCGTTGCGTGCCGCGCGCCACAGCATGTCGAGCGCGCCGCCATGCGTGAACACCACCACGCGCGCGCCGCGGTACTGCAGCGCCAACTGCCGCACGGCGTGCAGCACGCGCTGGTGGAAGGCGCGAACGCTTTCGCCGCCGCCGGGCAGCGCGTAGTCGGCGTCGTGGCGCAGCCAATGCGCCCACAGCTGCGGATGGCGCTCGATGATGGTCGGCGCGTCGAGCCCTTCGAGCACGCCGAAAGCCTGCTCGCGCCAGAGCGGCTCGCTGGTGATGGCGTGGCCCGCTGCCGCCAGATCGGCGGTGGTGCGCGCGCGTTGCAGATCGCTGGCCACCACGGCGTCGAACGATTCCTCGGCGAGGCGTTGCGCCAGCCGCGCGGCCTGTGATCGCCCGACAGCGTTCAGCGGCACATCGATCTGGCCCTGGAAACGGTGCTGGCGATTCCAGTCGGTCTCGCCGTGACGCACCACGATCAACTCGGTCATGATGCGATTGTCCCCGCAATCGACGACGAACTCATGACCAGCGTGATCCTGCTGCCCGGCCTGGCGTGCGACGCTGCGCTCTGGCGTGACCAATTGCCTGCCCTGTCGGCACGGCACACGGTGCGCGTGAGCACCGTGCACGAGCGCCATGCCGACCTGCCGTCGATGGCCCGCGCATTGCTGGCGGAGCATGCGGGGCCTCTGGTGCTGGTGGGCAGCTCGATGGGCGGCATGCTGGCGTTGCATGCCCACCGCGAGGCGCCGGAGCGCATCGTCGCGCTGGCGCTGCTGTCGTCGACCGCGCGTGCCGACACGCCTGCGCTGATCAAGCTGCGCAGCGACGCGATCGTCGAGTTCGAACGGGGCCGCGCCGAGGACGTGCTGCGTGCCAACGCGATGTTCGCGTTCCACCCGACGCACGCCGAGGACCGCGCACGCGTCGACGACTACGTTGCCAACATCCTGCGCGTCGGGGTCGCGCAACTCATCGCGCAGAACCGCGCGGTGATGGCGCGCGCCGACATGCGGCCGTGGCTGGCTGACGTTCGGTGTCCGGTGTTGGTGGCGTGTGGCGACACCGACCTGCTGACACCGGCGGAGCACTCGCGCGAGATCGCGCAGGCGGTGCCGCAGGCGCGGCTCGAGATCGTGGCGAATGCGGGCCACCTGATGACGTGGGAACAGCCCGAGCGGGTGAACGCGCTGTTGTTACAGTGGCTGGCCGGGCTGCAACCGATGCATCGCGCCGCACGCTGACCGCACGCCCCCTGCCTGAGCGCCGCACGAATGGCGGGCGTTTACGTTTCCGTGCTTGCCCCTGCCGTCGAAAGGCGACACCATCGTGCCGACGCTGTCGTCCGCTTCATCCCACTCGATCATGGCCGCGCGCAACCCGTCCCTGTTGCTTCTGTTCGCCCTGCTGTCGGGCGCCGGCGTCGCGCACGCGCAGGCCGAGGCGGCCAAGGCCGCCGACGACTGTGAGGCCGCAGTCACCGAGAGCGTCAAGCGCATGCGCGGCAAGGATGCGCAGGACGTTCAGTACGTCAAGGCCAAGCGCGCCGTCACGCCGTCGGCCGAAGACGAGACCAGCCTCAAGGGCGAGGGCCGCTACCGCACGGCGGCCGGCCGCGTGGTGCCGTTCACCTACGGCTGCGCGATCAACACCAAGACCGGCGCCACCTCGGGCGTGGTGTTCCGTGAGCTCGCGGCGGCTGCCGAGGACAAGCCCTTCCAGCCCGACCTGACGCACGTGTCGGTCGCCGATTGCGACAGCGCCGCGGTGGCCACGCTGAAGAGCAAGAACCCGCGTGCCGGCAACATCGTGCTCGACGGCGAGTCGCGCCAGCTGCGCCCGGCGGCCGACGAGCGCATCGCGCTCGAAGGCCGCGGCGCGTTCGAGCGCGCGCCGGGCATGAACTCGGCGCCGTTCACCTACCGCTGCGAACTCGAGCCGCGCAGCGGCCGCATCGTCAGCGTGCAGACCAGTCTCTGACGGCGCGCGGTTAGCATCAGGGCCCGCTGGCGCCAGCGGGCCCTTTGCCTCTTCAGGGACACCATGCCGCGCATCCCCTACAAAACCGATGACGAGGTGGGCCCGCCCGAGCTGGTGGCGGCGATCCGCAAGCGCCGCGGCGGCCGCCTCGGCGCGCTCGACCGCATGCTGCTGTACAGCCCGCCGTTCGCCACCGGCTGGAACGAGATGCTCGGCCGCGTGCGCAGCGAGCTCGAGGTTCCGATGGCGCTGCGCGAGCTGGTCATGTGCGCGGTGGCGGTGCTCAACGGCGCGCAGTACGAGCTGGTGCACCACGGGCCCCTCTTGCTGGCCAACGGCGGCACGCCGGCCCAGCTCGATGCCCTGCGTGCGTTGCCGACGATCGACGCCGCGCACTTCGACGCCACGCAGCGCGCCGCGTTGCAGCTGGCGATCGAGATGACGCGCAACGTGAAGGTCGGCGACGCCACGTTCGACGCCGCGCGGCGCGCGCTCGGCAACGATCGCCATCTGTTCGAGCTGATCGGCGTGATCGCCGCCTACAACATGGTGTCGCGCATCCTGGTGGCCACCGGCATCGAAGCCAACGACTGAGGCGCTGGCCGCCGCGGAGTCAGCACGCGACGCGGCGGGTGCTCACGAGCCGCTGTCGCCACCGCCGAGCGCGACACGAAGGCGGTCTCCGACAAGCCGACCTGCTGCGCGATCGCCAGCTTCTGCGTCGGCGTCAAGGCATCGGCGTCGAGCACCACGCCGGCCGGGTTGCCGCCGCAGTCGCCGTCGACGAAGGCATTGACCACCTGGGCTTCGATGTCCATCGCGCGATTGTGAAGGGGCAGTGCCGGTGCCGAACGCCGTGGGGCACCGTGCTGCCACGGAAGACCGTGCCATTGACAGGGACCGGGCGCGCCCGCATAACGATCGCATGTCGCGCGCCGACAGCCCCGCCGTGCTCGACCTGATCGGCAACACGCCGCTGGTGTCGGTGACGCGCATGGACACCGGGCCGTGCACGC
Organism: Burkholderiaceae bacterium; assembly: GCA_035499355.1. GTDB lineage: Bacteria > Pseudomonadota > Gammaproteobacteria > Burkholderiales > Burkholderiaceae_C > JAEUPI01. The sequence goes on along the minus strand of DATJYZ010000168.1, from coordinate 2,782 downwards.
TGTTGCTCAAGCTCGAGTCGCAGAACCCGGGCGGTTCGATCAAGGACCGCATCGGCCGCTCGATGATCGAGGCGGCCGAGCGCGATGGCCGCCTGCGCCCCGGCGGCACGGTGATCGAAGCCACCGCCGGAAACACCGGGCTCGGCCTCGCGCTGGTGGCGCGGGCAAAGGGCTACCGCGTGGTGCTGGTGGTGCCCGACAAGATGTCGGCCGAGAAGGTGCTGCACCTGAAGGCGCTCGGCGCGGAGGTGCACATGACGCGCAGCGACGTCGGCAAGGGCCACCCGGCGTACTACCAGGACGTCGCGGCGCGCCTGGCCAGAGAGATACCAGGATCGTTCTTCGCCGATCAGTTCAACAACCCGGCCAACCCGCTGGCGCACGAAACCTCCACCGGCCCCGAGATCTGGCAGCAGTGCGGCCACGACCTCGACGCGATCGTGGTGGGCGTCGGCTCCGGCGGCACGCTGACCGGGCTGGCGCGATTTCTCAAGCGCGTGCAGCCGAACCTGAAGGTCGTGCTCGCCGATCCGGTGGGCTCGATCCTGCGCGACCTGGTGCTCACCGGAAAGCATGGCAAGCCGGGCTCATGGGCGGTCGAGGGCATCGGCGAGGACTTCGTGCCGTCGATCGCCGACCTGTCAGTGGTGACGCACGCGTACGCGATTCCCGACGACGAGAGCTTCGCCACCGCGCGTGCGCTGCTGAAGGCCGAGGGGCTGCTCGGCGGCTCGTCCACCGGCACGCTGCTGGCAGCGGCGCTGCGCTACTGCCGCGAGCAGACGGTGCCGCAGCGTGTGGTGAGCCTGGTGTGCGACACCGGCACGCGCTACCTGAGCAAGGTCTACAACGACGCCTGGATGATCGACGAAGGCCTGCTCAAGCAACGCCGCTATGGCGACCTGCGCGACCTGATCGCGCGCCGCGCCGAGGACGGCAGCGTGGTCAGCGTCGGGCCCGGCGACACGCTGCTCACCGCGTTCCAGCGCATGCGGCTGGCCGACGTGCAGCAGCTGGCGGTGCTCGACGAGCGCGGCGCGCTGGTCGGCGTGGTCGACGAGTCGGACCTGCTGCTGCGCGTGCAGGAGAATGCGGCGCGCTATGACGAGCCGGTGTCGCAGGCCATGAGCACGCGGCTGCAGACGCTGGCGCCCGATGCCGGCCTCGCGGCGCTGCGCCTGGTGCTCGACAGCGGACTGGTGGCGATCATTGCCGACTCGAGCGGCTTTCACGGGCTGATCACCCGCTTCGACCTGCTCAACCATCTGCGAAAGGTGCGACCCCGATGAAACGCGACCACGACAAGGCGACCACCAAGCAGGGCGCTGGCCGAGCGCCGGCCCGCTCCCAAGCCGGCCCGCATCCTGTCGGGGGATCGGCCGCCGCACCCGGCGGCCGAGGGGCGCACCTGTTCGCCACCCGCGTGATCCACGCCGGGCAGGCGCCCGACCCGTCGACCGGCGCGATCATGCCGCCGATCTACGCCACGTCGACCTACGTGCAGTCGAGCCCCGGCGTGCACAAGGGGCTGGACTACGGCCGCTCGCACAACCCGACGCGCTGGGCGTTCGAGCGCTGCGTCGCCGACCTCGAGAGCGGCGCCACCGCGTGCGCATTCGCGTCGGGCCTGGCCGCGATCTCCACCGTGCTCGAGCTGGTCGACGCCGGCGCGCACGTGGTGGCCAGCGACGACCTGTACGGTGGCACGTTCCGTCTGTTCGAGCGCGTGCGCAGGCGCAGCGCGGGCACCGCCTTCACCTTCGTCGACCTGGCAAACCTCGACGCGGTGCGTGCAGCGATCCGCCCCGAGACCAGGATGCTGTGGGTCGAGACGCCGAGCAACCCGCTGCTGAAACTGGCCGACCTCGCCGCGCTGGCGCAGATCGCGCGCGAGCACGGCCTGATCGCGGTGGCCGACAACACCTTCGCCAGCCCATTCGTGCAGCGGCCGCTCGAACTCGGCTTCGACATCGTCGTGCACTCGACCACCAAGTACCTGAACGGGCACTCCGACGTGATCGGCGGCGTGGCGATCGTCGGCGGCGACGACCGGCAAAGCGAGTGGCGCGAGCGCCTGGCGTTCCTGCAGAACGCGGTCGGCGCGATCGCCGGGCCGTTCGACAGCTTTCTGGCGCTGCGCGGCGTCAAGACGCTGGCGCTGCGCATGGAGCGCCACAACCGCAACGCGCTGGCGCTCGCACAGTGGCTCGAGACGCAGCCGAAGGTCGCGCGCGTGCGCTACCCCGGCCTGCCGTCGCACCCGCAGCACGCGCTGGCCAGGAAGCAGATGAACGGCTTCGGCGGCATGGTATCGCTCGATCTCAAGGCCGACCTCGCCGGCACCCGGCGCTTCCTCGAAGCGGTGCACATCTTCGCGCTCGCCGAGAGTCTCGGTGCCGTCGAGAGCCTGATCGAGCACCCGGCCATCATGACGCACGCGACGATTCCCGCTGCGACGCGCGCGACGCTGGGCATCGGCGACTCGCTGGTGCGGCTGTCGGTCGGCATCGAGGACGAGGCCGACCTGCGCGCGGACCTGACTGGGGCATTGGCCGTGGTTTGAGCGCGCGCGGCGGCGCGCCGCTACGATCGGCCGCATGTCCGTTGGGGCTGCGGCCGAGACGATCCACCTCGCGTGCCTGTGCGCCGCGTGGTGCCGCACCTGTGACGAGTATCGGCCGGCGTTCGATGCCGCGGTCGACGAACTGCGGCGTACCGGGGTGGCCGTGACCGCGCACTGGATCGACATCGAGGACGAAGCCGAGCTCGTGGGCGACTACGA
>DATJYZ010000167.1:0-3903 GCA_035499355.1 Burkholderiaceae bacterium | reverse complement strand
CGACGCTGCGGTGCGTCGGGTACACGTCGACGCGGAAGCTCGGGTACTTCTGCAGCAGCGCCTTGGTGCCTTCGGTGAGCTGCGCCGCGTTCTGGCCCATGTTCTTGGCGTCGATCGTCAGGCGCGGCTTCTCGCCGGCGTACGGGTTCGGCCGGATGCCGTCGCCGGCCTTGAAGCCGGCCGGCGGCGTGGTCAGCCCGCCGCCGTAGGCGGGGATGGTGCCGTCCTTGTTGGCGGCGACTTCGGCGCCGATCGGCGTGAGCGTGGTGCCGAGCGCCTTGGCTTCGTCGGCGCTGATCGCTGCGAAGGCGGCGCTGCTGCACGCCAGCGCGGCGGCGGCGGCGAGCCGCGTGATGAACATCTGCATGGTGTCTCCTGTGTGGTCTGGGGTTCAGAAGGTGGTTCTGAACGTGAGGCTGACGAACCCGCGGTCGCGCAGGTAGGTGGTCAGCCCGTTGGTCGACGTCACCGCGCTGCCGTTGTCCTTGTAGCGGCCGACGTAGTCGATGTACTTGAGGTCGAAGCGGTACTTCTGCAGCCAGTCGGCCGACACGCCGATCGTGTAGTTGCCCAGGCCTTCGTTACCGCCGAACACGGTGGCCGCGTTGCCGGCGATGCCCACCGCATAGGTGAGCGGCGCCGACAGGTCGACGCCCGGGAACACCTGGTACCAGGTGGGCGTGAAGCCGAGGCTGATGCCCCAGTAGTCCTTGGTGGTGCAGCCGTCCCACTTGTCCTTGGCCGCCGCGGTGGCGGTGGCGTTGCACGGCGTGAAGCCGACCGCGTTGAACAGGTTGGCGCCGCTGCTCACCGTGTTCCAGCGCGAGTACTGCAGCTCGGCGGCCCAGGTGGCGCTGTCGAACACCGGCGTCTTCGGCGTCGTGCCGAGCACGTTGACCAGCGCGTGCGTGGTGTCGCCGCGCGGGCCTTTGGTCTCGCCCTCGCCCGGCAGCCCCTGCGCGACGCCGAGCACCTGCGCGTTCAGCGGCGTGTTCAGGCGCTGCGACACCTCAGCGCCGACGCTGACGCCGCCGAGGTTCTTGGCCAGGCTGAAGCCGTACAGCTTGATGTTGTCGGCGTAGATCAGGTTGTACTGGCGCGTCGCCAGCGGCAGCGAGGTGAGCAGCACCTGCGGCAGCTTGTCGGCGTAGTTGCGGTAGTACGCGCCGAGCGTGCCGTCGAGCCACTGCGGACTCCAGCGCGCCGCCAGACCCCATTCGCCGGTGTTGTTGGGCTCGGAGGCCGCACCGCGCGTCGCGAAGCCGGGGCCGCCGAAGGCGGCGGGCAGGGCCAGGAACTGCCGGTCGGGCCCGTTGAAGACGAAGTCCACCGGGCCGAGGTAGGTGCCGCCTTCGGGATAGCGCGAAGCCTCCCACTGCAGCATGTACTGCGCGGCCACCGACAGCGTGTCGGTCACCTGCGCCTGCATCGACAGCTGGTTCAGCGGGCGGAACAGCTCCTTGGCCTCGGTGCCCGGGGTGGCGAAGCCCTTCTGCAGGTCGAGCGGCGTCTGCGCGTACGACACGCTGTGCAGGTTGCCGCCGAGGAACAGCGACTCGCCCCAGTAGATGGTGTGGCGGCCGAGCTTGACGTTGACCGGCACGTTGCCGAGGTCGAAGCCGCCGAACGCGAAGGCGTCGAGCAGTTCGCCGCTCGGGCCTTCGTAGAAGCGCCTGGTGTAGTCGCTGTACTGGTGGTTGATGTAGCTCGGGATGTTGACCAGCGGCGGGTTCGGGTTGGAGCGGCTGGCGCCGCTGTAGGCGCCGTCGTACCAGGCGGCACCGCTGATGCGGCCGCCGTAGCGCTTCATGTAGACGACGTCGAGCTCGCTCAGCAGGTCGAGGCGTTTGGCAACCAGGTCGCCGCGGTCGAAGCTGTAGTCGCCTTCGTCGGCGACCGCCGCGTTGCCGATCTTGGGATCGCGCCCCTCGACGCGCGCCGCCACGTTGGCACGCACGGTGTTGTCCCAGCGCACCGCCAGGTCGGGGTTGCCGGTATCGACTTCGAACGCCTGCGCGGCGCCGGCGCACAGCGCCAGGGTTGCGGCCACGGCGATGCCGGTGCGGGCGAATGCGCGATCGCGGCGCGCCACAGTGGAAGTACGGATGGGTGTGTTCAAGGTGTCTCCGCCAGGTTTGGGTCACGTCGCCGTGGATGCACCGGCACCACGACAGCGCGGCGGATTCTGAGAACCCACCCGCGCGCCACGCCCCCTCCCGGCAGGGGGGCGACCGGGGGGTCGGGGAGACCCGCGCGGCCACGCCGCGCACCGCGCCGGCCGCTGGTGCCGATTAACTGCTTGGTTAAACTGCCCGCATGCCGAGCCCCAAGCCGCGTTCAGCCGCCGCCGTGCCGCGCGACCGCGAGCAGACGCGCGCGCGCATCCTGGCCGCGGCCAAGGCCGAGTTCGCGCACGGTGGCCTGGGCGGCGCGCGCGTCGACCGCATCGCCACGGGCGCCGGCGCCAACAAGCGGATGCTGTACTACTACTTCGACAGCAAGGACGGCCTCTTCCGCGCCGTGCTCGAGGCGGCGTACGAGCACATCCGCGAGTCCGAGAAGGCGCTGCACCTCGAGGAGGTCGACCCGCCCGAGGCGATCCGCCGGCTGATCGCGTTCACCTGGAACTACTACCTCGAGCACCCGGAGTTCCTGAGCCTGCTCAACAGCGCCAACCTGCACCGCGCCGAGCACCTCAGGCCATCGTCCAAGGTGCGGCGCATGCACTCGCCGTTCGTCGCGATGATCGGCGAGATCCTGCAGCGCGGCGTGCGCGCCGGCGTGTTCCGCGACGGCGTCGACGCCGTGCAGCTCTACATCTCGATCGCCGCGCTGGCGTACTTCTACCTCGGCAACAACTACACGCTGTCGGCGATCTTCGGCCGCGACCTGAAGGCGAAGAAGGCACGCGACGAGCGGCTGGCGCACATGACCGAGCTGGTGCTCGGCTACCTGCGGAAGGCGTAGACGATGTCGACCATGCTGCCTGCGCGCTTCGAACACGTCGAGCACCTCGAAGACGTGATGACCACGCCGTCGCCGGCGCTGGTGGACACGCTCGCTCGCGTCAGCGGCGACATCCTCGTGCTCGGCGTCGGCGGCAAGATGGGGCCGACGCTGGCACGGCTGGCCAGGCGCGCCGCGCCGGCCAGGCGCGTGATCGGCGTCGCGCGTTTTTCCGAGCCGGGGCTCAAGGCCTCGCTCGAGCGCCACGGCATCGAGTGCATCGCGGCCGACCTGCTGTCGCCCGACCAGCTGGCGGGGCTGCCCGACGCGCCCAACGTGGTCTTCATGGCCGGGCGCAAGTTCGGCTCCAGCGGCAGCGAGTGGCTGACGTGGGCGATGAACGCGCACGTACCGGCGCTGGTGGCGCAGCGCTATGCGGGCTCGCGCATCGTCGCGTTCTCCACCGCCTGCGTGTACCCGTTCGTCGACGTCGCGGGCCCGGGCGCGAACGAGTCGGCGCCGCTGACACCACCGCCCGGCGAGTACGCCAACTCGTGCGTCGCGCGCGAGCGGATGTTCCAGCACTTCTCGCACGCGCTCGGCACCGCGGGGCGGCTGATCCGCCTGTCGTACGCCATCGACATGCGCTACGGCGTGCTGCACGACCTCGCGCGCAAGCTGGTGGCTCACGAGCCGATCGACCTCGCGATGGGCCACGCCAACATCATCTGGCAGGGCGACGCCAACGAGTGGGCGCTGCGCGCGCTCGGCGCCTGCACCGCGCCGACCAGCGGCCTCAACGTCAGCGGCCCGCCGCAGCGAATCCGCGACCTCGCGACCGCACTCGCACAGCGCCTGAACGTCATGCCGGTGTTCAGCGGCAGCGAAGCGCCCACGGCGTGGCTGGTGGACATCGGCGAAGCGCAACGCCTGTTCGGCGCGCCCGCGGTACCGTTG
>DATJYZ010000166.1:0-3254 GCA_035499355.1 Burkholderiaceae bacterium | reverse complement strand
GTACACCTTCAGCGTGGCGTTCCTGACCAGCTTGGCCGACAGCAGCGCCGAGTCGGCGATCGGCACGATCTGGTCGTCGTCGCCGTGCAGGATGAGCACCGGCACGTCGATCGACTTGAGATCCTCGGTGAAGTCCGTCTCCGAGAAGGCCTTGATGCAGTCGTAGTGGGCCTTGGCACCGCCGGTCATGCCTTGGCGCCACCAGTTGTCGATCGTGCCCTGCGACACCTTGGCGCCTGGACGGTTGAAGCCGTAGAAGGGACCCGCGGGCAGGTCACGGAAGAACTGCGCCCGGTTGGCCAACAGCGCAGCGCGCATGCCGTCGAAGGCCTCCAGCGGCGTGCCGCCCGGGTGCTTCGCCGACTTCACCATGACCGGCGGCACCGCGCCGATCAGCACCGCCTTGGCGACGCGCCCGGCGCCGTGCCTGGCCACATAGCGCGCCACTTCGCCGCCACCCGTGGAGTGGCCGATGTGAACGGCGTTGCGCAGGTCGAGGTGCGCGGCCAGTTGCGCCACGTCGGCCGCGTAGGTGTCCATCTCGTTGCCGACGTCGGTCTGCGACGAGCGGCCATGACCGCGGCGATCGTGGGCGATGACGCGATAGCCATTCGCCAGGAAGAACATCATCTGGGCATCCCAGTCGTCGGACGACAGCGGCCAGCCGTGATGGAACACGACCGGCTGTCCGCTGCCCCAGTCCTTGTAGTAGATCTGGGTGCCGTCCTTGGTGGTGATGGTGGCGCTGCTCATGTGACTCGCTCCTGCGTTGGGTTGCGCGGCAAAGGCCGCGGAAGGGGAAATGGCCAGACTCGCCGCTGCCGCGGCACCCCGAGCAGCATCGCGCGGCGCACTTCGTCAACCCGCTCCGGGCAGGTTTCTGTCCGAGGTTCTGGGTTCAGGTTGGGCGTGGTCATCGCGACGTCTTGCTGGTTCGGAATTCCCGCATGAGACCGCTTGCGCGACGCTTGATCGATTGGACGATGGTGTTGGTCAGATACGTTCGTCCAGTCCAGCGCATCGATACCAACGTCCAATAGCCCTCGCTCGGTGTCGATGCTTCAATGGTCCAGCCAACAACCATTCGTCATCACTTGATCCGTGTGATGCAAGCTTGCTCAAAAGGCCCTCGATGAAAGTGTTCGTGGTCTCGTTTAGCGTCGGTGTCCTCGTCGGCATCATCTACGGCCTGCTCAACGTGCGTTCGCCCGCTCCGCCGATCGTCGCCTTGCTGGGACTGCTCGGCATTCTGGGCGGCGAACAGGTCGTGCCGATCGCCAAGCGACTCCTGTCGGGCGCTCCGCTGACCGTCGGTTGGGTCAAGCACGAATGCTCGCCGCACATCCTCGGCGAATTGCCGAAACGCTCGAGTCAGATGCAACCCGCGCGCATCGCCGATGCCACCCGCACGAGCAAAGACTCCAAGTGGGAGGGCGCATGACGCACCCTACTGCCGATCTGATTCTCTTCAACGGCCGGTTCACGACGCTCGACCGCGCCAATCCTGCGCCCGAAGCGCTGGCCATCACTGGCGAGCGCATCGCCTTGGTCGGCGCGTTGCATGAGGTCGAGCGCCTCAGTGGCGCGCACACCCGGCGCATCGACCTCAACGGTCGCCGCGTCGTTCCCGGCCTCATCGACAGCCACACGCACCTCATTCGCGGTGGGCTGAACTACAACCTCGAGTTGCGCTGGGATGGCGTGCCGTCGCTCGCCGACGCGATGACGATGCTGAAGGCACAGGTGGCGCGCACGCCGGCTCCCCAATGGGTGCGCGTCGTCGGCGGCTTCACCGAGCACCAGTTCGTCGAGAAACGCCTGCCGACCATCGACGAGTTGAACGCTGTGGCGCCTGATACGCCGGTGTTCATTCTTCACTTGTACGACCGCGCCCTGCTCAATCGCGCCGCGCTGCGTGCGGTCGGCTATGCGCGCGACACTCCGAATCCACCCGGCGGCGAGATCGTGCGCGACGGACGAGGCGAGCCGACCGGCTTGCTGCTGGCCAGGCCCAACGCGCAGATCCTGTATGCGACCCTGGCCAAGGGTCCGAAGCTGCCGCCCGACTATCAGGAGAATTCGACGCGGCACTTCATGCGCGAGTTGAATCGGCTCGGCGTGACCGGCGTCATCGACGCGGGTGGCGGCAACCAGAACTATCCCGAGGACTACGCCATCATCCAGCGCCTGCACGAGCGCGATCAGCTCACCGTGCGCATCGCCTACAACCTGTTCACTCAGAAGTCGGGCGCGGAGCTGGAAGATTTCACCCAATGGGGAAAGATGGTCATGCCGGGGCAAGGGGATGACAACCTGCGCCACAACGGAGCCGGCGAGATGCTCGTGTACTCGGCGGCCGACTTCGAGGACTTCCGCGAACCACGCCCGGAGATCGGGCCGGAGATGGCGCCGCAACTCGAGGCGGTCGTGCGCAAGCTCGTCGAGAACCGCTGGCCCTGGCGCTTGCACGCGACCTACAACGAGACGATCGAGCACGCGCTCGATGTGTTCGAGAAGGTGAACCGAGACATGCCGTTCGATGGGCTGCACTGGTTCTTCGACCATGCCGAGACCATCGCCGATCGCAACATCGAGCGCGTCGCCCAGCTCGGCGGCGGCATCGCCGTGCAACACCGCATGGCCTACCAGGGCGAGTACTTCATCGAGCGCTACGGCGCAAACGCCGCCGCGCGCACGCCGCCGGTCAAGCGCATGCTCGAACTGGGAGTGCCTGTGGGCGCCGGCACCGACGCCACGCGGGTGGCGTCGTACAACCCGTGGGTGTCGCTGGCGTGGCTGACGACCGGACAGACCCTGGGCGGCACGAATCTCTACCCGCGTGCGAACCTGCTCGACCGCGAGCAGGCACTGCGCCTGTGGACCGAGGCGAACACCTGGTTCAGCAGCGAATCGGGCAAGAAGGGGCAACTCAAGGCCGGGCAGCTGGCGGACATCGCCGTGCTGTCGGCCGACTACCTGCGCGTGCCGGACGACGAAATCATCGGCATCGAGTCGGTGCTGACGATCCTCGGCGGCAGCATCGTGCACGGCTCGAGCGAATTCGACGATCTCGCTCCGCCGCTGCCACAACCGATGCCGGACTGGTCGCCCGTGCGAGCGTTCGGCGGCTATCAGAAGCGGACCGCGCAGCGAGAGCCCGCATCGATGCACCGGGCGGCGTCCTGTGGCTGCAGTTCCGCCTGCGCGGTGCACGGCCACGCGCACCTGCGCGCGCTGCGTGCGCAACCCCCGGT
>DATJYZ010000165.1:0-5799 GCA_035499355.1 Burkholderiaceae bacterium | reverse complement strand
TCGCGCAACCCGACTAGCAGCGCCTGAAACAGGCGATCAGTGGGTGGTGGGCTTCGAAGCACGCCAACCCTCGGCGCTGCTTTCGATTGCTGCGCCACTGCGACGCGCTGCACGGCACCAGATGCAAGGAGGGCGAACACTGTGTCACGTCTGTTCATCCAACTCCCTTCGGATTGATGGTCGGCAGCGCATTGACACAGTCGAAGTTGTGAACGTGCCACCTTAGAGAGCGATCTTGACCGAGATTTGCAAGATCCGACTGCAAGGCGGCCGACGGCCGCCGTTTGGGCTGCAGCCATGACCGACAGCATCCGCTGCTGCAGACCCGGCATCCACCACGCGCCGGCGAGCATCAGAGACAGTCTGCAATGCCAGCCGGAGCCACCGTCCAGCAGACGGACGAGCGACCCCATCCGCCTGGATCTGGCAAGGTCAGCGGTACCTCTGAAACCGGCCAACGCACCGGTTGCAGATTCAGGCGTGACCGCTAGCGCTGTTCGGGCGCGACTGCCGCGATCCGCGCGCTGAACGCCGCGATCTCGGCTTCGCTGTACGACAAGTGGACCCGCTTGTCCGACGGCGGCCGCTTGGCAACCGACAGGCCCGGCCGCCACTCGGTGTGCGGGCGGATCGGCCGCGACACGAAGCCGCCGCCGCAGTTCGGGCACACGTTGCGCAAGTGGCGCTCGACGCAGTCGGCGCAGAAGGTGCACTCGTATGAGCAGATGCGCGCCCGCACGTCATCGGGCGGCAGGTCGCAGTCGCAATACTCGCAGTTGGGTCGCAGGGCCAGCGCCATCGGGGCTCCTTGTTCGGCGAACGCGGCGGCCCACTGTAGCGCCGCGGGCACCGGGCGCGGACGAGGCACGTCGCACGTGCGCGTTGCAGATGCAATGCGCAGGCGGCTGCGGCGCCATCGGCTCAGTGCGCGGGCAAGCTGCCGGCGACGCCCTGCACCAGCCAGTCCATGGCTGCGATCTGCGCATCGCCGAGCGCGCCGCCGGCCAAGCGCGTGCGGCCCTGGTTGTCGACCAGCGGCGCGGCAAAGATCGCCGTGCGGCCGTCGACCAGCGCACGTCGTGCGCTGTCGAGCGCTGCAGCCTGCGCGGTCGGCAGCCCGGGATCGATCGCACCCAGCGCCACCATGCCCGAGCGCACGCCGCCCCACACCGGCTCGGGCTGCCAGCGTCCGGCGATCACGTCGCGCGCCACCTGCGTGTAGTAGCCGCCCCACGACGGCACCACGGCCGCCAGCTGTGCGTGCGGCGCGAAGCCGCGCATGTCGCTCTGGTTGGCGATGAAGCGCACGCCTTTCTCCTCGGCCGCCAGCGCGACCGCGGGCGACGCGGTGTGGTTGGCCAGCACGTCGGCGCCCTGGTTGACGAGCGCCAGCGCGGCGTCGCGTTCGCGCGCCGGATCGAACCAGGTGTTGAGCCAGACCACGCGCACCGTGGCCTTGGGATTCACCGAGCGCATGCCGAGCGCGAACGCGTTGAGGCCCTGCACCACCTCCGGCACTGCGAAGCCCGCCACGTAGCCGGCGACGCCGCTCTTGCTGTTGAGCGCCGCCAGGCGTCCGGCGAGCCAGCGCGCCTCGTAGGCGCGCACGTTGTAGGTGGCGAGGTTCGGCGCCGTCTTGTAGCCGCCGGCGTGCTCGAACTTGACGCCGGGGAACTCGGCGGCCACGCGCAACGCGCCGTCGAGGTAGCCGAAGCTGGTGGCAAAGATCAGGGCGTGACCCTGGCGCGCGAGGTCGCGCATCACGCGCTCGGCGTCGGGGCCTTCGGCGACGTCCTCGACGACGGTGGTCTTCACAGCGTCGCCGAGCGCGCGCTCCATCTCGCGGCGCCCGAGGTCGTGCTGGTAGGTCCAGCCCGCCTGGCCGACCGGCGTCACGTACACGAACGCCACCTTCAGCGGTGGCGCCGCGGCTTGCGCCGCCACCAGCGATGCCGACGACACCAGCCAAGAGAGTCCCAGCAGCATGCGCAGGCGCAGACGGACGAAGGAGGTCGCGCGCCAAGGCGCGCGCGTGAGGTTTTGCGTCATGGTTGTCCTCGACATGGCCACGTGGATGAGCCCCGTCCGCCGCGGTGGCACGCCTGCGGAGGGCCCGACAAAGAATCAGCGAGCGATTGTAGGTTCCGCGGCCGTGCTCAAGCGCAGCGACGCCGCGCGGTCGCGGAACACGATCGGCTGCTCGCGCACCGGTGCAAGCGCGCGCTCGACCGCCGTCACCACGTCGCCATGGTGCGGGCTCAAGCGGCACACCGGGTCGGCCGCAGCAGGGTCGTTGGCGATCAGATACGCCTGGCAGCGACAGCCACCGAGGTCGACCTCGCGCTGATCACAGCTCGCGCACGGCTCCTGCATCCAACCAGTGCCGCGGTAACGGTTGAAGCCCTCGGAGTCGAACCAGATGTCGCGCACGCTGGCGTCGCGCACGTTCGGGAACGCCAACCCCGGCAGCATGCGCGCGGTGTGGCACGGCAGCGCGCTGCCGTCGGGTGTCACCACCATCATCGTGCTGCCCCAGCCGTTGGCACACTTCTTGGCGACGCCGTCATGGTAATCCGGCGCCACGAAGAACAGGCGCAGGCGGCCGTCGAGCTTGCGCCGCCAGTGGTCGGTGACGGCCTCGGCGCGGCGCAGTTGCTCGCGCGTGGGCAACAGCTGGTCGCGGTTGAGGTAGGCCCACGAGTAGTACTGGGTGTTGGCCAGCTCCAGGTATTCGGCGCCGAGCTCGTCCGCCATCGCGATGATGCGGTCGACGTGGTCGATGTTGAGCCGATGGATCACCACGTTCATCACCATCGGCCAGCCCTGGGCCTTGATCTCGCGCGCGACGCGCTGCTTCAATTCGAACGTCCTGGTGTGCGAGAGAAAGTCGTTGACCTCGCGCGTCGAGTCCTGGAAGCTCAGCTGCACGTGGTCGAGCCCGGCCGCCTTCAGCGCCGCCGCGCGCTGCGGCGTCAGGCCGACGCCCGAGGTCAGCAGGTTGGTGTAGTAGCCGAGGCGCCGCGCTTCGGCGACGATGACTTCGAGGTCGTCGCGCAGCAGCGGCTCGCCGCCGGAGAGGCCGCACTGCACCGCGCCGAGCTCGCGCGCCTGCCGGAGCACGCGCAGCCAGTCGTCGGTACCGAGTTCGTCGCCATGCTGCGCGAAATCGAGCGGGTTGTAGCAGAACGCGCAGTGCAGCGGGCAGCGATAGGTCAGCTCGGCCAGCAGCCACAGCGGCGGTCCGGGGCGTGGCGCACTTGCGTTGATTGGGGTGGCGCTCATCTCAGCAACCGCTCGCAGTGCGCAACACAACCGTTGACGACCGCATGTGGAGAGCTCTTTCAGTCCCACTGCAGCCAGCGCTGCTTGGCCGCGATCTCGGCGAAGGCATGCACGTCCTTCGCCAGGCCCTGCGCGTTGAACGCGGTCTCGAGATCGCGCACGATCTCGTCGAGCGAGCGCTCGCCGTCGCAGCGCTTCAGGATCTCGCCGGCGCTCTGGTTGAGCTTGACCATGCCTTCGGGATAGAGCAGCACGTGGCAACTCTGCGCAGGCTCCCACTGCAGGCGAAAGCCGTTGCCGATGCGCGGCCGCACGCCGCCGTCGAGCGCCGCGGGTTCACTCATGCGTCACCCCGTAGCGGTGCGCCATCGCGTCGTTCATCGCCCACAGGATGTCGAGCTTGAACTGCAGCACCTGCAGCGCGCGCTCCTGCAGCGCGCGGGTGGTGAAGTGGTCGAGCGTGACCTGCAGGCCCTGCTCGACGTCGCGGCGGGCGAGCGCGACGCGGCTGCGGAAGTACTGCAGCCCGTCGGGGTCGATCCACGGATAGTGCTCGGGCCAGGTGGCGAGCCGCTGTTTGTGAATCTCGGGCGCGAACAGCTCGGTCAGCGACGAGCACACCGCCTCCTGCCACGGCGCGTGGCGCGCGAAGTTGACGTAGGCGTCGACCGCGAAGCGCACCGCCGGGATGACGTGGCGGCCGTCGAGCACCTCGTCGCGCGTCAGGCCGACGGCGGCGGCCAGACGCAGCCAGCTGTCGATGCCGCCGTCGTCGCGAACGACCGCGTCACCCGCGCGCAGCTCGAAACCGTCGTGATCGAGGATGCGCTGCACCCAGCCGCGCCGCACGGTGCGATCGGGACAGTTGGCGAGGATGGCGGCGTCCTTGATCGGGATCGCCGTCTGGTAGCAGAAGCGGTTGGCCACCCAGCCGCGCACCTGCTCGCGCGATGCCCGGCCGGTGTTGAGCATCACGTTGAACGGGTGGTGGATATGGTAGGCCTTGCCGCGCTCGCGCAGCCGGGCCTCGAATTCGTCGCGCGTCCAGGCGTCGGGCATGCGGGGTCCTACACGGTGAAGGTGACCCCGTCCTCGCAGACGTCGATGCCGGCGCCGGCCAGCACCGCGCGCTCCGCGCTGTCTTCGTCGAGGATCGGGTTGGTGTTGTTGATGTGGATCAGCGCGCGCCGCGTCGTCGACGGCAGCCGGCCCAGCCACTGCAGCATGCCGCCCTCACCCGACTGCGGCAGGTGGCCGATGTCGCGCGCCGACTTGTGCGACAGGCCGAGGTGCTGCATCTCGTCGTCGCGCCAGAAGGTGCCGTCGACCAGCACGCAGTCGCTGCCCGCCATCGCATCGAACACCTCCGGCGTGATGGCGCCGAGCCCCGGTGCGTAGAACACGCTGGTGCCGCGCGCCACGTCGCGGATCACGAGCCCGATGTTGTCGCCCGGCACCGGGTGCTCGCGGTGCGGCGAATACGGTGCCGCCTTGCCGGACAACGCCAGCGCACGCAACGCCAGCGTCGGCACGCCGGGAATCTGGAAGCTCGCACCGTCGAGGGCGATGCGTTGCCGCTGCACGCCGCAGTAGTGGCCGAGCACGCGCAGCAGTGGCAGGCCGGCGTCGAGGTCGGCGGCCACCGGGTCGGTGCACCACACCGGCAGTGGCGTGCCCCGCTCGCGCAGCATCAGCAGGCCGGTGGCGTGGTCGATCTGGCCGTCGACCAGCACCACCGCGGCGATTGCGCTGTCGCGCACGCCGCGCGCCGGTTGCAAGGCCGGGTTGGCTCGGATCTGCTCGAGGAGATCGGGCGACGCGTTGAACAGAATGCCGTCGGCGCTGCCGTCGGGCCGCACGAAGATCGACGACTGCGTGCGCGGCTTGGCCCGCACGCTGCCGCTGCGCACGCCGTGGCAATTGCGGCAGTTGCAGTTCCACTGCGGGAAGCCGCCGCCGGCCGCGCTACCGAGGATGGTGATGCGCATCGTGAGCCAGCGCCCTCGACACAGCGCCCCGCGGGGTGTCCCTGCGGGGCGCTGCCCACGGACGTCACGCGCGTCAGCGCGCGGCGACGTACATCGTGATTTCGAAACCCAGGCGAATGTCGATCGCCGCGGGGGTTTGCCATTGCATGAAAGATCTCCTTTCTTGTCGAGTCAACGGGCGTCGAGGCCGGCCCTGAGGGTGCGACGGCCCGACGGCGCATCGTGGTGGCCCGGCGCGCGTCCGCACAGCGCCGCGGTCTGGATTCGCGCCTCATGAATTTCATGAATCGGCGGCCTCGCGCCGGGCCGGCCGCCGCCGCCTGGCGGGGCGGCGCCGATACCATCGGCGCCGTGCCCAGCCCACCCCTGCGCGGTCTCCATGCCGACCCGCCGCCGTACCGGACGCACCGCATCGACGTCGGGGCGGGACACGTGCTGTCGGTGCGCGAATCGGGTCGCCCCGACGGCATCGCCGCGATCGTGCTGCACGGCGGGCCGGGCTCGGGCTGTTCGCCGCTGCAGCGCCGCT
>DATJYZ010000164.1:0-7035 GCA_035499355.1 Burkholderiaceae bacterium | reverse complement strand
CAGCTCGACATCGCGCGCTGGCTGGTGGTGGGCGGTTCGTGGGGAGCGACGCTCGCGCTGGTGCACGCGCTCGACGAGCCCGACGCGATCGCCGGGCTGCTGCTGCGCGCCGTGTTCCTGGCGCGGCCCGGCGACATCGCGGCGTTCTTCGACGCGGGCGCGTTCGGCCTGGCGTCGGGGTCCGACGCGGACCCCGTGCTGGACGCCCTGCTGACCCGTCTGCAGCACCCCGACGCCGCGCAACGCCGGGCCTGCGCGCTCGCCTGGTGGCGCCACGAGCAGCAATGGGCCAGCCCGATGCCGGTGCCAGCCGGCGGCGAGCCGCCCGACATCGACGCGCAGGTCGACCGCTACCGCGTGCAGGCGCACTACATGCGCCACGGCTGCTGGGTGCAGGCGCCGCCGCTGCTGGCGCGCTGCGCCGGCTTGCCGCGACGTCCGACGTTGATCCTGCACGGCGACGCCGACCGCATCTGCCCGCCCGACGGTGCCGCTGCACTGCACGCGCTGCTGCCGCAGGCACGGTATCGCGAGCTGCCCGGTGTCGGCCACGACCCGTCGCATCCGGCGATGGTCGACGCGATGGTGCGTGCGCTCGACGCGTTCGCTGCGCACGGCACGTTCGAGCCTCCGCGATGAACGCCGCACGGCCGTTCCGAAGGCGTTCGCTCCCCTGGAGCCACGAAGGGGCTCCTTCGGTGCCCCGGGGGAAGGCCCGCTGGGCCAAGGGGGCCCGGTGAGCCTGCGGTTGAAGATCCAGCTCGTCGTCGTGCTGCTGACGCTGCTGTTCATCGCCGCGGTGCTGGTGCTGCAGTACGGCGCCTTCAAGGAGTCGGTCAACGAGGAGGTGGTCGCCGCCAATCGCGTGGCCGCGCAGCTGCTCAACCGCACCGCCGGCGTCTACGCCGCGCAGGGAACGCCGGCGATGCTGGTCTTTCTGCAGGGCGTCGGGCGCATCCGCTCGAACGACGTCACGCTGTTCGACGCCGAGGGGCGCGAGCTGTACCGCTCGCCGCCGTCGCCGTACAAGGTGGGGCGCGACGCGCCGGCGTGGTTCACCGACCTGATCGCGCCGCGCGTCACCGAGCAGGCGATCGCGTTCCCCGACGGCAAGCTGGTGGTGCGCGCCAATGCGTCGCGGGCCGCGCTCGACGCCTGGGATCATTTCGTCGAGCTGGCGGCCGGCGCGCTGCTGCTGCTGGCGATCGTCAACGCGCTGGTGTTCTGGGTGGTCGGGCGCGCCGTGCAGCCGTTCGCGCGGATCGTCGGCGCGCTCAAGCAGGTGGAGTCGGGCCGCTTCGACGTCGAGCTGCCGCAGCTGCACGGCATCGAGGCCAACACGATCGGTGCCGCCTTCAACCGCATGGTGCGCGTGCTCGGGCACCAGCTCGAGACCGAGAAGCGCGCGCTGCGCGCCGAGATGCAGCTGTCCGACAGCCGCGAGCTGGCGCGCTGGGTCGACCACCACATCGAGCAGGAGCGTCGCATGATCGCGCGCGAGCTGCACGACGAGCTCGGCCAGTCGGTGACCGCGATGCGCAGCATGGCGCTGTCGGTCGCGCAGCGCGTGCACACGCACGACGCGCAGGCCGAAGGCGCCGCACGCACGATCGCCGACGAGGCCTTGCGTCTCTACGACGCGATGCACGGCCTGATCCCGCGCCTGACCCCGCTGGTGCTCGACCACTTCGGGCTCGCCGAAGCCCTGAACGACCTGGCCGCGCGCACGCGGCAGGCGCACGCGGGCGTGCAGGTCGACGTCGACATCCGGCTCGGCGACGCGCAGCTCGGCAGCGACGCCGCGCTGGCGCTGTACCGCGCCGCGCAGGAGGGCATCACCAACGCGTTGCGCCACGGGCAGGCCAGGCGCTTGACGTTGTCGCTGCTGGCCGGCGGCGACGCGGTGAGCTTCGAGCTGGTCGATGACGGCGCCGGCCTCGCGCCCGACTGGGCCGCGCGGCCCGGCCACCATGGCCTGCAGTGGCTGCGCGAGCGCGTGGAGTCGCTGGCCGGGCGCTTCACGCTCGAGCCGGCGCCCGGGCGCGGCGTGCGCCTGCTCGCGCAGGTGCCGGCGACGCGCGGCAGCGCCGCTGCGGTTCAGCCGGCCTCGGAGAGCGCCCGCCCGTGAGCGCGCCGGGCCGCTCGCAAGCGCTCATCCCGCGGCGCGCCGCGCGAAGGGTGGCGCGGTGAGCCGCGTGATGCTGGTCGACGACCATGCGGTGGTGCGCATGGGGTTTCGCATGCTGCTGAGCGACGCCGGCCACGAGGTGGTCGCCGAGTCCGGCACCGGCGAGGCCGCCTGCCAGGACTACCCGAAGGTGCAGCCCGACCTGGTGGTGATGGACCTGTCGATGCCGGGCATGGGCGGGCTCGAGGCGATCCGCCGCCTGCTGGCGCAGGACCCCAAGGCGCGCGTGCTGGCGCTGTCGGCGCACGAAGACACCGCGCACCCGCGGCGCGTGCTGCGCGCCGGCGCGATGGGCTACCTGGCCAAGCGCAGCGCACCGGAGGCGCTGATCGAAGCGGTCAATGCGCTGATGCGCGGCGAACGCTACGTCGACGCGCAGACCGCGCAGGCGCTCGCGGTGGCCAGCGGCGAAGGCGAGGCCAGCCCGGCCGATCTGTTGAGCGAGCGCGAGTTCTCGGTCTTCATCCAGCTCGCGCGCGGCATGAGCGTGGCGCAGATCGCCGACGCGCTGAGCCTGTCGCCGAGCACGGTGGGGACCCACCTGTACCACGTGAAGCAGAAGTTGGGTGCCAGCAACCAGAGCGAGCTCACCCTCGTCGCGTTGCGCTGGGGGCTGATCCAGGCCTAGCCGTGGTAGCTCGGCACAAGGTCAGCCAGCCGTTGCGCCACATCAGTAGCCGAGCGCCAGCCCCGTGTTCCGTCGCGGATCGTTGGCTCCGTAGTAGCGATTGTTGCCCACCGGTTTGCCCGCCAGCGAAGGCGCGCCCACCAGGATGGCGGCCACATGGTTGGCTGGCTGCGCGCCGCTGAACTTGTGGCCCATCGCTTCGAGGAGCTTGCGCGTGTCGGGACTGACCGCGAATGGCTCCAGGTTGGTGGTCTCCGGCAGCCACTGCTGATGGAAGCGCGTCGCGTCTACCGCTTCCTGGATGTTCATGTCGTAGTCGATCACGTTGATGATCGTGTGCAGCACGGCCGTGATGATGCGGCTGCCGCCGGGCGTGCCGACCACCATCACCGGCTTACCGTCCTTGGTGACAATGGTGGGGCTCATCGAGCTCAGCGGCCGCTTGCCCGGGGCGACGTTGTTGGCCTCGCCTTGCACCAGGCCGTAGAGGTTGGGCACGCCCACTTTGGCGGTGAAGTCGTCCATCTCGTTGTTGAGCAGCACGCCGGTGCCAGGCACGGTGACCTTGGCACCGAACCAGTCGTTGAGCGTGTAGGTCACCGACACCGCATTGCCCGACTTGTCGACGATCGAATAGTGCGTTGTATTGTTGCCTTCATGCGGCGGCACGCCGGGCTTGATGTCTTTGGAGATGCCGGCCTTGTCCGGCGCGATGGCCGCGCGGATCTTGGCGGCATAGTCCTTGCTCAGCAGCCGCCCCAGCGGGTTCTTCACGAAGTCAGGGTCGCCGAGGTAACTGTTGCGGTCCACGTAGGCGTGACGCATGGCTTCGATCTGGTAGTGCACCGCCTGCGCCGAGCGGAAGCCCCAGTCCTTGAGCGGATAGCCTTCCAGCACGTTGAGGATCTCGCAGATGATCACACCGCCGGAGCTGGGCGGCGGCGCCGACACCACATGTAAGCCGCGGTAGTCGCACTCCACCGGCGCCAGCTCGCGGATCCTGTACTGGTCGAGGTCGGCCTGGGTGATGATGCCCTTGCCCTCGTGGCTGGCCTTGGCGATCGCCGCGGCGACTTGCCCCTTGTAGAAGCCGTCGGCGCCCTTGTCGACGATCGTGCGCAGCGTCTTGGCCAGGTCCTTCTGCACCAGCTTCTGGCCGGGCGAGAACGGCTCGCCCGCGCTGAGGAAGATTGGCGCCGAGGCCGGGTCCTTGCGGAAGTCATCCGTGGCCGTGCGCAACAAGTCCACGTCCCCCTGCTCCAGCACGAAGCCCTGCTCCGCGTACGCGATGGCCGGCGCAATCAACGAGGAACGCTTCATCGTGCCGTACTTGGCGAGCGCGTACTCCATGCCAGCCACCGACCCCGGCACTCCAACGGCAAGGTGGCCGTTGGTGCTCAGGCCCTTGACCACATTGCCGTCCGGGCCGAGGTACATGTCGGCCTTGGCGGCAAGCGGAGCCTTCTCGCGAAAGTCGATGAAGGTCCTGCGCCCGTCGGCAAGTTGGATGGTCATGAAGCCACCGCCACCCAGGTTACCGGCTGCGGGGTA
This sequence comes from Burkholderiaceae bacterium, assembly GCA_035499355.1. Taxonomy (GTDB): domain Bacteria; phylum Pseudomonadota; class Gammaproteobacteria; order Burkholderiales; family Burkholderiaceae_C; genus JAEUPI01. Next base: position 2,668 of record DATJYZ010000164.1, on the reverse strand, counting down.
CACCACCGCCAGCGCGTAGCCCACGGCTACCGCCGCATCGACCGCGTTGCCGCCTTCCTTGAGCACGTCCACGCCCACACGGGTGGCCAAGTGCTGCGCGGTCACCACCATGCCACTCTCGGCCGCCGCAGGGGCAACCGAGGCGGCATACGACACGGCCGCGAAGCCGGCTGCGGCCACAACCAGCGTGATGCGTTGGAGCAGATGCGAATACATAGAGCGATCTCCTCGTATTGGATGCCTCGACGCGTGGGGGCACGGCTGCGCCACTCTAGGCTTAGCCGCGGGTACGCGCACCCCTAGAATCTGCGCTTCCCTCCGCCGGCGCACGCGCCATGACCCAGAAGCTGTTCGTCACCACCGCCCTGCCCTACGCCAACGCGGCGTTCCACATCGGGCACATGATGGAGTACATCCAGGCCGACATCTGGGTGCGCTTCCAGCGCATGCGCGGCGCGCAGGTCGACTTCGTGTGCGCCGACGACGCGCACGGTGCGCCGATCATGATCGCCGCCGACAAGGCGGGCAAGACGCCGCAGGCTTTCGTGGCCGAGATCGCGGCCGGCCGCAAGCCCTACCTCGACGGCTTCCACATCGCGTTCGACAACTGGCACTCGACCGACGCGCCGGAGAACCACGCGCTGGCGCGCGAGATCTACCTCGCGCTGCGCAAGAACGAGCTGATCGACGTGCGCACGATCGAGCAGTTCTTCGATCCGGTGAAGGGCATGTTCCTGCCCGACCGCTACATCAAGGGCGAGTGCCCGCGCTGCGGCACCAGGGACCAGTACGGCGACAACTGCGAGAACTGCGGCGCCGTCTATGCGCCCACCGAGCTGAAGAATCCGTACTCCACGCTGACCGGCGCCAAGCCCGAGCTGCGCTCGAGCGAGCACTACTTCTTCCGCCTGTCCGACCCGCGCTGCGTCGACTACCTGAAGGGCTGGACGCAGGACGGCAAGCTGCAGAGCGAGGTCGCCAACAAGGTCAAGGAGTGGTTCGCCGAAGGGCCGGACGGCCAGATCCAGCTCGGCGACTGGGACATCAGCCGCGATGCACCGTACTTCGGCATCGAGATCCCCGACGCGCCGGGCAAGTACTTCTACGTCTGGCTCGACGCGCCGGTGGGCTACCTCGCGTCGCTGAAGAACCTGCTGACCCGGCGCGGCGCGGATTTCGAGGCCTACCTCGCCGACCCGGCGTTGCGCCAGGTGCACTTCATCGGCAAGGACATCGTCACCTTCCACACATTGTTCTGGCCGGCGATGCTGCACTTCTCGGGCCGCAAGGTGCCCGACAACGTGTACGTGCACGGCTTCATCACGGTGGGCGGCGACAAGATGAGCAAGAGCCGCGGCACCGGCATCAGTCCGCTGCGCTACCTTGAGCTCGGCCTCGACGCGCAGTGGCTGCGCTACTACATCGCGGCCAAGCTCAACGCGCGGGTCGAGGACATCGAGTTCAACCCCGAGGACTTCGTCGCCCGCGTCAACGCCGACCTGGTCGGCAAGTACGTCAACATCGCCAGCCGCGCCGCCGGCTTCCTCACCAAGCGCTTCGACGGCCGCCTCTCGGCCGACGTCGGCGTCGAAGGGCGCGCGCTGCTCGACGGGCTGCGCGCGCACAGCGCCACCGTGCAGCAGCTGTACGACGAGCGCGAGTTCGGCAAGGCGGTGCGCGAGATCATGCTGCTGGCCGACCGCGTGAACGAGTACGTCGACCGCAACAAGCCGTGGGAGTTGGCCAAGCACGAGTCGCAGCGCGCCCTGCTGCACGACGTCTGCACGGTGTGCATCGAGGCCTTCCGCGTGCTGACGATCTACCTGAAGCCGATCCTGCCGGCGCTCAGCCGCCAGGTGGAGGCCTTCCTCGATGTGTCGCCGATGGATTTCGCCGATGCGCAGCGCGGGCTCGGCCATCACCGCATCGGCACCTACCAGCACCTGATGCAGCGCATCGACCCGGCCCAACTCGAGCGCCTGTTCGAGCCGGCGGCGCCGCCGGCTGCGGCCCCGCCCGGCGGCGAGGCGCTGGCGGCGCAGATCGGCATCGACGACTTCGCCAAGGTCGACCTGCGCATCGCGAAGATCGTGGCCGCCGAGGCCGTGGCCGGCAGCACCAAGCTGCTGAAGCTCACGCTCGATGTGGGCGAAGGACGGCAGCGCACCGTGCTTTCCGGTATCCAGAGCGCCTTCGCGCCCGAGCAACTCGTCGGCAAATTCACCGTCGTGGTGGCCAACCTGGCGCCGCGCAAGATGAAGTTCGGTGTCTCCGAAGGCATGGTGCTGGCCGCCAGCCACGCCGACGAGAAGGCGCAGCCGGGGCTGTTCCTGCTCGAGCCCACGCCCGGCGCTACGCCGGGCCTGCGCGTGCGCTGACGCGCCGCGCCGGCCGAGACGCTCTCCTTTCCGATCTGGTTGTCGCGACGGCCGCGCCGCTCCGGCGGCCGGTACGTGGCCGATCGCTATGCGCATCGCATGGTCGTACAATGCGCAATGCATTAACATGCGATGCACATGGAGCTGAAGACCTCGCGTCTCACGCTGCTGATCGATCCGACCAAGAAGGCGGCGTTCGAGCAGCTGTGCGCGCAGCAGGACAAAACGACGTCGCAGGTGGTGCGCCAGCTGATCCGCGAGTACCTGGCGGCACACGGCGTCACCTACCT
>DATJYZ010000163.1:0-5273 GCA_035499355.1 Burkholderiaceae bacterium | reverse complement strand
CACTGCGCAGATCCCCCGATAGGTGCCCGATAGGTGCCCGATAGTCACGATTGCGGCCATCGCCGCCTGCCCCGGCAGTGGTGCCCCCTTCCTCCCTAGGAGTGTACGTTGGCGGCTGGTGCCCGGTGGCGGCAGCGTCACTGGGTCCTCTTCGCAGGGCTCACCGACGTGGTGCGCATCGACGCGCCTGTCGTCGACCGCAGTGCGCCAGCCATTCAGCCCCCGTTTCAGTCGCGTCACACGAGTGTCATTGCTGCAATCGAAGAATGCGTCCCTCGACTCCAGCAGCCAAGGAACGCCCACCATGCCAAGAACCAAGACGCTTGCAGCGCTGACGGCGCTCATCGCGATCGCCTGCTCAGCCCACGCCGAAAAGCCGAACGGCGACGACCGCGACAAGGCGAGGCTCGATGCCATCCACACCGTTGTCGTGATCTATGCAGAGAACCGCAGCTTTGACAACCTGTTCGGTCAGTTCCGCGGCGCAGACGGGCTGCAGGGCCATGCGGCAAAGTCGATCAAGCAGGTGGACCGCGACGGCGCGACGGTGCTGCCGATGTTGCCCCCGGCGTGGGGCGGCATGACGGCCAGCGGCCAGACGCCGGTGGTCACTCAAGCGCAGACGACGAACGTCTGGCCCAACGCGCCGTTCGAAATCGATGCCCCGCTGGATCGCTTCGGCTACGGAACGCTCGCCAACACAGTGATCACGCGGGACCTCTACCACCGCTTCTTCGAGAACCAGATGCAGGCCAACGGCGGCAAGAACAATCTATTCGCCGCCTACGGTGATTCCGGCGGCCTGGTGATGGGGACCTTCGACGGCAGCAAGACCCGGCTGTGGGACTTGGCGCGCGAGTACACACTGGCCGACAACTTCTTCGAAGCCGCCTGGGGTGGGTCGTTCCTCAACCACCAGTACCTCATCTGCGCCTGTGCGCCGAGCGTGCCGTCGGCCACCGTGACCACCAACAAGATGTCGATCAACACGTTGACCACACCGATCGACGGCGTGCCGCAGCTGGCAGCGAACACGAGTCAGACCCCCTCGGCGCTCACCGGACCCCCGTCGCTGAAGACCGGCAACATCGCGCCGCTCGACTACTTCGGCAGCGGTGACGGCTACCGTGCCGTCAACACGATGCAACCGGCCTTTCAGCCCAGCGGCAACAAGCCGCTCGACAACCTGGGCACCGACCCGTTCTATGCCAATCCCTCGGCCGCGACGACGCTGCCGGCGCAGACGCAAACCACCATCGGGAACCTGCTGGACGATGCCCACGTCGGCTGGGCCTGGTACGCGGGAGGATGGGCAGCGGCCTCGGCCAATCCCTATCCGTACGACGCCAGCACCGCAACCTTCGGCACCAGCACCACGATCTACAACGCCAACAGCTTCGGCACGGCCGACGCGACGCACGGTGACTTCCAGGCGCACCACCAGCCCTTCAACTACTACGCGTTCATGGATCCGGTCGCTCATGCTGCCGAGCGCACCGCCCACCTGAAAGATCGCGACGACCTCTATGCCGACGCGGCCGCGGGCCGGCTGCCTCCGGTGGTGTTCTACAAGCCGATCGGCTTTCAGAACCAGCACCCCGGATATACCAACGTCACCGTCGCCGATGAGGAGATCGTCAACGCCGTGGAGGCGCTGAAGCGCAGCCCGCAATGGCACCACATGGTCATCCTCGTCACTTACGACGAGTTCGGTGGACAGTTCGACCACGTGGCACCGCCCAAGGCCGATCTGCTCGGGCCAGGCACGCGCATCCCCGGGATCATCGTGTCGCCGTTCGCCAAGCGCGGACACGTCGATCACACGCTGTACGACACCGCCTCGGCGTTGCGCTTGATCACCCACCGCTGGTCGCTGCCGCTGCTGCCGGGCCTGGCGGCGCGCGACACGGCGATCAGGGCGAATCATGGCGAGCCGATCGGCGACCTGACCGGCGCGCTCGAACTGCACAGGGACCACGACCACAGATGGTGACACACAGGGCGCTGATCAGCGCCCTGCTCGCGGCAGCGGGCATCGCGCTGGCCTCAGGCACCTCTTCAGCCAGAGCCGCCGAAGCAGCGGCGGTCAACGCCGCGCGTCCGGACACACCAACCCCGAACGCGCGAGGTTCGGCGCCCACGAGCAGCGAGCGCCAAACCCGGCTGCCGGGCTTCGGGCCGCGCGTGTTCGGCGACCATCCGACGGTCGCCCAGATGACCGAGATCGGGCGGCGAATCTTCTTCGACCAGGGGTTGTCGCGCTCGGGCCGCATGGCCTGCGCCACCTGCCACGACCCCACACGAGCCTTCGGCCCGCCCAACGGGCGCGACGTCCAGCTCGGCGGGCCGGCCATGAATCGGCCAGGCACCCGCGCGGTCCCGACCTTGCGTTACCTGGCCGGCACGATCCCGTTCACCGAGCACTACATCGACGATGAGGAAGCCCATGGCGAGGACGGCGGTCCGAGTGGCGCGCTGACCTGGGACGGTCATGCCGACAGCCTTCATGAGCAGGCGCTGATCCCGCTATTCGCACCACACGAATTCGCCAACCGCTCGCCGACGGAGCTGGCAGCGCGCGTGCGCAAGTCCGGCTACGCGAAGGCGTTCGACGCGGCGTTCAGCGCAGCGGGCGAGCCGGTATTCGACGATCCCGCTCGGGTGCTCGGATGGTTGACCGCCGCATTGGAGGTCTACCAGCAGAGCGCGTCCGACTTCTACCCCTACAGCAGCAAGTACGACGCCTTCCTGCGTCACCAGACCACGCTCACCGACGCGGAACTGCGCGGGCTCGCGGTGTTCAACGACCCTGGCAAGGGCAACTGCGCGAGCTGTCATCCGAGCAGCATTGGTGCCAACGGCAGCCTGCCGCGCTTCACGGACTCGGCGTACGCCGCTCTGGGCGTACCGCGCAATCGGCGCTTGCCAGCCAATCGCGACCCGGCCCACGTTGATCTCGGGCTGTGCGAAGGTCGCGCGGCACTGGTCGAGCACGACCAGCACTGCGGGCGCTTCAAGACCCCGACCCTGCGCAACGTGGCAGTCCGCCAGGTCTTCTTCCACAACGGCGCGTTCCACTCGTTGCAGCAGGTTGTCGAGTTCTACGCGCAGCGCGACACGAATCCGGAGCGCTGGTATGGCAAGGATCGCTCGGGCCAGGTGATCAAGTTCGACGACCTGCCCGCGCGTTACCACGACAACGTCGTGACGACGACACCTTTCGGCGGCCAGGTCGGAGAGTCGCCGCGGCTCGGCGCGCGCGATGTGAGTGACATCGTCGCCTTCCTGAAGACGCTGACCGACGGCTGGAAGGCGCCGCCAGAGATCGCGCCAGAGGCCAGGCAGGTCGCCAATCGACTGCCATAGACCCCGACGACTTGGACTGGACTCGGCGACGCCTCGTGAATCGCTGCGCCCCGCCGGCTCAGCGGCCAAGGGGGTCGGCGGCTGAGACGTCAGGCCTGCCACTTGCGGCAATACGGGCAGACCATCGCTCGCCCGCCCAGCAGGTGGCGGCACCGCCAGCACCGCTTGGCCGTCACGTAGCTGCCAAGCGCGCTCACGCGTCGGGCCATCGAACGCGCCATCGCCCGGATCGATTCGAACTGCATAGCCACACCCCTCGGGATCAGGCTAACGGAGGGCCCTCACGAACGCGATCCCACGAATCACTCCTTGGGTGTCAAGGAATCGTCACCACCTGTCGCAGCGCGGTTCCACAGTCGGCGGACCCGCCGCACCTCACCTGCTAGGCGGGCCCTCGGACCCGGAGGCGTCGACATGGACGCCTGCTTTGGCGTCACGCGGCGTTCACGGACGCGCCCTAGTCTGTGCAGCCCAACCATTGGAGGGAACATGGCCAGAATGCTGCGCAGAAGGACTGGGTTGCTCGCTCTCACGTTGCTCACCGCCTCGCTGGCGTCGGCATGGGCCGGGGAGCGCGATCGCGACGACTTCCGGGGCGACCCGTCGCTCGAGCGAACGCGCGACCGGCATCCGGGCTTCGGGACCCTGGACGGACGCCCGCCAATGGTGATCGCGCACCGGGGCGCCTCCGGCTATTTTCCGGAGGAGACGCTCGAGGCGTATCGACTCGCGATCGCCATGGGCGTGGACGTGATCGAACCCGATCTGGTCGTCACGAAGGACGGCGTGCTGATCGCACGCCACGACGTGACGCTGAACACCTCGACGAACGTCGCGGACCACCCCGAGTTCGCCAGTCGCAAGCGGGCCGGTGAAAACGGAGACGGCGAGCCCGTGGCCGCCGATTGGTTCGTCTGCGACTTCACCCTGGCCGAACTCAAGACGCTCGGCGCCAAGTCTCCCAACCATCCGGTCGCGCAGGCCTACGACGGCCTGTTCCGCATCGCCACCTTCCAGGAGATCCTGGATCTCATCAAACTCAAGGCCAAGGAGACCGGCCGCGTTGTCGCCGTCTACCCGGAGACCAAGAATCCGAGCTATCACCTCAAGCTGTGGACCGGCGGCCAGATCCCAGCGCGCATGGAAGACACCCTTGTCGCGATGATCAACGCCAACGGCTTGAACCATCGCGACGCACCGATCTTCGTGCAGAGTTTCGAGCCCACGAGCTTGCAGTACATGCGAGGCATCGGCTCCGTGGTGCGCCAAGTGCAGTTGATCGACGCCTACGACGTCGACTTCAAGACCGGCAAGATGATCTATGGCACCGATGCCGCGCATCGGGTCTACAGCCAGCCCACCGACTGGAAGCTGGCCGGCCGCAACGAGCTGTTCGACTCGATGCTCACGCCCGCCGGGCTGGCGAGGATCCGCACGTATGCGGATGGGATCGGCCCCTGGAAGCCGATGATCGTGCCGGTGAAGTGCAAGCTCGACGCCGGCGGAGAGTGCATGGACCTCGACGGCAACGGTACGTTCGACGGCTATCCCGACGCGATCCAGCAAGCGCCGACCTCGCTGGTCGCCGATGCGCATCGCGCGGGGCTGTTCGTGCACGAGTACACGTTCCGCAGCGAAAAGGGCTTCTACAACGTGCCGTTCGATGCAAAGGGCGATCCGGTGAAGGAGTACCTGACCCACTACCGCCTCGGCGTGGACGGCCTCTTCACCGACGCGGCCGACACCGCGCTGCTCGCACGCACGAAGTTCGAACGGGAGGTTGCGCGCTAGCCGCGTCCGCCATCCTGGGAGCAAGTGACGCGTCGCTCCAGCGCCGATTCGGCGCCGGCGCACGCGTCATCCCGAACGAAGCCCGGGGATCTCAGTGCTTTCGAGCGTTGGCGACA
>DATJYZ010000162.1:0-2958 GCA_035499355.1 Burkholderiaceae bacterium | reverse complement strand
GTTCGCTGCGCTCGAACAATCTCGGCGAGTCAGAACACAAAGCGCGCGCTGTGCGCGCGCGGCCACGAGCCCTGCGCTCCTCGGCGCCGCACAAAGTCGCTGCCGGCGCACGCCCGCCCCCGGCTTTGCGGGCACTGCCATGGCATGCGTGCTCGGACACCACGAGCGCATCAGCGCGGTGGGGCGGTGCCCGGTGGGGGCGAGCACAGCGGAGTCGGCCTGCAAGGCCGACCGCCACAGTAGGAGCCCCCGCCGGGTACCGCCCGCCGTGCCGCGCGAACCGTGGGCACGCCATATCAAGCTTCCTTCGCGGGCGTCGCCTTGATCGGCACGGAGACCCCGAGTGCAGAGGTCCGCGCCGCCCCTCGCCAGCGCACGCGGTAGTGGATCAACGTGTCGCACGCCAGCAGCGCGAACAGCAACAGGCCCTGGAACACGCCGGTCAGCGACTTCGGGAGGCCGAGGCGCGACTGCGCCAGCTCGCCGCCGATGTAGAACATGCTCATCAGGATGCCGGCGAACACCACGCCCACCGGGTGCAGCCGGCCGACGAAGGCGACGATGATCGCGGCGAAGCCGTAGCCGACCGGCACGTAGGGCGTCAACTGCCCGAGCGGCCCGGCGGCTTCGAGCGCCCCCGCCAGGCCGGCCAGCCCACCGGAGATCAACAGGGCCGTCCACAGCGCACGCCGCGACGAGAAGCCGGCATAGCGGGCCGCCGCCGGCGCGAGGCCGCCCACCTGCAGCGCGAAGCCGCGATAGGTGCGAAACAGGAACAGCCACGCCAGCGCCACCGCGGCCAGCGCGATCAGCACGCCGATGTTGAGGCGAAAGCCGTCGATCAGCCGCGGGACCTTGGTCGCCGCCGCGAAGGTGATGGTCTGCGGGAAGTTGTAGCCCTTGGGATCCTTCCAGGGGCCGTAGACGAGGTAGCTCAGCACCATCACCGCCACGTAGACCAACATCAGGCTGACCAGGATCTCGTTGGCATTGAAGCGGTCGCGCAGCAGCGCCACGATGCCGGCCCACAGCATGCCGCCGACGATGCCGGCCGCGAGGATCACGAGCACGATCGCGCGCGGCGTGTCGGCACCGGCCTGCATGGCCACGCCGCTGGCGAACACCGCGCCGATCACGTATTGCCCTTCGGCGCCGATGTTCCAGACGTTGGAGCGGTAGCAGATCGCCAGCCCGAGGCCGATCAGCACCAGCGGCGTCGCCTTGACCGCGATCTCGCTCCAGGCGTAGCCGCTCTTGATCGGCTCCCAGAAGAACATCTGCAGCGCGCGCACCGGGTCCTTGCCGAGCAGCGCGAACATCACGACGCCGATCACCACCGTGACCAGCAGCGCCAGCAGCGGCGACGCGAAGGACAGCGCTTTCGACGGCTGCGGCCGCGCCTCGAGCCTAAGCATGGGCCGCCTCCGTCGCCGGCGATTGCGGCCACAGTCCGCTCATCCATTCGCCGATCCTTTCGATCGTTGCCTGCGCGGTCGGCACGCTGGGGCTGACGCGCCCCTGCGCGATCACCAGCAGCCGGTCGCTGATCTCGAACAGCTCGTCGAGCTCCTCGCTGACCACCAGCACCGCGCAGCCGGCATCGCGCAGCGCCAGCAGCTCGCCGCGGATCTGCGCCGCCGCGCCGACGTCGACGCCCCACGTCGGCTGCGACACGATCAGCAGCTTGGGCCTGGCATCGATCTCGCGGCCGACGATGAACTTCTGCAGATTGCCGCCCGACAGGCTGCGCGCCGCCGCGTCGGGCCCGCCGGCCTTGACCTTGAAGCGCTCGATCAGCGACGCGGCCAGCGCCTCGACCGCGGCCATGCGCAGCCAGCCGCCGCGGCCGACGTTCTCGGTGCGCGTCAGCAGCGTATTGGCGGCCAGCGACAGCGTCGGCACCGCGCCGCGGCCGAGCCGCTCCTCGGGCACGAAGTGCAGGCCCAGCCGTCGCCGCTGGCGCGGGTGTGCGCGCGACACGTCGCTGCCGAACACGCCGATCGAGCCGGCGGGCGCGCGCGGGTCTTCGCCCGACAGCGCGGCCATCAGCTCCTGCTGGCCATTGCCCGAGACGCCGGCGATGCCGACGATCTCGCCGGCGCGCACGTCAAACGCGATGTCGCGCAGGTCGGTGCCGAACTGGTCCTGTTTCGGCACCGACAGCCCCTGCACCTTCAGCACCACGGCACCGGGCTGGGCGGCGCGATGCTGCAACTGCGGCGGTTCGGCGCCGATCATCAGCCGCGACAGGCTGGCGTTGCTCTCCTTGGTCGGGTCGACCTCGCCGGTCACCTTGCCGCCGCGCAGCACGGTGCAGTGGTGGCACAGCGCGCGGATCTCGTCGAGCTTGTGGCTGATGTAGAGGATCGAGCAACCTTCCTTCGACAGCTGGCGCAGCGTCACGAACAGCCGCTCCACCGCCTGCGGCGTCAGCACCGAGGTCGGCTCGTCGAGGATCAGCAGCTTGGGGTTGGTCAGCAGCGCGCGCACGATCTCGACGCGCTGTCGCTCGCCGACCGACAGCGTGTGCACCGGCCGCGCCGGGTCGACCTCGAGCCCGTAGTCCTGCGCCACCTTGACGATGCGGCGCGTCACCTCGGCCAGCGTGAACGCCTTGTCGAGGCCGAGCCAGACGTTCTCGGCACCGCTCAGCGTGTCGAACAGCGAGAAGTGCTGGAACACCATGCTGATGCCGAGCGCACGCGCCTCGTGCGGGTTGCGCACCGTCGCGCGCTGGCCGTTCCAGCGCACCTCGCCCTCGTCGGGCTGCACCGCGCCGTAGATGATCTTCATCAGCGTCGACTTGCCGGCGCCGTTCTCGCCGAGCACGGCGTGGATCTGTCCCGGCGCCACCGTGAGGTTGACCCCGTCGTTGGCCTTGACGGCCGGGTATTGCTTGCCGATGCCGATCAGCTCAAGCCGCGGCGGCTGCGCCATGGACCCTCTCCAATGCACCGG
>DATJYZ010000161.1:0-7700 GCA_035499355.1 Burkholderiaceae bacterium | reverse complement strand
TGGCCGGGTTGTCGAAGCGGCTGCTGCGGTCGATCACGAACCCTGCGTGCTGGTAGGCCTGCGTGGCCGCGTCGACGCCGACGCCGGCAAAGCCGATCAGCGTGCGTGCCCGCTCGGCGGCCGGCACGGCGTCGAGCAGCGCGGCTAGCCGCGCGCCGAACGAGCGCGCGAAGTACACGTCCTGGTGGCACAGGAGCACCCAGTCCTCGTGCACGTGCTCGATCGCGCGCGCCAGCGCATCGGCCGCGGTGGCGGCGCGCCGCACCGAGATCACGCGCGCGTCGACCTCCCGCAGTCCGGGCGAGCACTCGACGTTGACGCGCAACTGGGCGTCGCGGTTGGTCGGCACCACGACGGCGAAGTTGGCGCGGCGCGGCGCGGTCACCGGTGAGGCGTCGAACGCGGCGCTGGCGTGCACGATCGCGCGCTGCATCCGCCATTGCCGTTGCGCCGTGGCGGCAGGCACGCCGATCGCGGCTGCCAGGGCCAGCGCGTGCCGGGCCACTGCGTCGCTGCGCGGCTCGCGCCAGCAGGCGTCGGCCAGGGCGGGCATCCAACCGGCATCCATCAGGCACTTGGTGGCCGATGCCAGGCTGCGATGCCGCAGCGGCCGGCCCGCCAGCAGGCCCTCGTCGCTGTCCGTCAAGTCGGCTTCGACGAAGCGCTGCAGCAGCTCGAGCGAGGTGTCTTGCGCGAGGTTCAATGCCAGCGTGGTCTGCGGATGCGCGCGGCGCCGCAGCGCCTGCAGCAACGCAGCGGGATCCGCGAAGGGGTCCAGGCCTTGGCCGAGCACGATCAGGTCGAACGCGTCGTTCAGCGCGTGCAGGGCGTCGATGTCGTCGAACGCCTGCCAGCGGCTCGCGGGATGCTTGGCCAGATAGGCATCGCGCAGCGTGTCGTCGCAGTCGCCGCCCGCCAGCACGCGCGGCGCGGCGGGCAGTGTGGCGAGCAGCGCATCGCGCGCTGCGGCGTCGAGGCGCAGGTCGCGCGCGTGCGGCATCGTGCGGCCACCGCCGATCACCACCAGCGCGGGCGGCAGCGCCGCCTCGGCGGCGGGAGAGGTCGTCATGCGGCGATGATCGGGCGATGCAAGGCTGACCGATCACTCGAGCAGACCCACCGCGACCCGCCAGTTCGTGGTCGGCGGGTGCCGTGAAGACCGCACGCCGGACTGTCAGCGCGGTTCCTACAGCGCGCTTGGAAGTTTCGGGACTGAATGTCGCGAATCGCGCCGATGTTCGTTGGATCGACCGGTCCCTACAGTGACGTCCATCGAAAGGGCCCGACAGGGCGAGGAGTGAACCGAATGACTGCCGACCAAGTGCTGGCCGAGATCCGCGAAGCCAACCTGTCCTATCTGATGCTGGCGCAGACCCTGATCCGCAGCGACCGCGAGCAGGCGCTGTTCCGTCTGGGTGTGGGCGAAGACAACGCCACGCTGATCGACGCACTGACGCCGGCGCAGATGATGAAGATCGCCTCCTGCAACACCCTGCTGTGCCGCATGCGCTGCGACGACGACGTGGTGTGGGGCCTGCTCACCAACCACGGCAAGCCGGCCGCCAACGACGGCGTGTCGCGGCTGCACGCGTCGATCCTGATGGCCGGGCGCCATCAGGAAGCGGCCTGACGCGACCGCCACCACGACAGGACGCCGGAGGGAACCATGCGAGTCAAGAGCATCCTCACCGAGGCCCGGCAGATCGAACGCGCGGTGGAGCTGATCCGCCTCGGCGCGCGACTGCAGGTGCTGGAAAGCGAGACCGACCTCAGCTACGAGCGCCTGTTGCGCCTGTACAAGGAGGTCGCCGGCAAGAGCCCGAGCAAGGGCCAGCTGCCGTTCTCGACCGATTGGTTCATGACCTGGCAGCCCAACATCCACGCCAGCCTGTTCCTCAACATCCACGAGTACCTCAACAAGGCCGCCGAGATCGACGAGATCGACACCGTCATTAAGGCCTACAAGCTGTACCTGGAGCAGATCCAGGCCCAGGGGCTGGAGCCGCAGCTGTCGGTCACGCGCGCCTGGCGGCTGGTGAAGTTCGTCGACAACGGCATGCTGACGATGACGCCGTGCTCCAAGTGCGGCGGCCACTTCGTGACGCACCCGCACGAGATCGCGCGTCACTACGTCTGCGGCCTATGCAACCCGCCGGCGCGGGCGGGCAAGGGGCGCGCCAGCGGCTCCCTGCGCGCAACGTTGGAAATTCACTGATTCTTGCGGTCGACACGCTTCAGAATCGAGGCGGGTCGGCCGACAAACACGGTCGGATCCTGAAGTTTCTCCTGCTTGTCTCCTCCTAGCGGCACCTCGTGTGCCCTTGCGGCGCGGCGCTTCGGCGGCGCGCCGTTTCTTCTTGGGGCCGGGCATCGGTGAGACGACGTGCGACACACGCGGTGACACCCGTCTGGTGCATGGTGTAACCCGCTCAAGAGCGCACACCCGGCGCCGATAAGGCTGAAGCGGCGGACGTGCCTGCGCAACGGGCTGCCAGCCGCATCGGGAAGGACCATGTTCGTCATCATCGGCTGGGTTGTCGCGCTGGGCTGCGTGTTCGGCGTGTTCATCGCGCACGGCGGCAACATCAGCGTCGTGCTGCACGCGCTGCCGTTCGAGATGGTCACGATCATGGGCGCGGCCATCGGTGCCTTCGTCGCCAACAACCAGATGAAGGTGCTCAAGGCGTCGGTCGCCGGCCTGGTCAGCTGCTTCAAGGGCAGCAAGTACACCAAGGCGCGCTACATGGAGCTGATGGCGCTGCTGTACGACATCCTGCAGAAGGCTCGCAAGGAAGGCCTGATGTCGATCGAGAAGGACGTCGAGGACCCGCACAACTCGCCGCTGTTCCAGAAGTACCCGACGGTCGGCAACGACCACCATGTCAGCGAGTTCATCACCGACTACCTGCGCATGATGGTGTCGGGCAACCTCAACGCGCACGAGATCGAGTCGCTGATGGACAGCGAAATCGAGACCCACCACCACGAGGCGCACGCGCCGGTGGGCGCGCTGCAGCGGCTGGCCGGTGGCCTGCCGGCGTTCGGCATCGTGGCGGCGGTGCTCGGGGTGGTGAACACCATGGGTTCGGTCGGCCAGCCGCCGGCGGTGCTGGGCGCGATGATCGGCTCGGCGCTGGTCGGCACCTTCCTCGGCATCCTGCTCAGCTACGGCATCTTCGAGCCGCTGGCGGGCCTGCTGGAGCAGAAGGTCGACGAGAGCGGCAAGGAACTGCAGTGCATCAAGACCACGCTGCTGGCGTCGATGCAGGGCTACGCGCCGCAGGTGGCGATCGAGTTCGGGCGCAAGGTGCTGTACTCGACCGAGCGGCCCACCTTCATCGAGCTCGAAGGGCACGTGAAGGGGAAGAGGGCTGCCTGACGGCGGCCTTCTTCCCCTGCGGGGCGAACGTGAGCACCCCCTGCCCCCCGCCGGGCGGGGGTTCCAGCTAGAAGGACGAAGGAACAGCAATGGCCGGCGACGCGAAGAAACTGCAGCCGATCATCGTCAAGAAGATCAAGAAGGGCGGCCACGGCCACCACGGCGGCGCCTGGAAGATCGCCTACGCCGACTTCGTGACGGCGATGATGGCGTTCTTCCTGCTGATGTGGTTGCTCGGCTCGACCACCGAGGGCGACAAGAAGGGCATCGCCGACTATTTCGCCTCGCCGCTGAAGGTGGCGATGTTCGGCGGCGCGGGCTCGGGCGATGCCTCGCACGTGCTGCATGGCGGCGGCCAGGACCTCACCCGCACCACGGGCCAGGTCAAGCGCGGCGACATCGAGTCCGAACGCAAGACGGTGAACCTCAAGGCGCTGAAAGAAGAGCAGATCCGCGCCGAGATCTCGCGCCTGCGCAGCCTGCAGCAGCGCCTCGAAGGCGAGATCCAGAGCAACCCGGGCTTCAGCGCGTTCCGCTCGCAGATCCTGCTCGAGATGACGCGCGACGGCCTGCGCATCCAGATCGTCGACGCGCAGAGCCGCCCGATGTTCGCCAGCGGTTCGGCACAGGTGCAACCGTACATGCAGGAGCTGCTGCGCGCGATCGGCGCGGTGCTCGGCGAAGTGCCGAACCACCTCACGCTCGAGGGCCACACCGACGCAACGGCGTTCGTCGGCGGCGAGCGTGGCTACAGCAACTGGGAGTTGTCGGCCGACCGCGCCAACGCGTCGCGCCGCGAGCTGCTGGCCGGCGGCCTGCCCGACGAGCGCGTGCTGCGCGTGCAGGGCCTGGCGGCGAGCCAGCTGCTCAAGCGTGAACAACCCGACGATGCGGCCAACCGCCGCATCAGCATCGTGGTGATGACGCGCGAGGCCGAAGACGCGATGTTCAAGACGCAGCCGGTCGAGCAGCCCGACGGCGCGGCGGCCGAGCCGTCGATCAAGCCCGAGCGGCCGACCGTGGTGTCAAGTCCGGCGGCGCCCGGCCGATAAGTCAACCAGCAGCACCAGGCCCCGAATCGCGTGCCTGAAGGATTCGCCGCCATGAGCAACCCCGCCGACCTGAAGTTCCTGATCGTTGACGACTTCTCCACGATGCGGAGGATCGTGCGCGGCCTGTTGAAGGAAATGGGTTGCGAGAAGGCCGAAGAGGCCGAGGACGGCGCGGTCGCGCTGGCGGCCATGAAGGCACAGAAGTTCGACTTCGTGGTCTGCGACATCAACATGCCGAACATGAACGGCTTCGAGTTCCTGAAGGCGGTGCGCGCCGACGAGTCGCTGAAGCACATCCCGGTGCTGATGGTCACCGCCGAGGCGCGCAAGGAAGACATCGTGCTGGCCGCGCAGACCGGCGCCTCGGGCTACATCGTGAAGCCGTTCACGAAGGCCACGCTGGAAGAGAAGGTGCAGAAGATCGTCCAGAAGATCGGGACCTGAGCTTCTCTGTCCTCGACAACAACAAGCCGCAGGGCCCCGCCATGAAGATGGACGACCTCGCCGCGCTGCTGCCCGATGGGCCGGTGACGGCGTCGCCCGAGGTGTTCCAGCAGCTCGGCGCGATCACCCGCATGCTCCACGACACCCTGCAGCAGCTCGGCGTGATGCCCAGATTGCAGAAGGCCGCCGACGGCCTGCCCGACGCACGCAGCCGCCTCAACTACATCGCCAGCAAGACGGCGCAGGCGGCCGAGAAGGTGCTCGATTCGGTCGACCAGGCCAAGCAGGAGCACCGGCGCATCGCAGCCGACACGCGCGCGCTGGCGGCGGCCCTGATCGCCGACCCGGTGCGCGCGGTGGCCTCCGGCGCGGTGATGAACTTCGTCGGCGAGGTCGAGACGCGCACCGGCCGCGTCGACCGACACCTCACCGACATCATGCTGGCGCAGGACTTCCACGACCTCACCGGCCAGGTGGTGACCAAGGTGGTGACGCTGGCCACCGACCTCGAAGACAGCCTGCTGAACCTGCTGGTGCAGGTCGTGCCGCCCGAGCGGCGTGAAAAGGTCACCGAGATGCAGGCGCTGCAAGGGCCGGTGGTCGACGCCGACCATCGCAGCGACGTCGTCAAGAACCAGAGCGAAGTCGACGACCTGCTCGCGAGCCTCGGCTTCTGACGCGGCCTTTGATCCAGATGTAAATAGGGCCCGCGAGAACCCGGCTTTTCGGGCTTAAGAAAGCAGCGCCGTCGGCACGATGGCGGAACCGACTCGCTCGAGTCGCCGTTTCGTCGCTCATGGCCGACCCTCAAGACCGCAACTTACCTGCCTCGCACCGGCGCATCGCCAAGGCGCGCGAGGACGGTCAGGTCGCGCGCTCGCGCGATCTCGCGCACTTGCTGCCGATGGCGACCGGCGTGGCGGCACTGGTCGTGCTGGCGCCGCTGGCCACCCATGCGGCAGGGCAGGTGTTGGCGTCGGGTCTGCAGTTCGACGCGACTGCGATCGCCACCCCAGGCGCGATGCTCGAATCGTTGTCGCGACAGTCGCACCGCCTGCTGGTGTTGCTGCTGCCGCTGGGGCTGGGCATGGCGGCGGCCGGTGTGCTGGCCGCGGTGGTTTCCGGCGGCTGGAACTGGACCTGGAAGCCGCTGGCGCCGAGCTTCGCCAAACTCGACCCGGTGTCGGGTCTCGCGCGCCTGTTCTCCAAGGCGCACCTCGGCGACACGCTGAAGGCGTGCGCGCTGGCGCTGCTGCTGGTGGTCATCGGCGGCGTTGCGCTCGGCCGCTCGCTGGCGCGCTTTCACGACGCGCTGGCGATGCCGCTGCCGGCCGCGCTGGCGCACACCGCGCAGGCGGTGCTGTGGGGCATCTGGTGGCTGCTGCTGCCGCTGGCGGCGTTTGCCGCGGTCGACGTGCCGTTGCAGCGCCACCTGTGGATGAAGCGGCTGATGATGAGCCGAGAAGAGGCCAAGCAGGAGATGAAAGAGCTCGAGGGCAACCTCGAGGTCAAGGCCAAGGTCAAGGCACGCATGCGCGAGATGGTCAAGCGCCGCATGCTGGCCAACGTGCCGAAGGCCGACCTGGTGGTGATGAACCCGACGCACTATGCGGTCGCGCTGAAGTACGACGAGGCCACGATGGCCGCGCCACGCGTGGTGGCCAAGGGCGCCGACCTGCTGGCCATGAAGATCCGCGACATCGCGCGCGACGCCAAGGTGCCGGTGCTGCGCTCGGCGCCGCTGGCGCGCGCGCTATACGCGCATGTCGAGATCGATCGCGAGGTGCCGGCCGCGCTGTTTGCCGCGGTGGCGCAGGTGCTGGCCTACGTGTACCAGTTGCGCGCCGCGCTGGCCGGCAAGGCGGCGATGCCGCAGGCGGTGCCCGAGCCCGAGCTGCCGCCCGGGTTCGATCCGCACGAGAAGGAACAAGCCGCCGCTGCGGAGGCCGCTGAATGAACGGCTTGTTCAAGCATTGGTTCGGTGCCCGCGCCGACGCCGTGAAGGGCGTGATCGCGCCGCTGTTCGTCGTGCTGGTGCTGGCGATGATGGTGCTGCCGCTGCCGCCGCTGGTGCTCGACGTGCTGTTCACCTTCAACATCGCGATCGCGCTGACGGTGATGATGGTGGCGGCGCGCATGGTCAAGCCGCTCGACTTCGCGGCCTTCCCCACGGTGCTGCTGATCACCACGCTGCTGCGGCTGTCGCTCAACGTGGCGTCGACCCGCGTCGTGCTGATGCAGGGCCACACCGGCACCGGCGCCGCCGGCCAGGTGATCGAGGCGTTCGGGCACTTCCTGATCGGCGGCAACTTCGCGGTCGGCATCATCGTGTTCGCGATCCTGGTGGTGATCAACTTCATCGTCGTCACCAAGGGCGCCGAGCGCATCGCCGAGGTCGGCGCGCGCTTCACCCTCGACGCGATGCCCGGCAAGCAGATGGCGATCGACGCCGACTTGAACGCGGGCCTGATCGACGAGGCCGAGGCCAAGCGCCGCCGCGCCGAGATTTCCGAGGAAGCCGAGTTCTACGGCGCCATGGACGGTGCCAGCAAGTTCGTGCGCGGCGACGCCGTGGCCGCGATCGTGATTACGCTCATTAACATCATCGGCGGCCTGCTCATCGGCGTGATCGAGTTTGGGATGGGCGTGCGGGACGCTGGGGCGCTCTTCACGAAACTGACCATCGGCGACGGCCTCGTGAGCCAGGTCCCCGCCTTTTTGATCTCGCTGGCCGCCGGCCTGCTGGTCACTCGCAGCAGCACCGAGGTCAACCTGCCGGTCGAGTTTCTGCGCCAGCTCTTTTCGCGCCCACAGGCGTTGGCCGT
>DATJYZ010000160.1:0-9813 GCA_035499355.1 Burkholderiaceae bacterium | reverse complement strand
GAGATGCTGGGCCCGCCGGTGATGAAAGCCTGGCGCGCGGTGTTCGCGCCATCGACCGCCTTCTACGCCGTCGGCGGCGTCGGCGAGCACAACCTGGCGGCGTACAAGCAGGCCGGCGCACGCGGCGCCGGCGTCGGCTCGGCGCTGTACGCGCCCGGAGTCGCGCCCGCCGAGTTGACACGACGGGCGCGTCTGCTGGTGCAGGCGTGGGGCCTCGATGCGGGTGCATGACGTGGAGGGCAAGCCTGTGACGAGCGAGTTCGTTTCAATGGCGCGCATCGGTCGGCGACGCCTCCTGCAGGCGGCCGCAGGCACGCTGGCGGGCGTGGCGGCGGGGGTGCAGGCACAGGGCGACGTGCCGATCGCCGACATGCACAGCCACTACGGGCTGCTGCAGCGCCCGCTGACCACCTCGGCGCTCGCCGAAGAGGTGCGCGATCACCACGTGGCGCTGATGGCGTGGAGTCTGGTGTCCGACGGCAGCTGGATCCGCGAGGGCAAGGCCGGCATCGAGGTGTTCGCCTCGCCGCAGCCGGGCCAGCTGGCGGCGCGCTTCGACGCGCAGATCGGCCGCATGCGCAACTACCTGCGCGAGCACCGGCTGAAGACGGTGCTCGACGCGGCCGACGTCGATGCCTGCACCGCGCCGGGCGGCCCCGCGGGCATCGTGCTGGCGTCGGAGGGGTCGCACTTTCTCGAGGGCAACGTCGACAACCTGGGTGCGGCGCTCGCCAAGGGCTTGCGGCACTTGCAACTGGTGCACTTCCTGGCGGCGCCGGCCGGCGACAACCAGACGCTGCCGCCGGTGCACAACGGCCTCAGCGAGATGGGCAAGCGGCTGGTCGAAGCCTGCAACGACAAGCACCTGCTGGTGGATCTCGCGCATGCGGCCATGCCGACGGTCGAGCAGGCGCTGCAGATCGCCAAGGTGCCGCTGGTGTGGTCGCACGGCTGGGTCGATCGGGTGGCCGGCCGCTGGCTCGACGCCACCACGATGCAGCAGCGCCGCCTGTCAGTCGATCACGCGAAGATGATCGCCGATCGCGGCGGCGTGGTCGGCCTGTGGGGTCTCGCGCTCACCAAGCCCGCCGCCGCATGGACCGCGGGTCGCGGTGGCTGGACGGTGGGCCCGCGCGACACCGAGGGCTACGCGCGCGAGCTTGCCGCTCTGGTGGACAAGATCGGCGCCGAGCACGTCGGCCTGGGCACCGACATGGAAGGCGTCGGCAAGACCTGGTCGGTCAACGACTACGCCGGCGTGCGCGATGTGCTGCAGCAGCTCGAACGCATGAAGCTGCCCGCCGGCACCATCGAGCGCATCGCGTACCGCAACTACGCGCGCGTGCTCAAGGCCGCCCTCGGCTGAGCCTCACGCGGTACGCCATGCCGCGATGGGCGAACGATCGGCGCGACGACGCGGGCACGCGGCCCGCGCGCCGCGTGGACCGGGTTCGTCAGAGCGTCGCTTCGCCGGCCGGCACCATCTTGTGGTCGCGGATGGCCTGGCGGGTTTCTGCCTTGCCGTCGGCGCCGCTCTTGGTGGACTTGGCGAGCAGCTCGCGCGGCATCACGTTGTAGGTCCAGTAAAGCCGCTGTCCGGGCGAGCCCAGGCCACCGTTCTTGTTGGCCGCCAAGGTCTCGGCCTTGCGGTCGGCGCGGGTGCGCAACGACACCGGCTTGGGCTGATAGATCGACCCGTCTTCCTCGCCGGTGGCGATCTCGCCGGCCTTGTTGGCAGCGCGCGTCTGCGCCTTCACGTCGGCGCGCGACACGGGCATCAACTCGCCGCTCTGCGCATACGCGGTCGACACGAAGGCCGCCGCAATGGCCATGCCGGCGATGCCGGCGAACAGGCGGATGTTTCGGGGAATGGCATTCATCGTGAACTCCTTGCGTCGGTGACCTGCCACCGATGGAGGTCAGAGTAGGTGCGCCATCGTGCGCTTCGATGACAGCGCGGTTTCAACCGCAACGCGCGACCCCCGAACCCGCATGGCCGGATTCGCGCCGGGCGTGTATCACGCCCGTCACAGGCCGGGCGCAGCGCCGCACTAGCATGTGCACCGAGCGACAACGAGGAGAGACCGATGACACCAGCCATCACCCGGGCCGCCGCCGGGGTCATGACGATTGCGCTGGCGCTCGCTGGCGGTGCGGCCAGTGCACAGGGGCCGTCGCCCAAGGAGGCCACCGAGGCCACGCGGGCGGCCAATCGCGCCGCGCGCGCCGACGTGCCGTTGCTGGACAAGCAATCGTTCGACGACGCCTCGCGCGGGCACATCGAGGCGTTCGGCGACAAGGTGGTGATGCGCGCCGACGGCACGCGGCCGGCGTGGACGTTGAAGGGCTACGAGTTCCTCGCTGCCGAGGACGCGCCCGACTCCGTGCACCCGGGGCTGTGGCGGCATGCGCGCGTCAACCTCGGCAACGGCCTGTTCAAGGTGGTCGACCGCCTCTACCAGGTGCGCGGTCTCGACATCTCGAACATGACGATCATCGAGGGCGACAGCGGCCTGATCGTGATCGACCCGCTGATCAGCGTCGAGGTCGCGCGCGAGGCGATGGCGCTGTACTTCAAGCACCGGCCCAAGCGCCCGGTGGTGGCGGTGATCTACACGCACAGCCACGCCGACCACTTCGGCGGCGTGCGCGGGGTGGTGAGCGACGACGAGGTCGGCAAGGTGGGCATCTGGGCGCCGGCGGGCTTCATGCAGGAGGCGGTCGGCGAGAACGTGATCGCCGGCAACGCGATGGCGCGGCGCGCCCAGTTCCAGTTCGGCCCGCTGCTGCCGCGCGGCGAGCGCGCGCAGGTCGACGCCGGCCTGGGCAAGACGGTGTCGGGCGGCACCATCACGCTGATCGCGCCGACGCGGTTGATCGACAAGCCGATCGAGACGCACCGCATCGACGGCATCGACATCGTGTTCGAGCTGACGCCGGGCGCCGAGGCGCCGGCCGAGATGATCATGTACTACCCGCAGCTGCGCGTGCTCAACATGGCCGAGATCGCGACGCAGAACTTCCACAACCTGCTGCCGATCCGCGGCGCCCTGGTGCGCGACCCGCTGGTCTGGTCCAAGTACCTCGGCGGCGCGCTCGACCGCTACGGCGCCGGCAGCGACGTGCTGATCGCGCAGCACCACTGGCCGGTGTGGGGCGGCGAGCGCGTGCGCACGTTCCTCGGCCGCCAGCGCGACGCCTACAAGTTCGTGCACGACCAGACCGTGCGGCTGATGAACCACGGCTACGTCGGCGCCGAGATCGCCGACATGATGGCGCTGCCGCCGAGCCTGAACCAGGAGTGGTCGGTGCACTCGTTCTACGGCTCGATGAAGCACAACGTCAAGGCGATCTACCAGCGCTACCTCGGCTACTACGACGGCAACCCCGCCAGCCTCGACGCGCTGCCGCCGGTGGCGGCGGCGAAGAAGACGGTGGAGTACATGGGCGGGGCCGACGCCGCCCTGAAGCGCGCCAACGACGACTTCGCGCGCGGCGAGTACCGCTGGGTGGCGCAGCTGGCTTCGCAACTGGTGTTCGCCGATCCGGGCAACCAGGCGGCGCGCAACCTCGGCGCCGATGCGCTCGAGCAGCTCGGCTACCAGTCCGAATCGGCCACCGCGCGCAACGCGTACCTGCAGGGCGCCGCCGAGCTGCGCAACGGCCCGCCGAAGCTGCAGCTCAGCAACACCGCCAGCCCCGACGTGATCCGCGCGCTGCCGCTGGAGATGTTCTTCGACTACCTGGGCGTGCGCCTGAACGGCGACAAGGCGCTCGGCAAGCGCTCGCTGATCAACTGGCGCTTCACCGACACCAGGCAGGACTTCGTGCTGCGGCTCGACAACAGCGCGCTGACGGTGTCGGCCGATCGCCAGGCCCCCGACGCCGACGCCACCGTGACGCTGACGCGCGCGACGCTGGACGACATCTCGCTGCAGAAGACCACGTTCCCGGCCGCGATGCAGGCCGGTCAGGTCAGCGTCGCCGGCAATCCGCTCAAGCTGGCCGAGCTGCTGGGGCTGCTCGACACCTTCCCGTCGGTGTTCCCGGTGGTGGAGCCCCGACCGGCACGTTAGGCAGTCGGCACCTGGCGCACCCAGCTCTCGCTGCGCTGCCACAGCTGCGCGGCCAGCGCGCCGTCCTGCGCCACGCGGCTCGGCGCCTTGACGCGGCACTGGTCGTAGTAAAGCCCCGTCTCCTGCGCCACCTCCGCCGCGGTGGCGCAGTGCAGCGTGGTGCGCGCGCCGTCCTCGGCGGAGATCATCGTCAGCTTCATCAGCGGGCGCAGCGGCCACGGCACCTGGCGCCAGACGTCGGTGGCCACCACGCCCGGGTGCAGCGCATACGTGGTGACGCCGCTGCCGGCGAGGCGGCGTCCGAGCTCGGCGCTGAACAGCACGTTGGCCAGCTTGGACACCTGGTACTCGGGCAGGCCCGAGCGCGCCGCCGTGGGCCGGCGCACCGCTGCCCAGTCGATGCCGCTCGCGCGGTAGTGCGCCTTGCTCGCCACCGTGACGATGCGCGCCGGCACCGATGCCTTGAGGCGTTCGAGCAGCAGCTGCGTCAGCAGGAAGTGCCCGACGTGGTTGACGCCGAACGCGAGCTCGAAGCCCGACGCGGTGAGTCCGCGGGCGCCGGCCAGCCCGGCGTTGTTGATCAGAATGTGCAGCGGCAGGCCGCGCGCGAGGAACGCCTGCGCGCAGCGCTGCACCGACGCGAAGTCGCCGAGGTCGAGCGCCAGCGCCTCCGGGCGCGGGCCGCGCGCCCTGATGGTGGCCAGCGCGGCCTCGGCACGCTCGGCCGAGCGGCAGGCCACGAACACGTGTGCACCGCGCGTCGCCAGCTCGCGCGCGGTGACGAGCCCGATCCCGGTGTTGGCACCGGTGACGAGCACCACGCGTCCGTGCAGCGAGCCGTCCTTGTCTGGGTCGGTCATGCGGCCGAGCGTACCCGAAGCGCCTTGCGGGTGCGACAGCGTCCACCGACAATCGTGTGCATGATCAGCCGGCGCCCGAGGGCCTGATGTCGTCACCACGGTTCGGCGCCGACGTCGCGCCGCATCAGCGCCCTGCGGTGGCGTGGTACCAGCCCGACGTGCTGCTGATGGCCGGGCGCGGCGTGCTCTCGTCGGAGGACATGCTGCGCAACCGCGACCTGCGCGAGTCGTACCAGCAGCCGCTGACCATCGTCGACTGCAGCGAGCCCGAGGACGACGGTGACTTCTGGTTCGACTTCATCGCCGACACCGGCGACGGCGGCAACGCCACCTACGCCGTCGCTGCCAACGCGCTCGCCGATGCGTTGACGTTCGCCGATGGCCAGCGGCTGCCGCGCGGCCAGTTGCTGCTGCTGGGCGGCGACCTCGCGTATCCGGCGGCGAGCTCGCAGGAGTATCGCTACCGCTTCATCGAGATGTTCGAGGCGGCACGGCCCGACTACGGCGCGCGCGAGGCCGTGGTGCGCGGCCGCCGCCTCACGCTGGCCGCGCTGGCGCAGAACCACGACTGGATGGATTCGGCCGCCACCTTCAACCGCTACTTCGTGCGCAACAAGAGCGCGCTGCCGTTTCTCGGCGCGCGCATCCCGCAGCTGCAGTCGTACTTCTGCGTCAAGCTGCCGCGCGGCTGGTGGGCGCTCGGCTTCGACTTCGCGCTGGTGCGCGAGATCGACCGCGACCAGTTCGAGCAGTTCGAGCGCCTGGCCACCAGCGGCATCGAGGTCAGCGTCGACGGCCGTCCGCAGACCTACCGCATCGGGCCCGACGACCGCGTGATCCTGGTCTATCCCGAGCCGTACTGGCGGCATCCGATCGGCGGCGGTGCGCGGCCCAACTGGCCGATGCGCTACCAGCGCCTCGAAGGCCTGCTGCGCGACCGCATCGCGCTGCGGCTCGCGGGCGACCTGCACCACTACATGCGCTCGACCTCCGACAGCGACGGCGTGCTGGTCACCTGCGGCACCGGCGGCGCGTTCACGCACCCGACGCACACGCGCACCACGACGCGCCAGGTTCTGCTGCGCGAACACGGCTACGAGCGCGCGATCCCGCCGCAGCCCGCGGGCGCGCAGGCGCTGGTGGTGGGCCTCGACGATGGCCCGCCGCAGGGGCGCGACGTCGTGTTCGAGCGCGTCGAGGCCTCGGTCTTTCCGAGCGCACGCGCGAGCCGCGCCCGCGTCTGGGGCAACCTGATCGCCTTCTTCAAGACCGACGGCACCTGGCGCGGCGGCAACTGGTGGTTCGCGGTGCTGCTGGGCGCCTTGTACTGGTTCAACGCCTACCTGAACTCGCTGGCGTTCGCCAACACCTTCGTCGCCGACGGTTTCCAGCCGCTGGGTCTGTACCTGCCGGCCGACTTCCTTCCGGTGTTCGTCCTGTGGCTGAAGGCGATGGTGTTCAGCCCGCTGGGCTTCGTGGTCAACGTGGTGATGATCGGCGCCTGCCTGGCGATGGGGCGCGAGGCGGTGAGCGAACTGCCGTCGACGGCCAGCGTGTTCTGGCGCATGGTCATCACCTGGGGCGTCGGGCTGGTGCACGCGTTGGCGCACGTCTTCTCGGTGTACCTGGTGCTGTTCTGGGTGCAGCAGTACGTGCACGGCCTGCCGTGGATCGGCATGCCCGGCGGCGACGCCTGGGCCGCCATCGCGCAATCCACGTTCGTCGGCATCTGCGTGTTCCTCTACGGCTCGATCGTCGGCGCACTGATCTTCGGCCTCTACCTGGCGCTGATGTCGTGGTTCGGCTTCCTCACCAACAACGGCTACTCGGCGCTCGGCATCCAGGACTACAAAGGCTTCCTGCGCTTCAAGGTCGCCGCCGACGCGTCGCTGCACGCGCACTTCGTCGCCATCGACCGCGTGCCGCGCCGCTGGAAGCCCAGCGCGAACGGCCGACCGATCTGGCAGCCCGACGACGACGAGGCGAGCGCCCCGCGCGTGCACGATCGCTTCGTGCTGTAGCGCGACCGCGTCAGCGCGGCCGCAGCGCGCGCCAGCCGACGACGAGCAGCAGCACCCCGGCCAAGCCGACCAGCTTGGCCAGCGCGCCGAGCGCCATGCCGAGGCGACAGCCCCAGGCCAGCCACCACACGCCCTCGTGGCCGGCGGTCAGCGTCGACCAGGTGAAGACGTTCTCGGCGATGTCGCCGAACACCATCACCGGCAGCGCCCAGCCGAGCACGTTGAGCGCCTTGGGCACCGCCCGCCCGTGGCGGTTGAAGCCCGCGGCATGCGCGAAGGCGCGCGCCGCCAGCGTGCCCAGCACGTAGGCGTAGCACACGATGAGCGCGAAGTCCCACAGCACGGCCCAGCGCGGCGCGTCGAAGCCGAGCGCGGTCTGCCACCAGCTGCCGTCGGTCGAGAAGATGGCACCGAGCTGCCAGCCTTGCAGCCGCAGGTTGGCGGCGAAGGCCTCGCCGACGCCGGAGGGGGCGCCGATCAGCAGCCAGCCGAGGCCGACGGCGATCGCCAGCCCCGCGACCAGGTACGCCCACCACCAGCCGGTGAGGCCGGCACGGCGCCAGACGCTGTCGCGCGGGAACTGCGCGTCCCACTGCGCCACCGACGGATGCTCGGCCATCTGCACCGTGGCGTCGGGCCGGTCGTCGATCGCCGCGCGCCGCGAGTCGCGCAACGCCATGCCGGTCAGCGCCCACAGCGGCGTGGCGTGCAATTGGCAATGCACCCGGCGCTGCGCCTGGCCCGATGCCACCGGGTCGGGCTTGCCGCCGGCCTGCTGCAGCGTCTGCGCGATCGCCTCGGCGGCGCGCTCTTCGGTGTCCACCGGTTGGCCGCCGTGACGCAGGCGCAAGCCGCACTGCACCGCCTGCGCCAGCAGCCACACCAGCGGCGTGCGCGCCAGCGCGCTTTCGGGCAGCGTGTAGCCGCCGCCGACGTCGCAGTGCGCGCCACGGAACCACAGTTGCAGCAGCGAGCCCGTCCTGCCGCCGGCGACGGCGACGGCGCCGTTGTTCTCGGCGTAGGCGCGCGGCACGAACTGCGCGCGATGCTCGTCGAGCGCCAGCGCCTGGCGCACGTGCAGGAACGCCTTGCCCTGCAGCGTCGGTCTGGCCCTCATGCGCAGCGAGAATGGCCAGGTGCCCACCGTCTGCACGGTGTCCCACACGCCGACGAAGTGGATGACCGGCTTGCGGCTCGGCGCCTCGGCGAACAGCCGCGTCGCCTGCGCCGCGATGGCATCGCCGCGCGGCGTCGTCGCGGAGAAATACTGGTGCAGCAGCGTCGACACCAGCGGTTCGAGCTGCGGTTGCAGGATGCCGAAGCGATTGACCAGCCCGCCGATGCTGCGCGCGGTGAAGGCGCCGCGCGAGAAGCCGAACAGCCAGATCTGATCGTCGTCGCCTTGCCAGTGGCGCATCAGGAAGCGATAGCCCTCGGCGATGTTGTCGAACACGCCGCGGCCGAACGCCAGCCCATCGACGCGTTCGGCCAGGCGCCGCGCCTTGTCCCACAGCGTGGTCCCGGGCAGCTCGCCCGGGTTGCCGACGCCGGGGTCGTAGAACACCACGCGCTCGGCGTCGGGGTCGGCGCGCAGCAGTTCGGCCAGCGCCACCACGTGGGTGTCGTTGGCCACGCCGGTGAGGTTGTTGTTGGTGCCGTCGCACAGCACCACGAGCTGCCGCATGGCCGCGTTTGTAGCCGTGGTCCCCGGTGGTGACAAGGCCGGCCGCGCCCCGCCCGCGATCCCGAGGCGTTGTCCTGCGGCATCATGCGGGCGCGTTGAACCCGTCACCCCCGCCACGGCGACCTGCGCAACCTTGACCCCCGACGCCTTCGAACACGTGCCGGCGCTGCGCGGCAAGCTGACGCCCGCCGAGCGCTCGGGCCTGCGTGCCACCTGGGAGTTGCTGGCCCTGTGGGACGAGCGAGCCCGGGCGCGTGGACTGCCGCCGGACTGGCGACTGTCCAACGAGCAGCTCGAGTCGACACGGCAGGCGATGCTGGCCGAACACATCGCGGGGCGCGATCTGTGGGTCTACGGCTACGGCTCGCTGATGTGGGATCCCGGATTCCACTTCGTCGAAGTGCGGCTCGCCGAGTTGCAGGGCTACCGGCGGCGCTTCTGCTACCGCTCGACGCTCGGCCGCGGCTCGCACGATCGCCCGGCGTTGATGCTCGCGCTGCAGCCCGGCGGCGGCCGCTGCACCGGCCTCGCGTTTCGCGTCGCCGCGCCGCAGGTCGAGGCCGAGTCGGCAGTGCTGTGGCGGCGCGAGATGGTGCGCGGCGGCTACACCCCGGCGCTGCTGCCGGTGGCGACGCCGCAGGGCGCGATCACTGCGCTGGCGATGACTGCCAACACGGCGCACGCCGACTACGTCGGCGAACTGGCGTTGGAGGACACCGCCACGATGATCGCCAGCGCCTCCGGCATGCTCGGCAGCAACCGCGACTACCTCGAGCAGCTCGCACGCCAGCTCGAAACCCTGAGCATCGACGACCCCTACGTGCAGCTGCTTCGGCTGCGCGTGCGCGCGCTCGCCGGCCATTCACTCGCAGGGTCGGCTCCGGAGTAACAGCACTTTCGCGCGTGCGCGGCGCGACCCTAGAATACAGACAGTTACATGTGCCGCGATGCGCCCGCGGCGCCCAGACTGCAAGGGGATCCGCATGAACGACGCATTCGCCGAGCCGTACCAGGAGTCGCGCATCGAAGACGAGCCCATCCTGGGTCCGGTGCTCGCGATGCCCGACGGCACTTTCAAACGGCTGAACTGGCTCGAGCGCGTGATGGTGCGGCTGCACCTCACCAACGCCAAGTCGCTCGAGGCGCGCTACTACCACCCGGCCAGCCCCTGA
>DATJYZ010000159.1:0-12313 GCA_035499355.1 Burkholderiaceae bacterium | reverse complement strand
GCCGCCCAGCAGCGTGTCGTCGTCGCTCGAGCGCGTGTCCGGCGCCTTCGGCCGCCTGCTGGCGGCGCTGGCGGTACTGGGGTGCGCGTTGCTGGCCGCGATGCTGGCGATCATCGTCGCCGACGTGGCGCTGCGCAATCTGGCGCTACCGGGGCTGCCGCGCGGCCTGGCGTGGAGCAACGAGATCTCCGAGCTGCTGCTGTACCTGATCACGCTCAGCGTCGCGCCGTGGCTGTTGCGCCAGGGCCAGCACATCCGGGTCGACATCGTGCTGCGCGCTGTTCCCGCGCGTCTGGCGTGGCTTCTCGAGTGGCTCGGCGATGCCATCGGCCTGGCCTGCTGCATCGTGCTCGCGGGGTACGCGACGCAGGCCGCCTGGGCGAGCTACAAGGCCGGTGCCGTCAACATCAAGACGCTGGTCACGCCCGAGTGGTGGTGGCTGTCGCCGCTGCCGGCGACCTTCGTGCTGCTGGCCATCGAGATGGTGTTTCGCATGGCACGGCTCGCGCACGCCGAGCGCGGGCCGCGCAGCGACGCGGTGAGCGCGTCGTGAGACGCGCCGAGGGGGACGTGTGAGCTGGCAGGCGGCGGCCTGGCTGATGCTCGGCGGTTCGACGCTGCTGCTGTTCATCGGCATGCCGGTGGCGCTGACCTTCATCGCGATCAACATCGTCGGCGCCTGGCTCTATATGGGCGCCGAGGCGGGGCTGGTGCAACTGGCGCGCTCGAGCGTGATCTCGGTGACCTCGTTCGCGCTGACGCCGATCCCGCTGTTCGTGCTGATGGGCGAGATCCTGTTCCACACCGGGCTGGCGTTGAAGGTGATCGACGGCGTCGAGCGCCTGATCACGCGCATCCCGGGGCGACTTGCCGTGGTCGCCGTGGTTGCCGGCACCGTGTTCTCGGCCATCTCCGGATCGACCATCGCCACCACCGCGATGCTCGGCTCGCTGATGCTGCCGGTGATGCTGCAGCGCGGCTACCACCCGACGCTGGCCACCGGGCCGATCATGGCGATCGGTGCCGTCGACATGCTGATCCCGCCGTCGGCGCTGACCGTGCTGCTCGGATCACTGTCTGGCATCTCGATCTCCAAGCTGCTGATCGGCGGCGTGATGCCCGGGCTGATCCTGTCGGTGGCGTTCGTGGTCTGGATCGTCGCGCGCGTCAGGGTCGCACCGCACCTCGCGCCGGCCGAGTCCGACGTCGTGGCGTACCGCGGCTGGGCGCGCTGGCGGCCGTTCGCGCTCTACGTGCTGCCGTGCCTGTCGATCTTCGGGGTCGTCGTCGGCGCACTGGTCGCCGGCTGGGCCACGCCCACCGAGTGCGCAGCGGTCGGCGCCTTCGCCACCCTGGTGTTCGCGGCGTTGTACCGCGCGCTGAGCTGGCGCGCGGTGTCGGCGGCGCTCAAGGGCACCACGTCGATCTCCGCGATGATCCTGTTCATCATCCTGGGCGCGACCACGTTCGCGCAGATCCTGTCGTTCTCGGGCGCCAGCAACGGGCTGGTGCAGGTCATCACCGGCCAGGGTCTGTCGGCCGGCGCGATCGTCGCGGCGATGATGGCGATGCTGATCTTCCTCGGCATCTTCGTCGACCAGGTCAGCATGATGATGATCACGCTGCCGATCTTCATGCCGGTGGTGCAGACGCTCGGCGTCGACACCGTATGGTTCGGCGTGATGTACCTGATCTGCATGCAGCTCGGCCTGCTGCTGCCGCCGCACGGCCTGCTGCTGATGACGATGCGCGGCGTGGCGCCACCATCGGTGACGATGGGCCACATCTTCGTCGCGGTGGTGCCCTACGTCGCGATGAGCATCCTGCTGCTGGCCGCCGTGTTCTGGCTCCCCACCATCGCGACCTGGCTGCCGCGCTGGATCGGCTAGAGCAGACGGGCGAGCGCGGCCATCAGCAGCGTCGCCAGCAGCACCTGCAGGCCGAGCGCAAGCCCGGCATAGGCGCCGGCATCCGGGTGCACCTGCAGCGCGCGCGCCGCGCCGATGCCGTGCGACGCGGTGCCGAGCGCGAAGCCGCGCACCTCGGGCTGGGGGATGCGCAGCGCATCGAACAGGTATTTCGCGCTCAGCGCGCCGACCAGTCCGGTGAGCACGGCGAACACCGCCGCCAGCGCCGGAATGCCGCCGAGTTGCTCGGCGATGCCCATGGCCACCGGCGCGGTCACCGATTTGGGCGCCAGCGAGCGCAGCAACTCTGGCGTCAGGCCGAGCCACCAACCCATGGCCACGGCGCTGCCGGAGGCCACGACGCCACCAGCCAGCGCGGCCGCGAAAAGCGCACCGGCGCGGCGACGCAACTCCGTGCGGCGCTGCCACAGCGGCCACGCCAGCGCGACCACCGCGGGCCCAAGCAGGAAGTGGATGAATTGCGCGCCGGAGAAATACGTCGGGTAGGGCGTGCCGGTGAGCGCCAGCAGCGTGACCAGGACCAGCACCGTCCACAGCACGGGATTGGCCCACGGCGCCTGCCGCAGCCGCGCGTATGCGGCCTGGGCGAGCACGTAGGTGACGATGGTGGCGGTGAGGCCGAACAGCGGCGTGGCCGACAGGTAGATCCACAGCTCGACGAACTTGGTCATGGCGATCGCTCGCCAGCGTGCCAGAGCTTGCGCAGCATCAGCGCGGTCACCGCCATGCCGAGCCAGGTCGAGATCGCCACCACCACGATCAAGCGGACACCGTAGTCGGCGACCAGGCCGAGGTGCGCGATCACGCCGACGCCCACCGGCACGAACAGCAGCGACAGGTGCGACAACAACGCGTCGGCCGCCGCCGCAACCGGCGCGCGCACCGCCGCGATGCTGAGCAGCGCCAGCAGCATCAGCATGCCCAGCACCGGACCGGGCAGGTGCAGCGCCGCGCCGCGGGCCAGCAACTCCCCGGCCGATTGGCAGAGCAACAGCACAGCGAATCCGCGCAAGGTGTCCATCGGGCAAGGCAGGCCGTCAGGCCGCGAGCTTACCCGCGGCTGTCGATCGCAGGCGCTGCTACGGCAGCCACTCGGCCACCTGTTCGTTGGCCAGCGCGCGCTGCGCTGCGCTCATTGGGCGCATGCCGGCCAGGATCTGCCGCACGCGATCACGGTCGATGTCCTTCAACTGACCGTAGTGCTGCAGCTGCGCATCTGGGTTGCGCAGCAGGCTCACCAGCCACGCCGCCGACACCGGACCGACCTTCGACGCGCTCTTGCCGAGGTACACCTGCGCCGCGCGCTCGGCGCCGCAGACGCCGTCGCCCCACGGCGCGAGCGCGAGGTACAGCTGCAGGATGCGCGCCTTGCCCAGCGTGCGTTCCATTTCGACGGCGTAGAGCAGCTCGCGCAGCTTGCGCGCCGGGTTGCGGTCGTCGCCGGTCATCGTCAGCTTGGCGAGCTGCTGCGTCAGCGTGCTCGCGCCGCGCAGCGGGGCACCTTCGCGCTGGTTGTGCGCACCGGCAGCGAGCAGCTGGTCGAGCTCGTAGCCTGGGTGTTCGTAGAAGCGCGCATCCTCGGCAGCGACCAGCGCGCGCGGCAGCCAGCCGCCGAGCGGCGGCGCGTCGCCCGCGGTGGCTCGGCACGCCGGTGGCAATTGCAGCGACAGCAACCGCTCGGTGCCAAGCCCGTCGACGCTGAAGTCGCTGATGACCGGTCGTGCCTGCCACGTGCCATCGGGCCAGCGCGCCGTGGCGACGAACGCCAGCGTGCCCCCGACTTGCGCCGTGGCGGCCTCGGGCAGGTCGTGCCCGAACACCCCGACCAGCGTGGCCATCGGCGTGGCCGGCATCGACAGCCTGACGTCGGCGCCGCGCCGCTGCAACTGCGCGCTGAACGCGAGGTCGACCTGTTGCGTCCCTTCGGCCAACGACATGTTGCCGACGAAGCGCCCGGCACCCTCGTGCTGCGCCAGCAGCCGTGCGCTCGACAGCCGCAGCGGCGTCGGCCCCAGCGCGTCGATCTGCAGCCAGCACGGCGCGCAAACCGCTTGCAGCTGCGGGCCGGCCCGCAGCAGCCGCCAGTCGCCCCAGCGGCCGTGCAGCGTGCGGCCCTCGAGCAGCGGCGCGGCCAGCGGGTGCGCGGCCCAGCGGATCAGCCCCGGCAGGCTGACCTCGCGCTGCCACGGACCGACGCGGATGCTGGTGCGCCACTCGTCGGGCTCGGGGGTCAGCGCCTGCAGCGCCACCGCCACCAGCGCCGCGGTGAATGCCAGCGCAGCCAACGTCGCGAACGCCAGCATGAACACCAGGCGATGCAGCAACGTGCGACGCTTCAGGCTCATCGGGCCTCCCTCGGCGCATGGCCGGGTCTCGGGGTCACAGCGACTCCACGCGGGTCAGCGCGCGCCAAGGCCCTCGGGTCTGGCCGAGCAGTGCGGCCCAGTACCACGACGACGCATCGATGTAGTCCAGACCATCGGCGTCGACGATGCGCTCGCACACGCGCACGCGCTCGTCGCCGCGTTCGGCGACGAAACAGCGCCACAACCGCGCGTCGGCCTCGCGCTGCAACTGCGCGTGCTCGATGCGGTAGCCGAGGCCGCGAAAGCAGTCGCTGGCGGGGTGCAGTGCGCGCGTCGGCTGCGTCACGTCGCGCAACACCCAGATGGCGCCGTCGTCGCTGGCGAAGCGGCCGATGTGCCCGGGAAACCACAACGCGAAGCGCTGCTCGACGGCGGTCGGCGCCAGCGGTCGCAGCGCGGCGCCGCGCCAGTCGCGCGGCCACTCGTGCATCGCCGCCTGCGGCGCGCCCTCGAGCCGGTGACGGTCGTGCACGCGGCCCGCGAGTGGCCCCAGTGCGACCACGACGAGCACCGGCAACAGCCAGCGGGGCCACTGCTCGGCGGCCCAGCGGCGCGCCACGATGACGCCGCGCTCACGCATTGCGCCGACTCCCGTGCAGCATCAGCAACCAGACGGCGCCGCACACCACCGCCAGCACGATCAAGCCGATCACCTCGTGCCACAGCGGCGCCAGGCCGGCCGTGCGCGACTCGAGCGCCACCAGCACGCTGTTGCGCAGCACATTGCCCAGCAGCACGATGGCGCCGACGAGGGGCGCGCGTTGCGCGAAGCGGCGGTCGGACAGGCCCACCGCCGCGGCGCCGACGCACGCGGTGAAGTACGCGAACCACGCCATCTGCACTCCGGAGCACGGCGCGTCGACGATCACCAGCTGCCCGTCGACGACCATCGACGCGCCGCTTCGTTCGGCGACGTAGCCCAGCGCCTGCAGCGCCCACGCGCTGAGTTGAGCGGTCAGTGCCCGCAGCGGCCAGCCGAGGTAGAACTGCAGCGTCGCCAGCCACGGCAACGACAGCACCACCAGGCCGATCAGCGGCGTTCTTGCCTGCTCACGCGGCCACCAGGCGAGCGCCGCGCAGGCGAGCGACAACGCGGCGAGCAGCGCGCTGGCCAGCGAGGGCACACCGGCCCACCACGCACCGTTGGCCAGCAGGGCCAACGCAGCCGCGGCAAGCAGCCAGCCGAGGTGCGGTGTCAGGCGCATCCGCGCCCGCTGCGAGGCCACCAGCGCCATCGCCGCCAGCAGTGCCACCAGGCCCAGTGGCTCATCGGAGCCGTCGCCGACGCGCTGCACGATGTAGACGCCGTGCGGCCACAGTGCCAGCGCGTGCAGCGCCAGCCACTGCGGCGCGCCCAGGCGCACCGGGCGGCAATCGAGGGTGTGGGCATGTGCCATCGGCTCAGCCGAGTGACGGGCGGCGCCACAGCATGGCGATCGCCAGCAGCAGGGTCAGCGCGAGGGCCCACGGCCAACGCGGCTCCGGCGTGCTCGGCACCACCGCGGCGATGGCCGGCGCCGGCGCCGCGCCGACCGCCAGCGCACTGACCCCCTGCGGCAGCGGCAGCGGCTGGGTCACCGGGGTCGCGGCCTGCTGCGTGCGCACCACCTGATCGACCGCGATGAAGCTGGTGTACGAGGTCAGCAGTCCGTACTTCAGCCCGAGCGCGGTGATCGGCTCGCGCTGCGACTGCCCGCCCATCAGCGCTTCGTCGTCGCCGAGCTGGGCGATGCGCTGGCGCGCCCACAGGTGCTTCAGCGCCACCGCGTCGGGGTCCGGGGTGGGCGCGTCGACGACGTCGGTGACGCTGCCGTTCGCGGCATGGCCCTGCAGCACGAGCTTGGCACCACGCGGGTCGCCGCGCCACTTGCCCCACAGCACCACCGGCCGGCCGGCCATCACGTCGGGCAGCGCGGCAGGCTCGACGTCGTAGACCTCGAGGCCGGTGAAGCGCGCCTTCAGCTGCGTCAGCAGCGGCGCGTCGATGAGGCGCCGCAGCCGCTGCGCCTGCTCGGCGGCGCGCTCGGGCCGGGTGACGACGAACGCCTCGCCCTGACCGGCGCGCGCGAGGCCTTCGATCAGGTGGCGGTTCACCGCACTGCCGATGCCGAACGCGAACACGTTGAACTGGTCGAGGTTGCGGCGCACCAGCTGGAACACCTCGTTCTCGACCGCGACGTAGCCGTCGGTGACGACGACCACCGTGCGCGACACGTCGGCGGGCTTGGGCAGTGCCGCCACGCGGCGCAGTGCCGGCACGATCTCGGTGCTGCCGCCACCGCCCGCGCGGTCGATCGTGCGCAGCGCGCGCTCGATGTTGGCCTGCGTCGCCGGCACCGAGTGCTCCGACAGCACCCGGCTGCTGCCGGAGAACAGCACGACATTGAAGCTGTCGCTCGGGCGCAGGCCGCCGATCAGCTCGCGCAGCAGCACCTTCGCGGTCTCGAGCGGATAGCCGTGCATCGAGCCGGAGATATCGACCACGAAGATGTAGTCACGCGGGTTGATCTGCACCGGCGCCACCGCCTTCGGCGGCTCGACCAGCGCGAGGAAGAAGTTCTCGGCGTCGGGGCCCGGCGGCGCCTGGTACAGCATCAGCCCGGTGGCGGTGCGCTCGCCGGCCAGACCGTACTCGAGGATGAAGTCGCGGTTGTCACGCGGGGCCTCGTCGGTCAGTGCCAGCTGCACGTGTTCGGTGCCCACGCCGAGCGACTCGAGCTTGTGGCTGTCGCACAGCACCTCGCGCACCGGCAACGGCGCATCGAGCTTCACGGTCAGATCGAACGCCACGTTGGAGACCACGCCCGGCCTCAGGTGCGCGGTCGACGCCAGCGCCCCGTTGGCCGGGGACGCCGCGGGGGATCTGTAGCGGGGCCCGACGACGGTGGGGAACACGAAGCGGTAGCGGCCGTCGTGCGGCGCGACGAGCTCGGTGTACTGCAGCTCGACGAGCACGTCGTCGCCGGGCAGGATGTTGGCCACGTTCATCGAGAACACGTTGGGCCGCTCCTGCTCGAGCAGCGCGGCGGTCTTGCCCTCGCGCCTCGCGCCGTCGTACTCCAGCCGCGCGCGCTGCTTCTCGCGGATCTGCGCCACGATCTGCCGCTGCCCGACCCGCACCGTCATCGCGTGCACCGCCGACTGCGTCGAGCCCGGAAAGATGTAGCGCGCCTCGATCGGCCGCTGGCCTTCGTTGCGGTAGTGCTGCGTCACCGTCACCGCGGCGATGACGCCGGCGATGCGCACGTCGACTTGGGTCGCCTTCAGCGGCAGGGCGTCGAGCCCGGGGTCGTCGCTGTGGACGTGGAAGTACGGCGCCTCGGGCGTGCGCGCGTCGGTGTCCTCGGCGTGCGCCGGCGGCCACCACACCAGCGCCAGCGCGGCGATCAGCGACAGCGCGATGCAGGCGAGCACACGGCGCACCGGCAACGGCGCGCGCGACGAATCGGTGGGGCTGGGCATGCGGCGACTCCTGCGGCCTGGGGCTCGCAGGCACTGTGGCGCCGCTGCGCGAACGGCGTTCGAAGCGCGTGCGCGGCTGTGTGAAGTCGGCGTGAAGTCGCGGACCGCGCGCTGCTCAGGCGGCGTCGGCGCAGGGCA
This sequence comes from Burkholderiaceae bacterium, assembly GCA_035499355.1. Classification (GTDB taxonomy): domain Bacteria; phylum Pseudomonadota; class Gammaproteobacteria; order Burkholderiales; family Burkholderiaceae_C; genus JAEUPI01. The sequence goes on along the minus strand of DATJYZ010000159.1, from coordinate 4,419 downwards.
GGGTCAGCGTCGCCAGTGCGCCGCCGCCGTCGGCGTTGTGCAGGGCGACGCGCCCGCGATGCAGCTGCGCGATCTGCCTGACGAAGGCCAGCCCCAGGCCGGTGCTCTTGCGCTGGTTGTGCGGCCGCGCGAGGGAAAAGAACTTCTCGAAGACCTTGGTGTCGGCGAACTCCGGGATGCCGGGGCCGTGGTCGCGGATGGTCACGTCGACGCGCCGGCCGTGCCGCGTGAGCGCGACCTCGACGGTGCCGCCCTCGGGCGAGAAGTCGAGGGCGTTGTCCAGCAGGTTGCCGACGGCCCGACGCAGCAGCAGCGGGTCGCCGTCGACGCGGGCGTCGGCGCCGTCGTGCAGCTGCACGCGCAGGTGCCGCGGCGCGCCGGCCGCCTCTGCGCTGCTGGCGAGCTCTTGCAGCAGCGGCCGCAGCGCCACCGCTTCGGTCGGCCCGAGCGTGCGCCGGCGCTCCAGCGCGGTGAGCTCCATCATGCGGTCGACCAGTTCCTGGATGCGCTGCGTCTCGCGTTCCACGTTGGCGATGAAGCGCCGGCGATCGTCATCGGGCATGCCCGGCTCGCGCAGCAACTCCGCGGCCCCGCGGATCGCCGACAGCGGGCCTTTCAGCTCGTGTGTCAGCGTCTGCACGTAGTCGGCGACGTAGTGACGGCCGGCCAGCGCGTCGCGCATCTCGTCGAAGGCGGCCCCGAGCGTGCCCAGCGCACGCCGCCCGACGTGAGTCAGGCTCGGCTTGCGCTCCCGCCGCAGGTCGCGCACGGTGTCGCCGATCAGCCCGAACGGCCGCACCAGCCAGACCGCGACGATCACCGCCAGCAGCAGGACCGCCACCACCGAGGTCGCACCGACGATCATCGTCTTGCGTCGTGCCGCGGCGACGAACTGGCCGAAGCTCTGCGCCGGCTTGGCCACCGACAGCGCGCCGACGATGCGCCCGCCGACGCGGATCGGCACCGCCACCACCATCACCGAAGTGTTGGCATCGCCGTCGATGTCGGTGCTGGTGCGCGCGCCATACTGGCCGGCCAGCGCCAGCTTGATGTCGCGCCACTGCGAGAAGTCCTTGCCCTCGTGGCGTCCCAGCGAGTCGAACAGCACGATGCCCCGTGCGTCGACCACGACGGCGCGCAGCTCGACGCTGACCTTCTTGACGCCGAAGATCTCGGCCTCGAAGCGGCGCGCGTAGAGGTCGCGAAACAGCGGCTCGAGCCACTCGGTGTCGAGCGGCACGCCCGCGCCGCTGCGTTGTTCGACCATCGCGGCCATCAGGTGCGCGGTCTCGACCAGCGACTCCTCGGCCGACTCGCGGTAACGCGGATCGATGTCGACCAGCAGGCGCCACATCAGCACGCCCACGCCGAGCGCGTAGACGAGCAGGATGCCGACGAAGACGCGGGTGCGCGCGGTCAAGAACCTGGCCCCCTTGGCGCGTGCCGCGCCGTCCCCCCATGGGGGCGCGCGCCGCTTGGGGCGGCCCCCCGGCGCGGCGCTGGCCCCCGTTCTCGGCTCACGGCGATGGCGGCGTGGCTGGCAGGTCCTCCGCCAGCGCGTAGCCGACGCCGCGATGGGTGCGGATCGGCTCCAACGCCGGCGCCACCGCCTTCAGCTTGGCACGCACGGTCTTCACGTGCGCATCGACCGTGCGATCGAGGCTTTCGCTGCCGTCGTCCCACACCAGCTCGAGCAGCGCGTCGCGCGTGTACACGTGGCCAGGCCGCCGCACCAACGCGCGCAGCAGGCCGAATTCGTAGCGCGAGAGTTCGAGCGCCTTGCCGTAGAAGCGGATCTGCCGCCGTCCCTCGTCGACCTCGAACACGTGCGGTGCCTCGAGCGTGGCCGTGCTGGCGGCCGGACGCGCGGCACGTCGCAGCACGCTGCGCACGCGCGCCACCAGCTCACGCGGCGAAAACGGCTTGGGCACGTAGTCGTCGGCGCCGAGCTCCAGGCCGACCACGCGGTCGATCTCGTCGCCGCGCGCGGTCAGGAACAGCACCGGCACGTCGACGCGCTCGCGCAGGCGCTTGAACAATTCGAAACCGCTCATGTCGGGCAGGCCGACGTCGAGGATCACCAGCGCCGGCGTGCGCGCGCCGATCGCCGCCAGCGCGGCCTCGGCGCTGGGCACCCAAGCCGGCTCGAAGCCGTCGGTGCGCAGCGCGTACTGCAGCGTGTCGGCGATGCCGGGTTCGTCTTCGACGATCAGGATCAACGGCTTGGCCATCGGGCGCTGCGATGATAGGGCGGCGCCGCCGATAATCGGCGCGATGAGCGCTCTGCTGGCCAACGACACGTTCCTGCGCGCCTGTCTGCGCCAAGCGACCGAGTACACGCCGGTGTGGCTGATGCGACAGGCCGGCCGCTACCTGCCCGAGTACCGTGCCACCCGCGAGCGTGCCGGCAGCTTCATGGCGCTGGCCGGCAACCCGGCGCTCGCCACCGAGGTGACCTTGCAGCCGCTCGATCGCTACGCGCTCGATGCAGCGATCCTGTTCTCAGACATCCTGACGGTGCCCGACGCGATGGGCCTGGGCCTGCGCTTCGAAGCTGGCGAGGGCCCGCGCTTCGAGCGGCCGCTGCGCGACGAGGCTGCGATCCGCGCGCTGCAAGCGCCCGACCTGGGGCGTCTGCGCTACGTGTTCGACGCGGTGTCGTCGATCCGCCGCGCGTTGGCCGGGCGCGTGCCGCTGATCGGATTTGCCGGCAGCCCGTGGACGCTGGCGTGCTACATGGTCGAGGGCGCAGGGTCCGACGACTACCGCCACGTGAAGACGTTGATGTATGCGCGGCCCGATCTGCTGCACCGCGTGCTGGCGATCAATGCCCACGCGGTGGCGGCGTATCTCAATGCGCAGATCGAAGCCGGCGCGCAAGCGGTGATGGTGTTCGACTCCTGGGGCGGTGTGCTGGCGCACGATTGCTTCGAGCCATTCAGCCTGGCCTACACGCGGCAAGTGGTCGCTCGGCTTCATCGCGAGCACGATGGCCGCGTCGTGCCGTGCATCGTGTTCACCAAGGGCGGCGGGCCGTGGCTGGAGGCGATCGCGGGTTGCGGCGCGGACGTCGTCGGGCTCGATTGGACGGTCCCGCTCGCGCAGGCGCGGCGGCGCGTCGACGATGCGGTCGCCTTGCAGGGCAACCTCGATCCGGCGGCGTTGTTCGCGCCAGCCGACGTGGTGGCGGCGCAGGCGCGCGCGGTGCTCGACGACTTCGGCCAACCACAGCGGCGCGATGGCCGGCGCGGTGGACTCGTGTTCAACCTCGGACATGGCATCAGCCAGCACACGCCACCGGAGCATGTGCACGCCCTGGTGGAGGCCGTGCATGCGCATTCGAGGCGGCGGCAAGAGGCTTGAAGCGAGGCCGGCAACACGACGGCAAGGCGGCCGAGTTCATTTCGCAGCCCTGGCGCCGTCAGCAGGGCTCGCTCGAAGGCGGTAAGTGAGTGCTCAGAACTTGACTTATCCCCACAAATTCGGTTCATGAACTTTCAATGACACCGGGGAACGATGGCCCGCTGGAAGTGACGAGAGATCGTGTTAAGTGGTTGATTCATTTGATGAAACGACCTCGGAGGCAGGTGTCCTGGTGGCCTGCCGAAGCCGTGCAGGATCAACGGCTTAGCGCATGCAACGCCAGTTTCCCCACAAAGTTGTCCACAGCCTGGGCCTTTGTGGCAAAAGCGCCGACAAATCAGTGACTTAGCCGTGATCGTTCAGGCAAAGCTTTGTGTGCCGCGAGGCGCTCGCGCGTGAGCGCGCGCGCGATCGTGCGGGTGGTGGTCGATGCACCGCGCCACGCGGGCCTGACGGCGTTGGACTATCGCAGCGAGCGCGACCTCGCCGCGGGCATTCTGGTGCGCGTACCGCTCGGTCGCCGCGAGGTGGCGGGCATCGTCTGGGGCGGCGTCGCGGTCGCGCGCGGGCCGACGAGCGAGCTGCGCGATGTCGCGCAGGTGCTCGATGCCATCGGGCCGCTGGGCCCGCATTGGATGGCACTGGTCGAGTTCACGGCGGCGTACTACCAGCGTTCGATCGGCGAGGTCGCGCTCGCCGCGTTGCCGTCCGAATTGCGCAAGCTGAGCGCCGCGCAACTCGCAGCGCGTGTCAGGCGCTCGCAGCGCGTGCCGCCTCCGGCGCCGGCGGCTGCACCCATGGAGCAAGTGGCGCTCACCGCAGAGCAGGCCAGCGCGCTCGCGAGCATCGACGCGGCGGCGCAACGCCTGCACGCGGCGCCGCTGCTGCTGCATGGCGTGACGGGCAGCGGCAAGACCGAGGTCTATCTGCGAGCGAGCGAGGACGCGCTGGCACGCGGTCGCCAGGTGCTGTTGCTGGTGCCCGAGATCAACCTGACACCGCAGCTGCTGGCGCGCGTGATCGAGCGCTTCCCGTCGCGACGCGTGGTGGCGATGC
>DATJYZ010000158.1:0-18047 GCA_035499355.1 Burkholderiaceae bacterium | reverse complement strand
TGACGATGAATTGCCCGAGCATGTGCTGGTGAATCGCCGGCAATGGGACGCCGATGCAGCGGCCTGGGTGGCCTCCGGTGAGCGATCCTGGGCCGCCCCTGAAGCGCACTGGGGCGTATGGAAGGTCCCGGAGACAACGGTTGGCATGCTGCCCAAAGACATGACGGGCATGGACGCCATCGAGCTGGGTTGTGGGACCGGCTACGTCTCGGCCTGGATGGCCCGGCGAGGAGCGACGGTCACCGCCATCGACAACTCGGTGTGCCAACTGGAGACTGCGCGACGGCTCGGCACCGAACATCGACTCGACATCACCTGGATCCACGGCAATGCCGAGCGGGTGCCACGGCCTGACGGCGCCTACGACTTCGCGATCTCCGAATACGGGGCTGCCATCTGGTGCGACCCGTTCGTCTGGATCCCCGAGGCGCACCGGCTGCTGCGTGCAGGCGGTGTGTTGGCGTTTCTCGGCAGCCACCCCCTGGCCCTGGCCTGCACGCCGCTCGACGGCGCGCCGACATCCGAAACCTTGGTGCGGGACTGGTTCAGTCTTCACCGCATCGACTGGCGCCATGTGGCGTTCGACCCGAGTGGCATCGAGTTCACCCTGCACACGGGTGCCTGGTTCCGCTTGTTCGACCGCGTCGGCTTCGACGTCATCGACTACCAGGAACTCCAGGCCCCGGACCCGGGTGCAGGCCAGCCCTTCAGCACCTCGGCCAGCTGGGCTCATCGATTCCCCTCGGAGCACATCTGGAAGGTCCGCAAGCGAGGTTGATGAGCGACGGGTTCGCCGGGCCACGATCGCTGGAGTGCCAACTTCACGCTCTATGTGGACGGATTCGAGCGCGTCTTGTCGAGGATCGGCGCTGGGCAGGTGACTTCCCCAGAAGAGGCGAACGCGCAGCTCAAGGCCTACAAGGATGCAGTGCACCGGATCGAGGCCGACAGCGAGACTTTGGGTGCCCGCGCGTTGCAGCGACTGTCTTCGACCACGTGACTCGCGGGCACAGCGCTGCACGCCAACGCCGCTCGGCGCGTGTGCCACGAATATCGCGCGGGAGCTGAGGACCAGCCCGGGCGCGCCGCCGGGCCACAATATTCGACCCGCCCATTCGTCTAACTGGACATGGACGCCCTTGCCGGCCTGCCCCGGCCAGCCCACCCGACCATGCCCGCCAACGCCCCGCGCTTCACCGAGATCGTTGCGCGCGAGCGCTCGCGGCTGGGCAACTTCATCCGCGGCCAGGTGCGCGATGCGGCCGAGGCCGAGGACATCCTGCAAGACGTGTTGCTCGAGTTCTATGCCGCCACCGATGCCATCGAGCAAGCCGGCGCGTGGCTGTTTCGTGTCGCCAGGAACCGGATCATCGACCGAGCGCGCAAGAAGAAGGAGGAGCCGCTGCCGGCCGCCGACGATGAAGACGGCCGCAGCTGGCTCGAAGAGAACCTGCCAGACCCCGCCGCTGGCCCCGATGCGGCCTATGCCCGCTCGGTGTTGCTCGGGTCCATACACGCCGCGCTGCAAACGCTGCCCCCGGAGCAGCGCGACGTGTTCGTGGCGCACGAGATCGAAGGCCTTGCGTTTGCCGACCTGTCCGCACGCTGGCGCGTGCCGCAGAACACCCTGCTCGCGCGCAAGCGCTACGCCGTGCTCGCCCTGCGCGCGCGGCTGCAAGCCGAGTACGGCGACCTCATCGTCTAGCGCGCACGCGCCCCGGAATTTCCTTGGAGAAGACCATGCGCATTTTTCCGCTCGCCCTCATCCTCATCGGCGTGCTGGGGTTGCTTAAGCACTATGGCCTCATCGACATGGCATTCGTGCATCTGTTCTGGCCCTTGCTGCTCATCGGCATCGGCGTGGCCATGCTCGCGCGCGGCCCGCGCTGGCGCGCAGACATGCGTGAACGCATGCAAGACCGCTGGGAGCGCCGGATGCACCGCCACTTCGGCCCTGGCTGGGCCAACCTGAGCGAAGCGGAGCGCGAGCGCTTTCGCGCGGGCATGCGGCAGTGGCGCTTCCATGGTGGTGGTGACGTTTCATCCGCACCCACACCTGCCAGTGAAGGCGCATCCCCCAAGTCGTCCGCCCAGCCACCCGCGCCCGGAGAGCAACGCTGACGCCTGCCTGCGTCCGTCCTTTCACACCAACCCTGCCCCACGTCAACCCGGAGCACCCCATGCGAATCTTTCCCATCGCGCTCATCCTCATCGGCTCGCTCGGTATCGCCAAGTACCTGGGCCTCATCCCCGTCGGCACGTTCCACCTCATCGGCCCGCTGTTGCTGATCGCCCTCGGCGTGGTCCTTCTCCTGCGCCGCCCGCGCCATTGCCGCGGCGACTGGCGCGATCGCCATGGCAGTGGCGGCACCAGCACACCGCAGCCGCCGTCCGCCAGAGTGGCTTGACTGCCGCACGTTTGCCAGGCACGGGCCCTGCGCTGTGTCACTCGCCCGATGAAGGCGGGCCTGCGCACGCGCGACGGCGGCTTCGTACACCAGTACGGAACCGGCCGCCTCAGTGGCGCCGCCCCGGCACCTTCACGCGGAACCGAACCACCGCGCCCTGGCACGTCGCATAGACCGACTTCAGGTCGTCGTCGCCGAACGTGAAGTTCGCCGGCACCTCCGGCGTGCGGACGACACCGAGGCAGCGCGCCGTGCGGTCGAACACGTGCAGGCCACCGGGGCCGCAGCACCAGAGGTTCTCGGCGCTGTCGATCTTCATGCCGTCCGGCGCCCCAGCGCCGGCGCCGCGCGTCACTGCCCAGATGCGGCCGTTGGCGAGGCGACCGTCCGGCCGCACGTCGAACACGCGGATGTGCATGCGCTCGGTGTCGTTGACGAACAGGCGGCGCTCATCGGCCGAGAAGCACAGGCCGTTCGGCTGGCCGAAGTCGTCGGCGAGCAGCGCGAGCTCGCGGCTGTCGCCATCGATGCGATACACGCCGCGAAAGCCGAGTTGCGACTCGCGCGCCACCCCGTAGTACGCCATGCGGCCGTAGGTCGGATCGGTGAAGTAGATCGCGCCGTCGGTCTTGACGACGATGTCGTTCGGGCTGTTGAGTTCCTTGCCCTCGAAGGCGCTCGCAAGCACCGTGACGGACCCGTCGGCTTCGAGGCGGGTCACGCGACTCGTCGCATGCTCGCAGCACAGAACGCGGCCCTGCCGATCGAACGTCAGGCCGTTGGACATCTGGCTGGGCCGGCGGAAGTCCCGCGTGCCACTGCCGCTCCAGGGCGGAGATGACGTCGCCGGGAATGTCACTGAACAGCAGCCGGCGATCGCGCGCGTCCCACAGCGGCCCCTCGGTGAAGAGGAAGCCCGTCGCGACCGCTTCGAAGCCGACGGCCTCGTCGACGATGGCCAGCAGCGCGGGATCCCGCACTTCGACGCCGGCGTTGGTGCCGCTCACAACGTGTTCGCCTTCTTCAGCTCGGCCACCGTCGTACCGCCGATGTACCAGTCTTCCGCGGTGACGTCTTCGAAGACGACCCAGATCGCGTCTTTCGGGAGCTGCGCGATCTCGCTGATCGCCGCGGTCACGCGGCGCGACATCTCGTCCTTGCGCTCCTGCGAGTGGCCCTTGAGGATCCGGATGTTCACGAATGGCATGCTGTCTCCTTGTCTTGCGCGATGGAATCGATGCTCGCTCGAGACGATACTTCAGTGTGTCGGGCCGCCTCCGCGCGTCGAGCCGCGCACCACGAGCTCAGGGCGCAACACCACCGTCGCCGGCGACAGCTGCTGGCCATCGAGCCGCTCGAACAGCAGCTGCGCGGCACGCCAACCCAGCTCGCGATGCGGGGGCCGGATCGTCGTCAGCGGCGGGCTCACCAGATCGACCAGTTGCATGTCGTTGTGGCCAGTGACCGACACGTCGTCGGGGATGCGCAGGCCCGCCGCCGCCAGGGCGTCGTAGGCGCCGAGCGCGACCAGATCGTTGCAGCACACCACGGCATCGGGTCGCTGCTCCCGGGTGGCCAACAGGCGCTGCATCGCCACGCGCCCGGCATCGCGGCTGTACGCCTCGCAATGCACGATGCCGGCCGTCGCCTTGCCGCGGTCGCGCAGCGCCTGTTGGAACCCGATGCGGCGGCCCACGCCGGTGGGCAGGTGCTGTGGTCCGGCCAGGTGCCCGATGCGCCTGCAGCCGGCCTGCAGCAGGTGATCGACCACCAGCTTCATCGCCAGGCGGTCGTCGCTGACCACCGAGGCCAGGCGTCCCGAGTCGTCGGCGCGGTTGACCATCACGGCGTGCAGGCCCGAACGCACGATGAAGTCGACCACCGGGTCGTCGCGCTCGGCGGTGGCCAGCACGACGCCGTCGACCCGCTGCGCCAGCATGCGCTCGAGCGTGGGCTGGGCCATCGCATGGCCGGCCACGTTGGCCACCAGCACGAACGTGCCGCGCGACGCCGCGTGCGCCTCGATGCCCTGCAGGATCGGCGGGAACACCGGGTTGGTGATGTCGGGCAGCAGCACGCCGATGGTGTGGGTGCGCCCGGTGCGCAGCGCCGAGGCAGCGCGGTTGGGCCGGTAACCCAGCCGCCGCGCGGTGCTCTCGATCACTGCCACCACTTCGGCGCTCACGCCGCCGGGCCGTCGCCGGTCGAGAGCGCGCGACACCGTCGACACGTGCACGCCCGCAACGCGCGCGACGTCACGGATCGTGACGGCGGCCGCGCCGCCGGCCGTCGCGGTGCGCGTCTTCTTCATCGGTGGTCGGCTCGCAAACGTTCGCTGGCATTGTCTTCGAGACCGCGGGCAGGTGCGCGACAGCGTGACTTAGGGAAAATCCGCTGCCTCTCGGCCGCGCCAAGGCTCCCAGAATGCGACCATGCCGCAAACGTTTGCGCCCTTGGTGCGCGTCGCGTCGATCGTCGCCACGCTGGCCGCGGCGTACACGGGCGCGCTGGCGCAACCGGCCGAGCTGATCGTCTCGAATGCACGCATCGCCACGCTCGATGCGGCGTCGTCCACGGCCGGCGCGCTGGCGGTGCGCGGTGGCCGGCTGATCGCGGTGGGCAGCGACGCCCAGGTGCTGGCGACCGCAGGCCCTGCCACGCGCCGCATCGACGCCGGCGGACGCGCGCTGATCCCGGGGCTGATCGACTCGCACATCCATGCCATCCGCGCCGCGCTGAGCTACGCCACCGAGGTCAACTGGATCGGCGCGTCGACGATCGACGAGGCGATGCAGCGCCTGCGCGACGCCGCGGCGCGATCGCGCCCGGGCAGCTGGTTGATCGTCGCCGGCGGCTGGACCGAGCTGCAGTTCGCCGAGAAGCGGCGCCCCACGCTGGCCGAGGTGCTGCGCGCGGTGCCCGACAACCCGGTCTATCTGCAGATGTTCTACAGCCACGTGCTGATGACGCCGCGGGCGCTGGCCGCAACCGGCGTGTCGGTGGACACTCCGCCGACCGGCATCGGCACCGAGCGCGACGCCGCCGGCGCGCCCACCGGGTGGCTGACCGGCAGCATCGTCGGCATCTCGGCCCTCTTCGACCGGCTGCCGAAGCCGACCTTCGACGACAACCTGCGCGGCACGCGGGGGTTCTTCGCCGAGCTGAACCGGCTGGCCATCACCGGCGTCATCGACCCCGGCGGCTTCAACCTCGGGCCGCCGCAGTACGCGGCCGTGCAGCAGCTGTGGCGCGAGCGCGGGCTGACCGTGCGCGTGGCCTACAGCCTGTTCGCGCAGAACGTCGGCGCCGAGTTCGCCGAGCTGCGCAACCTGACGCAGCTGCTGCCGATGGGCTTCGGCGACGACATGCTTCGCTTCAACGGCATCGGCGAGCGCATCACCGCGGCGATGTACAACAACAACCAGCCCGACGCCGCCGCGAAGGAAAGGTTTCTGGAGGTCGTTCGTTGGGCGGCGCGGCAGAAGCTGGCTGTCACGATCCACTGGCAGGAGGACGCATCGGTCCATCACCTGCTCGACCTCTACGAGCAGGTGAACCGCGAGACGCCGATCGCCGATCTGCGCTGGTCGATCGCGCACCTCGACAACGCGTCGCCGGGCACGTTGCAGCGCATGAAGGCGCTCGGCCTCGGCTGGACGATGCAGGACGCGCTGTACCTGGGTGGCGACCGCATCGTCGCGGCGGCGGGCGACGCGGCGCGCCGCATGCCGCCGATCGTCACCGCGCTGCGCCTGGGCGTGCACGTGGGCGCCGGCACCGACGCGCACCGCGTGGCGTCGTACAACCCGTTCGTCGCGCTGCAGTGGATGCTCGACGGCCGCACCGTCGGCGGCCAGCCGACGCGCGGCCCAGACGAGACGCCGACGCGCGAGCAGGCGCTGCGCCTGTACACGGCGGGCAGCGCGTGGTTCAGCTTCGACGACGACCGCCGCGGCACGCTCGAAGTCGGCAAGCTGGCCGACTTCGCGATCCTCGACCAGGACTACTTCAGCGTGCCGGTCGAGCGCATCGGCCGTACGGTGTCGCTGCTCACGGTGGTCGGTGGCAAGGTGGTGCACGCCGCCGCCCCGTTCGCCGCGGCGCCATGAATCCGCGAATCGACGAACCACGAGGAGGACGAGAGATGCGCTCGATGGGATCTCTGGTGGCGCTGGCCACCTGCGCAGCACTCGGCGCCTGCGCCAGCCTGCAGCCGGCCGCCGGCAGCGCGAGCGACCTGCGCGACCTGACCGCGCTGGCCACGTGCTACGTGGACGGCATCGACGCCATCGGCGTCGGCAAAGTCGACGCCGGCAGCGAGCGCTGGCGCCAGTGCTTCAGCGACGAGCTCAAGTTCAGCTTGAGCTTCGGCAGCACGTTTTCGATGACCTGCCCCGGCGAGAAGTGCCCCTTCCCGCCGACGATGAACGGCTTCGCCCGCCGCGTGGCGCTGGCCAAGGGCACGTTCGAGCGCGCCGGCTACGTGGCCACCAGCCACCACATCACGAGCCTGGGCATCGAGCAGTCCGCGCCCGACGCGGCGACGGTGCGCGGCCACCTGCAGGCGTGGCACCTGCGCAAGGACGGCGCCACGGTGGTCGGGCTCGGCACCTGGCAGGTGCAGGCCCGCAAGACGCCGTCAGGCTGGCGCATCGTCGAGGAACAGCTCGAGAGCCCGCTGCGCGTGGTGATGCCGAAGGCGGAGTAATCGCGTGGCCGCCCGGAAGAAGCGCGAACCGACGGTCATCCGCCGCGACGACATCGACCCGCACCATGGCTGGGACCGTCCGCTGCAGGCGCCCGGCCACATGCAGGTCGACTTCGAGGAACGCGTCAATTTCCGGCGCCTGCACGACTATCGGCTCGCGCGCACGCGGGCGGCACTGGCGGAGTCCGGCCTCGGCGCGCTGCTGTGCTTCGACCAGCACAACATCCGCTACACCACCAGCACGGTGATCGGCGAGTGGGCGCGCGACAAGCTGACGCGCTATTCGCTGCTGACGCTCGGCGGCGACCCCTACATCTGGGACTTCGGCTCGGCCGCCAGGCACCACAAGCTCTACACGCCGTGGCTGTGCAAGGACCACTGCCGCGCCGGGCTGCTCGGCCTGCGCGGCGCGGTAGGCGGCGACGGCAAGCTGTTTCGCAGCGCGGCGCGCGAGATCAAGGCGTTGCTCGACGAAGAGGGCGTCGGTGACCTGCCGCTCGGCGTCGACGTCGTCGAGGTGCCGATGATGCTCGAGCTGCAGAAGCTGGGCATCGACGTGCGCGACGCGCAGCAGACGATGCTGCTGGCGCGCGAGGTCAAGAGCATCGACGAGCTGATGCTGCTCAACCAGGCGGCGGCGATGGTCGACGGCGTGTACCACGACATTGCCGCCGCGCTGAAGCCCGGCGCCCGCGAGAGCGACATCGTCGCGCTGGCGACGATGCGGCTGTACCAGATGGGCTCCGACTGCGTCGAGGCGATCAACGCGATCTCCGGCGAGCGCTGCAACCCGCACCCGCACAACTTCACCGACCGCATCATCCGCCCCGGCGACCAGGCGTTCTTCGACGTCATCCATTCATACGTCGGCTACCGCACCTGCTACTACCGCACCTTCAGCGTCGGCCGCGCCACTGAAGCGCAGATCGACGCCTACCGCCGTGCGCGCGAGTGGATGGATCGCGCGATCGAGCTGCTGAAGCCGGGCGTCTCCTCCGAGGTCGTCGCGCAGTCGTTCCCGGCCGCGCAGGAGATCGGCTTCGCCTCCGAGATGGACGCCTTCGGGCTCAACTTCTGCCACGGGCTGGGCCTCGGGCTGCACGAGCGGCCGCTGATCTCGCGGCTGAACTCGCTGGACGAGCCGATCGAGCTGAAGACCGGCATGGTGTTCGCGGTGGAGAGCTACTGTCCGGCGAGCGACGGCGTGTCGGCGGCACGCATCGAGGAAGAGGTGATCCTGACGCCGACCGGGCCGAAGGTGATCTCGTTGTACCCGGCGCAGGAGCTGCCGATCGCCAACCCGTATTGAGCACGACCATGGCACACACCACGAAGATCGGGTGGATCGGCATCGGGCGCATGGGCCACGCGATGGCCGAGCGTCTGGCCAAGGGCGGCGCGGACCTCACGGTGTGGAACCGCACCCGCGCCAAGGCCGAGCCGTTGGCCGCGCTGGGCGCGAAGGTCGCCGTCGACCCGGCCGAGCTCGGTGGCTGCGACATCGTCTACGTGATGGTGTCGACCTGGGACGACGTGAAGGAGATCGTCACCGGGCCGCAGGGCCTGCTGTCGGGCCCGCGCACGCCGAAGCTGGTGGTGGAGTGCTCGTCGATCTCCCTAGAGGGTTCGGCCGAGCTGCGCCAACTGCTGGAGCGCCGTGGCGTGCAGCTGCTGGCAGCGCCGGTGTCGGGCAACGCCAAGGTCATCAAGGCCGGGCGGCTGTCGTTCGTGTGCTCGGGGCCGCGCGCCGCGTTCGACGCCGCGCTGCCCTCGATGAAGCTGATCGCGCCCGCGGCCAGCTATGTCGGCGAGGGCGAGCTCGCGCGCATCGTCAAGATCTGCCACAACGTGTTCCTCGGCGTGGTGATCCAGTCGCTTGCCGAGATCACGATCCTGGCGCAGAAAGCCGGCGTGCCGCGCCATGCGTTCCTCGACTTCGTCAACCAGAGCGTGATGGGATCGACCTTCTCGCGCTACAAGACGCCGGCGCTGGTGAACCTGGACTTCAAGGTCACCTTCACGCCGCAGCTGCTGCGCAAGGACCTCGACCTCGGGCTCGACGCCGCGCGCCGCTTCGAGGTGCCGATGCCGCTGGCGTCGATCACCCGCGACCTGGTGCAGAGCCTGATCGGCAACGGGCTCGACGACGAAGATTTCGCCAAGCTCATCGTGCAGCAGGCGCGCGCCTCGGGCCTCGAGCTGCACAGCGAGCAGGCCGCCGTCGACGACGGCCTGCACTGATGTCCATGTCAAGGAGAACGACGATGAACCGTGCGGGTTGGCGCGCCTGGGTCGCGGCAGGGCTTGGCGCGATCGCGTGGACCACCGCGTCTGCGCAGGACTATCCGAACAGGCCGGTGCGGGTGATCGTGCCGTTCACCGCGGGCAGCGCCACCGACATCCTGGCGCGCACGGTGGGCCAGAAGCTCAACGAGCTGTGGAACCAGCCGGTGGTGGTCGACAACCGGGCCGGCGCCGGCGGCACCATCGGTGCCGCCGTGGTGGCGAAGTCGCCGCCCGACGGCTACACGCTGATGGTGCATTCGGCGGCTCAGGCGGTGAACCCGTTCATCTACCCGAGCCTGACGTACGACACGCTGAAGGACTTCGTGCAGGTGGCGCCGCTCGGCGGCCAGCCCAACGTGCTGGTGGTGGCGCCGTCCAGCGGCTACAAGACGGTGGCCGACCTGATCGCCGACGCCAAGCGGCGGCCGGGCGTGCTGAACTTCGGGTCGGCCGGCATCGGCAGCGGCACGCACATCAATGCCGAGAAGTTCAAGCTCGCCGCCGGCATCGACGTCGTGCACGTGCCATACAAGGGCACGCCCGAGGCGTTGACCGACACCATGACCGGGCGCGTCACCTACTTCTTCTCGCCGATCTCGGCGGCGCTGCCACACGTGCGCGAGGGCAAGCTGCTCGCGCTCGCGGTGAGCTCGTCCAAGCGCTCGAGCGTGCTGCCCGGCGTGCCGACGGTGGCCGAATCCGGCCTGCCGGGCTTCGACTACAACCTGTGGGTCGGCCTGTTCGCGCCGGCCGGCACGCCGGCGGAGGTGGTCGACAAGCTCAACCGCGACGTCAACCGCGTGCTGACGCAGGCCGACGTGCGTGAACGCCTGGCGTCGCTCGGCGCCGAGCCGATGCCGATGAGCGCCGCGGAGTTCGACCGCTTCGTGCGTAGCGAGATGGACGACGCCGCCAAGGTGGTGAAGGCGGCGAACATCAAGGCGCAGTAGGCGCCCCGACTTCGCCGGCGTACGACGGCACCTCGGTGCCGTCGCGCACTCGGAGGCTCAGACCTTCTTCGGCGGGTTGCTGAACGCGCCGGCCGCCTTGAGCGCTGCGACCTTGTCGGCCTTGTAGCCGAGCACATCGCGCAGGATCTCATCGTTGTGCTCGCCCAGTGTCGGCGAGCGCTTGATCTGCGCCGGCGACGCCGACAGCTTGATCGGCATGCCGACGTTGAACCATTGGCCGCGCTGCGGGTGGTCGAGCTCGACCCACATGTCGCGACCTCTGACGTGTTCGTCGTTGGCCAGATCCTGCGTCGACATGATCGGACCGCACGGCACGTCGAGTGGGTTCAGGATCGCCATCAGCTCGCGCTTGGTGTACTTCTCTGCGAACTTGTTGAGCAGCGTCCACACCAGCTGCTGGTTCTTGCGCCGCTCGCCGATCGTCGCCACGCGAGGGTCGGTGGCGAGCTCAGGCACATGCACTTCGGGCCCGATGCGATTGGCGAGGTCGTTCCAGACCGCTTCCTGCACCACGACGTAGAGCCAGTCGTTGGCGCCGTGCGGCTTGCAGTGGATGGCGTTGCCCAGCTGGCCGCCGCCGCTGTCGTTGCCGGCGCGCGGCACCTCGCCCATGTCCTGGTAAGTGGGCACGGAGTACTCGGCCAGCGACTGACGCGTCAACCGCTGGTGGTCACGAAACTTGACGCGGCACAGGTTCATCACGCCGTCCATCATCGCCACCTCGACGTACTGGCCCTGCCCCGTGCGACGCGCCTGGTGCAGCGCGGCCAAGAGGCCGATCGCCAGGTGCAGGCCGGTGCCGGAGTCGCCGATCTGCGCACCGGTGACGAACGGCGGGCCGTCGGGGACGCCGGTGGTGCTCATCGCCCCGCCCATCGCCTGCGCCACGTTCTCGTAGGCCTTGAACTCGGCGTACGGGCCGCTCGAGCCGAAGCCCTTGATCGAGCCGACCACGATCTTCGGGTTGATCTCGTGGATCTTCTCCCACGTGAAGCCGAGCCGCTCGAGCACGCCGGGCCCGAAGTTCTCCATCATGATGTCGCAGGTCTTCAGCAGATCGACGAACACGGCCTTGCCTTCGGCGCTCTTCATGTTCACGGTGATCGACCGCTTGTTGCAGTTGAGCATCGTGAAGTACAGGCTGTCGGCGTTGGGCACGTCGCGCAGCTGGCCGCGCGTGGCGTCGCCCTGCGGTGGCTCGAACTTGATGACGTCGGCGCCCATCCACGCCAGCAGCTGCGAGCACGTGGGCCCCGCCTGCACGTGGGTCATGTCGAGGATGCGGACATCCTTCAGTGCTTCCATCTTCGGTACTCCGGCAGTCTCAAATTCGTCGCCGCGGCGCGTTGCTCGACGCTGTCACTTCCTCTTCGCGGCAGAGGGATTCAGGCTCGTGATGCGGCCGCTCTCGGTGCCGGCAGTCTCGTCGATCACCGCGTTGATCAGCGTGGGCTTGCGCGAGGCGATCGCCTCTTCCATCGCGGCGCGCAGCTCGGCCGGCGTGGTGGCGTGCACGCCGACGCCGCCGAACGCCTCGATGATCCTGTCGTAGCGCGCGTCCTTCACGAACACGGTGGGCGCCGGGTCGCGGCCGGTCGGATCCTTGTCCGTGCCTTTGTAGACGCCGTTGTTGTTCATCACCACGATGCACACCGGCAGGTTGTAGCGGCAGATCGTCTCGACCTCCATGCCGGAGAAGCCGAACGCGCTGTCGCCCTCGATGGCGATCACCTGCTGCTGGGTGGTCACTGCCGCGGCCACGCAGTAGCCCATGCCGACGCCCATGATGCCCCAGGTGCCGACGTCGATGCGCTTGCGCGGCTTGTGCATGTCCACGATGGACCGCGTGAAGTCGAGCGCGTTGGCGCCTTCGTTGACCAGCATCGCATCGGGATTGGCCTTGACGATGTCGCGCACCACATTGAGCGCGCTGTGGAAGTTCATCGGCGTCGGGTTCTTGGCCAGGGTCTCGGCCATCTTGGCGACGTTGCCGTTCTTCTTGTCGGCCACCGCACGGGTCCACTCCGCCGGCGGCTTGGCCCACGACCCGCCCATGCCGGCGAGCAAGGCAGACACGCACGAGCCGATGTCACCGACCAGCGGCGCATCGATGCGCACGTTGCTGTCGGCCTCCTGCGGCGAGATGTCGATCTGGATGAACTTCTGGCCGCCCCAGGCCTTGGCACCGTTGCCGCCCCAGGTCTTGCCCTTGCCGTGGGACAGCAGCCAATTGAGGCGCGCGCCGATCAGCACCACCACGTCGGCCGCCGGCAGCACGAACGAGCGCGCCGCCGACGCGCACAGCTCGTGCGTGTCGGGCAGCAGGCCCTTGGCCATCGACATCGGCAGGTACGGAATGCCAGTCTTCTCGACCAGCGCCTGGATGTCGGCGTCGGCCTGCGCATACGCAGCGCCCTTGCCGAGGATGATGAGCGGCTTCTTCGCGCCCTTGAGCAGCTCGAGCGCGCGCTTGACCGCATCGGGCGCCGGAATCTGCCTAGGGGCCGGATCGACCACCTTGATCAGCGAGGCCCTGCCCGCTGCGGCGTCGATGCTCTGCGCGAACAGCTTGGCCGGCATGTCGAGGTACACGCCGCCCGGGCGGCCCGACAGCGCCGCGCGGATCGCGCGCGCGATGCCGATGCCGATGTCCTCGGCGTGCAGCACGCGAAACGCCGCCTTGGCCACCGGCTTGGCGATCGCCAGCTGGTCCATCTCCTCGTAGTCGCCCTGCTGCAGGTCGACGATCTCGCGCTCGCTCGAGCCGCTGATGAGGATCATCGGGAAGCAGTTGACCGTGGCGTGCGCCAGCGCGTTGAGGCCGTTCAGGAAACCCGGCGCCGACACCGTGAGGCAGATGCCGGGCTTGCCGGTGAGGAAGCCGGCGATCGACGCCGCGTAGCCGGCGTTCTGCTCGTGGCGGAAAGCCAGCACGCGCAGGCCCTCGCCCTGCGCGCGGCGCGTGAGGTCGGTGATCGGAATGCCGGGCAGGCCGTAGAGGGTGTCGAGCCCGTTGAGCTTGAGCGCCTCGATGACCAGCTGAAAGCCGTCGACGGTCTCCGCGGCCGCGGCGGCCAGAGCGCCGCCCACGGTGGCGGCGGCGGGACGGGTTTCGGTGGTGACGGCCATGCTCGTGTCTCCGTGGTGCGAGTGATTCGAGGCCCGGCGGATGGGCGAAAATCATCATAGTTTCATGGGCTTGGCGCCTCGATTGACCGTGGTCAATTATCCGAAAACGCACTCTTCGCAATGGCCGTCGATCGCCGAGCACGCCGAGCGCAATGTCATCCGGCTGCAGCTGGCGCAGAACATCGTGCTCAAGCTGCTGCCCAAGCCGGCGCTGGCCGAGCTGGAGTCGCAGCTGGTGGTGCAGGACCTCGCCAAGGGCGACTGCCTGGTGCAGCAGGGCGACCACGACATGGCGCAGTGCTTCATCCTCGACGGCATCCTGAAGCGCGTGGTCTCGAGCCCGAGCGCCAAGGAGATGATCCTGCGCTTCGCCGCCGAGCGCGACCTCGAGACCAGCTACGCGGCCTGGCGGCTGCACACGCCGGCGCCATACAGCATCATCACCGTCACCAAGGCCCGCGTGGCGACGTTGCCGCTGCCCGACTGGGTGGCTTTCATGGGCCGGCACCCGGAGCTGAAGTCGGCGTTCGAGTTCCAGGTGATGAGCCTGATGAGCGACGTGATGGCGCACACCATCACGCTGCACCTGCTCGACGCGCCGGGGCGAGTGCACCGCTTCATGCGCAAGCACGCCGAGCTGGCCGATCGCCTGCCGAAGAAGGAGCTTGCGGCCTACCTGAACATCTCGCCCGAGACGCTGTCGCGCCTGAAGCAAAGAGGCAAGATCTGATTCAGCCGCCGCGCGTTGCGGTGTGCGAGTTGCCGGCCACGCTCTTGAGCCACTGCAGTGCGCGCCCCAGGAGCGGCCACACCAGCAGCAGCAGCGCCAGCGTGGTGATCGAGCCGACCAGCCAGTTCGACCACAGGATCGTCAGGCTGCCCTGCGACAGCAGCATCGACTGGCGGAACGAGTCCTCGGCGCGGTCGCCCAGCACCACCGCCAGCACCAGCGGCGCCAGCGGATAGTCGAGCTTCTTGAACAGGTAGCCGAGCACGCCGAAGCCGAGCATGTACCAGACGTCGAGCATCGCGTTGTGCACCGTGTAGGCACCGATCGCGCAGATCGCGATGATCACCGGCGCGATGATCGCGAACGGCACGCGCAGGATGGCGGCGAACAGCGGCACCGACGTCAGCACGACGATCAGCCCGGCGATGTTGCCGAGGTACATGCTGGCGATCAGCCCCCACACGAAATCGGGCTTCTCGATGAACAGCAGCGGTCCGGGCTGCAGGCCCCAGATCAGCAGGCCGCCCAGCAGCACCGCGGCGGTCGGCGAGCCCGGAATGCCGAGCGCCAGCATGGGCAGCAGCGCGCTGGTGCCGGCGGCGTGCGCGGCAGTTTCGGGCGCGATCACGCCCTCGATCTCGCCTTTACCGAAGTTGGCGCCGCGCGGCGACATCTTCTTGGCCATGCCGTAGCTCATGAACGACGCTGGCGTCGCGCCGCCCGGCGTGATGCCCATCCAGATGCCGACCAGCGTGCTGCGCAGCGACGTGACCCAGTACGCGGGCAGCTTCTTCCACGTTTCGAGCACCACCTTGGAGTTGATGCGCGCCGCCTTGCCGGAGAAGTTGAGGCCCTCCTCCATCGACAGCAGGATCTCGCCGATGCCGAACAGGCCGATCACCACGATCAGGAAGTCGAAGCCGCGCATCAGGTCGGGGAAGCCGAAGGTCAGGCGCAGTTGCCCGGTGACGGTGTCCATGCCGACCGCGGCCAGCGCGAAGCCCAGCATCATCGACGCCAGGATCTTCGCGGGCGAACCCTTGCCCATGCCGACGAAGCTGCAGAAGGTGAGCAGGTAGACGGCGAAGAACTCCGGCGGCCCGAACTGGAGCGCGAACCTGGCCACCAGCGGCGCCAGGAAGGTGATCATCAGCACCGCGAAAAAGGCACCGACGAACGACGACGTGAACGCCGCCGTCAGGGCCTCGCCGGCGCGTCCCTGCTGCGCCATCGGGTAGCCATCGAAGGTGGTGGCCACCGACCACGGTTCGCCCGGGATGTTGAACAGCACCGAGGTGATCGCGCCGCCGAACAGCGCCCCCCAGTAGATGCACGACAGCAGGATGATCGCCGAGGTCGGCGGCATCGAGAACGTCAGCGGCAGCAGGATCGCCACGCCGTTGGCGCCGCCGAGGCCCGGCAGCACGCCGATGATCACGCCGAGGATGATGCCGATCATCATCAGCATCAGGTTGAACGGGGTCAGGACGACAGCGAACCCGTGGAACAGCGATGCCAGTTCGGTCATGGCTTCAGTACCCCAGGAAGCGCAGCGGCTCGAGCGTGCCCTTGAACAGCGGCACCTTGAACCAGACCTCGAACATCAGGAACGACAGCGCCGTCACCGCGGATGCCACGGCGAGGCTGCGGCCCCAGCCGTAGTGCCCCATCCAGACCATGAAGCCGCCGATGAACAGGAACGAGCCGACGTACAGGCCGAGGAACTGCGTGGCGACCACGAAGCCCAGCGACGGCAGCAGCACGGTCATCACCAGCCTGAGCTGGCGGTAGGTGACGAACACGCTGTCGTCGCGGCCGCCCGCGCTCAGCGTGCGCGCGCTCACCACCGCGCTGGCCAGGCACACCAGTACACCGATGTAGAAGGGGAAGTAGCCGGCACCCGGGCCGTCGTCGCGCCAGCCGGCGCCGAGCTCCCAGCTCTTGAACGCGATGACCGCGCCGAACAGCAGCAACGCCAGCGACATGAACAGCTCGACCTTCCAGGTCGCGATGCCGGGCTCGGGCGCCTCTGCGGCGGCGTTGTCGTCCATGCGGTGTGCTCTCAGGCGGTTCGAGGATCGTGGCATGAGCCATCCCATGCCACCGCGCACCGCGCGACGGCATGGGACTGCGGTTCAGCGCATGGCGCTACTTGGCCAGGAACCCGGCTTCCTTCATGAGCATGTAGTGGGCGGCCTCGTTCTTCTCGACCCACTTCACGTAGTCGGCACCGGTCATGAAGCTCTGGTTGAACGCGCCCAGCTTCATGAAGTCCTTCCAGTCGGGCGTCTCGCGCACCTTCTTCATCAGGTCGACGTAGAAAGCCACCTGCTCGGCCGTGACGCCGGCCGGCATGAAGATGCCGCGCAGCATCAGGTACTCGGTGGGCACGCCGGCTTCCTTGCAGGTGGGAATGTCGTTCCACGACTTGCCACCGGCCAGCGGCTCCTTGTACGGCATGCGCTCGCTGTCGAACACGCACAGCGGGCGCAACTGGCCGGCGCGCCACTGCGCCACCGCCTCGACCGGGTTGTTCACCGTCGAATCGATGTGCTTGCCGGTCAACTGCACCGCGACGTCGCCGCCGCCCTTGAACGGCACGTAGATGAACTTGATGCCGGTCGCCTTCTCGAGGCTGACGGTGATGATCTGGTCTTCCTGCTTCGAGCCGGTGCCGCCCATCTTCATCTTCGACGGGCCGGCGGCCTTCACCGCATCGATGTACTGCTTGGCCGTCTGGTACGGCGTATCGGCGTTGACCCACAGCACGAACTGGTCCAGCGCCATCATCGCCACCGGCGTCAGGTCGCGCCAGTTGAACGGCACTCCGGTGGCCAGCGGCGTGGTGAACAGGTTGGACAGCGTGATGACGATCTTGTGCGGATCACCCTTGGCGTTCTTGACGTCGAGGAAGCCCTCGGCGCCGGCACCACCGGACTTGTTGACCACGATCAGCGGCTGACTCATCAGCTTGTGCTTCGCGACGATCCCCTGGATCAACCGCGCCATCTGGTCGGCGCCGCCGCCGGTGCCTGCCGGCACCACGAACTCCACCGGCTTCTCCGGCGCCCAGGCCGCCAGCGCCGGCGCGGCCGCCAGCAGCGCTCCCGCGGTGACGGCCACTGCGCGCGCCGCGCATCGGCGCGCCACGGTCGAGATGAGGTTGCGGGTCATCGGCTTTCGTCTCCTGTCTTGTCAGGCACAGCCCCAACGATAGCGTGCCTTGCATCCGATCGCCACGCATCGCCACGGCGGCGAACGGCGTCATTCGAGTAGTGAATATGCTCGCCGAGATTCGTCCGAAACCCTCTTGACCGCAGTCAATTTTTTCGCGGGCCTGCTGTGCAGCGCCGCAGTCCGACAGGAACGTTGCGGGTAACTACCGAGGCCTTGCTGCGCTCAGGCCGCGACGCGTGACCTCCACCGCGTTGACGAGGCAGTCGATGCCATACGCGCGCAACAGGTGCGGTCGATGGCGCTCGACGAAGGCGCGCACCGGCTGCCCACCGTCGGCGAGCAGCTCGCGATAGGTGGCGGTGTCCCAGTGCCAGTCGATCTCCATCTCGGAGAAGGCCGAGTTGTAGCCATTGCGTGCCGCCTCGTCGTCGGCGCTCAATGGCTGGTGGATGGTGGTGACGGTGATGCTCATTGGTGTGCCCCTTTGCGTGTGCCCTTCTCGTCTGCCATGGCCATGCTAGGCAGGCCGATCCATCAAGGAAACTGAAAGTTTTTGATGGTTTCCATAAGTCATCGTTGATGGCACAGTGGCGGCGATGAAGAACGCCACCCTGCGCCAGCTCAAGGTGTTCGAGGCG